>DAIDJM010000008.1 GCA_027451405.1 Acetobacteraceae bacterium | reverse complement strand
CCTCGCCCGAAAACCAAAACCGCCCCGCGCCGGACATCCCTCAAGCACGCCCTAAATGTTCCGCCAACGGAATAAAAAGCCGCCCCAACACCCCCGCCCCCTCACGAAAAGGGGTCTGGGGCCCTATGGCCCCAGCGGAGGGTCCAGGGAGGCAGAGCCTCCCTGGCACCGCGTGGCGTGCTCAGCCCGTGAGCCCCATCACAGGAACGACCCATCGAACAAAACCCGAGCCGCCACCCCCGCCACCTGACGCGCCTCGCTCCAAAGCCCGATCGCCTCGAAATCCTGGGCCCCCGCCCACATCAGCCCGGCCGCGTCCCCGCCCGCCCGCGCCTCGCCCCCGGTCCAGAGCCCGCAGAAATCCAGGATCGTGTAATGAAACCGCACGCGCCCCGCCTCGTCGCGGTGAACGCTATCCACATGCGCCGCCAGCCGCAGCGCCCCCACCGAAAGCCCGGTTTCCTCGAGCAATTCCCGCCGCGCCGCCGCTTCCGCGGTCTCGCCGAGCCGCTGCGTGCCCCCCGGAAAGCTCCATTGTCCTTCCGCCGGCGGCCGCCCCCGCCGCACCAGCAACACTTCCGGCCCATCCCGCCCCGGCCGCATCAGCACGACCGCGACCCCCACGAGCGGCCGCGCCGGATATTCCCGCCCGCCGCCCGCCTTCTCTACGGGTTGCAGATCGTGTCGCCCTGACCGGGCTCGGTCCCTTGTCCGCTCGGCCCCGGCGAGCAGAGATCGTAATCATGCCCCTGCCGGCTCGACGGGTTGTGATAGATCCACGGGTGGTTCCACGGATCGGCCGGCACCCCGCTCCCTTTCACATACGGTCCGTTCCAGGTCTCGACATCGCTCGGCTTCTCGACCAGCGCCTGCAACCCCTGCTCGGTCGTGGGATAGGTCCCCACATCGAGCTTATAGAGGTCGAGCGACCCGCCGATATTCTCGATCTGCTGCTGCGCGAGCTTGGCCTTGGTCGAGCCCAGGATATTGAACAACCGCGGCCCCACGAGTGCCGCGAGCAGCCCCAGGATCGCGATCACCACCAGCAGCTCGAGCAGCGTGAACCCCGCCGCGCGCTCCGCCCGATCCTTCGCCTTCTGCCCCACGCGCCGACCTCCCGACTGAACCATCCGTGTTTCCGCCAGCCCGCCGCCAGCCGCAAGCGGGCGCGCATGAACCTCTCGCAACCAGGCGCGGTCTGTGCTGATCTCCGCCCCGCCATGCTGCCCTATCTGCCCTGCATGATTCAGGCCGCCCAGTATTACCATCTGCCGCCGCGGGTGCTCCCCAGCATCCAGGCGGTCGAGGGCGGCCACCCCGGCACGGTCCATCTCAATACCGACGGCTCCGCCGATCTCGGCGTCATGCAGATCAACACCCGCTGGGTGCAGCCGATCGCCCACCTCATCCACGCCTATCCCGGCCCCACCGCCGCCCGCCTCACCAACGATTCCTGCTTCAACATCGCCGCCGCCGCCCTGATCCTCAGCACCTACCGCCGCGAGGCCCATGGCGACCTCCTCCAGGCGGTCGGCGACTACCATTCCCACACGCTCGCCCTGAACCTCACCTACCGCGCCAAGGTGGTGAGCAAGGCGGCCGCCCTGTTCGGCCCGGCGCTGCGCTGACCGCCGCCGCTTGACGGGCGGGGGAAGCCAGCGCTCCCCTGGCCGCAACGAAATCCAAAGGGAGGCTTGCGTGGCGAACTACCTCTGGCAGGGCGACCCCGGCGCCGCCGGCAATGGCGACTGGAACACGCCGCAGGACTGGTCCCCGACCGGCATCCCGGGCTCGAGCGACACCGCCACCTTCGCGCTGAACGGCGCCTACACCGTCACCGGCAGCGGCAGCGCCGCCTCGATCACCGCCGAGAACGGCCAGGTCACCTTCGACGGCGCGCTCGACGCCAACCTGCTGTTCGGCGCGAACGACGCCACCGTCACGCTCGACGCCTTCGCCTTCGTCGATCTGACCCAGGCGGTCAGTTTCACCCCCGGAACCACGCTCGACGTGCAGGGCATCCTGATCGACGCGAGCGCCGCCGTGGATACCGCCCGCGTCGACGGCATCGGCGCCAACTGGATCACCGCCGGCCAGGTCCAGGCCAACCAGCTCGAGATCTCGAACGGCGGCACCTTCGCCGGCAACCTCCTGCTCAACGACCAGGGCAGCCTGCAACTCGACCAGAGCGCCAGTTTCGGCGGCAGCACGCTGACGCTGGCCGGCACCGGCGCGATCCACATGGCGAGCTTCCCGGGCGCCCCGCCCATCGGCCTCGCCGAGACCATCGCCTTCGAAACCGCCGGGAGCGGCCTCTACCTCTCCGCCGATCAAGGCGCCGTCCTCAACCTCGCCGGCCCCATCGGCGTCGCCGCCGGCACCCAGACACTCGACAATTACCTCAACATCACCGCCGGCACCGTGGAACTGAGCGGAGCCGGCAACCTCTACGCGGGCGGCACCGTCGTCGATGGCGGCGCCACGCTCCAGCTCGATCAGACCGGCGGCGCCGGCACCGGCGCCATTTTCCTCGCCGACGGCGCGCTCGTGAATGACGGCGTGCAGACTGAGCAGGCGGTGGTGGGCTCTTTCGGATCCGACACCATCACGGGCGCCGGCGGCGGCCTCGTCGTCTTCGCGGCGAATGCCAGCACCCTCACCTATGTGGGCGGCGCGGAAGGCAATCTCGTGCTCGGCGGCGCCGGCCTGCTCAACGCCATCGCGGGTTCCGGCGACACGATCTATGCCGGCAACAACAGCCAGGATGTGCTGCGCACGGGCGCCGGCCCCAGCACGATCGTCGGCGGCGGCACGGGCGCCACGCTCATCGCCAGCGGCGGCGGCGACAATCTCCTCGTCGCGGGCGGCGGCAACACGACGCTGAACGGCGCCGCCGCCACCGGCAACAATGTCATGTTCGGCGCCGCGAGCGGCAACACCACGATCGAAGGCGGCCTCGGCACCGACACGATCTGCGGCGTCGGCGGCGCCGACACCGCCTATGCCAGCGCCGGCACCAACGACATCTTCGCCGGCAACGGCTATCTCCAGGTCGATTTCGTCGCCGGCTTCGGCGGCGGCACGACCAACATCGTCGGCTTCAACACCGCCTCCGACAAATTGTCGTTGATCGGCTACGCACCGAACCAGATCGAAACCGCACTGGCCTCGGCGCAGACGTTCGGCAACAACGAAATGCTCACGCTTGCGGACGGGTCGAAGATCATCTTCTGGGGCACGACAGGGATCGGGGCGGGGAATTTCGTTTAGAGTCTTCTTTTTCTGAACAGACTTTTCTCCGATGGGACAGGGGCCCCTGCCGGGACCCCGTCCTCATGAGCCAGAGTTTTTTGGTTCTTTTTTCAAAAAAGACCATTCTCTTCCCTATGCCAAAGCCTGCCGAAGATCTTCCACGAGATCCTCGGCATGCTCGATGCCGACCGAGATCCGGACGAGATTCGGCAACAGCCCGAACCGGCGCTTGCGCTCTTCCGGGACCGCGATGTGCGTCATTCCGGCCGGGTGCGAGGCCAGGCTTTCGGTGCCGCCGAGCGAGACCGCGAGCTTGATGAGCCGCAGCCGGTCGAGGAAACGAAACGCCTCGGCCTCGCCGCCCCGCACATAGACGCTGATGGTTGAGCCCGCGCCGTGGCATTGGCGGCGGAAAATATCCGCTTGCGGCGAGCCGCGGCGCAGATGGCCGAGATAGCCGACCCGCTCCACTTCCGGATGGCCGGCGAGGAAGTCGGCGACGATCGCGGCATTCTCGCCGGCCCGGGTCATGCGCAGTTCCAGCGTCTCGAGGCTGCGCAACAGCAGCCAGCCGGTATGGGGGTCGCTCATGGTGCCGAGCGCGTTGCGTAAGCCCCGCACGGGCGCGATCGCGGCGCGGCTGCCGAGCACGGCGCCGGCCACGAGATCGCTGTGGCCACCGACATATTTGGTGAGCGAATAGACCACGAGATCGGCGCCGTTCGCGAGCGGCTTCTGCCAGAGCGGCCCGAGAAACGTGTTGTCGACCATGAGCGGCGGGGCGCCGCCCGGCTGATCGGTGAGCGTGCCGGCCAGCTCTTTCATATAGGCGATGTCGATCAGGTCGTTGGTGGGGTTAGCCGGCGTTTCGATCAGGATCGCGGCGACGCGCCCCATGGCGCGGGCCTCCCGCAGCCGTTCGGCGATCTCCTCCGGGGTCGCGCTGCCGGGAAACTCGACGCCCTGGATGCCGAAGCGCGGCAGCACCTTCATCAGCAATGTTTCGGTGCCGCCATAGATCGGCGCGTTGAAGAACACGATCTCGCCCGGCTTCGCCAGGCTCAGCAGCGCGGTCGAGATCGCCGCCATGCCGCTCGCGAACACGAGAGCGGCTTCCGCGCCTTCCCAGACGGTCAGCCGGTCTTCGAGAATTTCCAGATCGGGATTGTTGAAACGCGAATAGATCAGGCCCTGCTGCTCGCCCTCGCGCGGCGTGCGCAGGCCGGACATCAGCTCGAAGAATTCCTTGCCGTGCTGCGCCGAGCGGAAGACGAACGTCGAGGTCTGGAAGATCGGCACCTTGACCGAGCCCTCGGAGAGGGCCGGGTCGTAGCCGAAACCCATCATCAGGGTCTGCGGGTGAAGGTCGCGGCCCGCGAGTTGCCGCCGGTGGTATTCCATGAGGCGCTTCCCTGCCGTTTCGTGCCCTCATAGCACGAGACGGCCGGCAGGGGCGCTTCGGTCAGGCGGCGCTGCGCTGCGCCGGGTAGAGGGCCAGCAGGGCTTGCGATCCGAGCCGGGCGCAGAAATCCCCAAATCCCTCGCCGGGCAACCCTGCCGCGGCCCAGGCCGCGAACAGCGGCTCGAAGCTCGGAATCACTTCCGCATGGGGAACTTTCTCGAGCAGTTTGAAATTGAGCCGCGTGCCCTCGAAATCGCCGCCCACGAAGATCGCGTAGAAACCCGGCATCCGCCCGACGATCCCGATATCACCGGCATAGGTGCGGGCGCAGCCGTTCGGGCATCCGGTGATGCGAAGCGACAGGCGCCGGTCCGCAAGCCCGTATTTCGCCAGCAGCGCATCGACGCCGCCCACGATTTCGCCATGGATGCGTTCGGCCTCGGTCAGCGCGAGCCCGCAGGTCGGCAGCGCCGGGCAGGAAAGCGCGAACTGCGCCATGGGCGAGAGCGCATCGGCGAGCACCACGCCATGCGCGCGCAATAGCGCCTCGATCGCGCCGCGGTCGCGCGGATCGATATCCGTGAGCAGCACGTCCTGCTGCGGCGTCACCGTGAAATCGGGCGCGAAGCGCTCGGCGATCGCGCGCAGCGCCGTGCGGATCCGGGGCCCATCCTCGGGGTCCGCCACGCGGCCGGAAGCGACCGGCACGCCGAGCCACAGCTTGCCGTCCCCTTGCGCGTGCCAGCCGAGCAGGCTGGGCACCGCGAGCCGCATCGGGCGCGCGGGGGCGAAGGGTTTGCCGAAATAGGCGGCCAGCGTCTCGCGCACCCAATCCAGCCCGCGATCGTCGAGCACATATTTCAGCCGGGCGCGGCGGCGATTGGTTCGGTCCCCATAATCGCGCTGAAGCTTGATCACCGCGTCGACCATGGCGACCAGGTCTTCCGGCGGCACGAAGGCGAGCGGCGTGGCGAGCCGCGGATAGGTGCGCGCATTGTTGTGCGTCATGCCGAGACCGCCGCCGAGCGCGATATTGTAGCCGAGCAGCGTGTCGCCCTCGAACAGCGCGACGATGCCGAGATCGTTGGTCAGCACGTCGATCGTGTTGTCGTCCTCGATCGTGATGCCGACCTTGAATTTGCGCGGCAGGTAGGTGGGCCCGTAGAGCGTCTCCGTCTCGTCCGCGCCCGCATCCGGCGCCTCGCCGAGGAACAGCTGGTAATAGGCGCGGGATTTCGGCTTCAGATGTTCCGAAAGCCGGAACGCGTCCTCCGCAACGCGCGCGTGGCGCGCATCCCGCCGCGGCGTCGGCGAAGCGGTGATGTTGCGCACCACGTCGCCGCAGGCGGACATGGTGGTCAGCAGGCTGTCATTCACGGCCGCGATCGCGGGTTGCAGATCACCCTTCAGGATGCCGTGGAATTGGATCCCCTGGCGCGTCGTGAGGCGGATCGTCCCGTTGCCGCGATCGTTGGCGAGCGCGTCGAGCAGGAGATATTGGCGCGCGGTGAGCCGGCCGCCCGGCATCCGCACGCGGAGCATGAACTGATACTCCTTCTCGTGCCCGTGCTGTTTGCGCAGCGTCGCCGTATCACGGTCGAACTGCTCGTAGCTGCCGTGGAATTTGAGCAGCTGGTAGGTGTCCTCGCTGACCTGGATCCCACCCTCGGCCAGCTCCTCGGCGATCCGGCCACGCAGGCCCCGGCTTTCGCGCTTGAGCGTCTCGACGGCGGAGAGTTTGGGTTCGGCCACGTCTTTATCCCATCCGGCTCAGGGTGGCTGCGCATAGCACGCGGTGTTGCCGCTTAAACATGAAAAACGCTACGCTCGGGCGTTTTTAACGCGGCGATGGCATGCAAATGGCGATGGGCGGCTGCAGTTCCAGGGATTGCGCGTGCCTTCGGCAGCCGAGGGGGCAGGGAGGCAGAGCCTCCCAGGCTCCCGGAGGCAACAGCCCTTAGATCGAGAAGGTGATCGGCTCCGCCGACGGCCGAACCAGGCCCGCCGCCTCGCCGCGCCGGATCAGGTCCTCGAGCGTCAGCGCGCGCAGCTTGCCCGCCAGTTCCGTGTCGAGCTCGGCCCAGAGCGGCTCCACGACCTTGCGGTGCAGATCGCCGCCCGGCCCGTCCTCGGCGGCCGCGTCTTCCGAGGTCGCCACCCGGACGACCTCATCCAGATGGATGTCGCGCCGCGGCCGTCCCAGACGGTAGCCGCCGCGCGGGCCGCGGATACTCTCGAGCAGGCCGGAGCGCGACAGCAATTGGAGCAGCGGCTCGATCCCGCGCCGGGCCAGGCCCGCGCGCTCGGCGATGTCGGCGGCGCTGACCGTGCTGGTCCGGCCGGCATGGAACGCCACATCCAGCAGGATCAGGACCGCCAGCATGAAACGGTCGCGCCGCAGGATCACGATCTTGTTCCCGGACCGGCCAACCCCTACTCCCAGCCAAGATATGCGAGAAGAAAACGTAGATTGCGCGGGGAGGACCGCCTTGTCCAACGAAAGCGCGGCCTTGCCCCGCACCCCGGCGACCGCCGCGCCGCGGGGCCGCATCTATGGCAGCGTGCTCGAGACCGTGGGCGGCACACCCATGGTCCGCCTGCCGCGTATCGCCGCCGAGGACGGGTTCGTGGCCGACCTCGCGCTCAAACTCGAATTCTTCAACCCGCTCGGCTCCGTGAAGGACCGGATCGGGCTGGCCATGGTCGATGCCGCCGAGGCCAAGGGCGAGATCGCGCCAGGCCGCTCGGTGCTCGTCGAGCCGACGAGCGGCAATACCGGCATCGCGCTCGCTTTCGTGGCGGCCGCCCGCGGCTACCGTCTGATCGTCACGATGCCGGAGAACGCCTCGATCGAGCGCCGGCGCATGCTTCGGCTCATGGGGGCCGAGCTCGAACTCACCCCGCCCCGGCTCGGGATGGCGGGGGCCATTGCCCGCGCCGAGGAGATCGTCGCCGCGACACCAGGGGGCTGGATGGCGCGGCAGTTCGAAAACGAGGCCAATCCCGCGATCCATGCGGCCACCACGGCCGAGGAAATCTGGGTGGACAGCGCGGGCGCCGTGGACCTCGTGGTGGGAGGTGCCGGCACCGGCGGCACGCTGACCGGGATCGGCCGCGCGCTGCGCCCGCGCCGGCCGGGTCTGACCATCGTCGGAGTGGAGCCGGCGGAAAGTGCCGTGCTCTCGGGCGACGAGCCCGGGCCGCACGGGATTCAGGGCATCGGCCCGGGCTTCGTGCCACGGGTGCTCGAACGCGGGCAGATCGACCGGATCATCACGGTCTCGGAGCGCGAGGCGCTCGCCAGCGCCCGCCGCGCGGCGCGGCTCGAGGGTTTGCCGCTCGGTATCTCAGGGGGGGCGATGCTGCATGCCGCGATCGAACTCGCCCGCGCGCCCGAGAATGCCGGCCGACTCATCGTCGGCATCGCGCCCTCATTCGCCGAGCGCTATCTCTCGACGCCGCTTTTCACCGGCCTTGGCTGAGCCCGCCGCCACCGCCGGCCGGGCCGATTTCCGGCATTTCCGGCAGATTCCGACGCGCTGGATGGACAACGACATCTATGGCCACGTGAACAACGTGACCTATTACAGCTATTTCGACACCGTGATAAACGCCTATCTGATCGAGGCGGGCGGTTTCGACATCCAGGCCAGCGCGGTGATCGGAGTCTGCGCCGAGTCCCATTGCCGGTTCCTGGGTTCGCTCGCTTTTCCCGAACCGGTCGAAGCGGGATTGCGGGTCGAGACGCTCGGCCGCAGCTCTGTCCGCTATGGGATCGGCCTGTTTCGCCCCGGCTCGGCCGAACCCGCCGCACTCGGCTGGTTCGTGCATGTTTTCGTCGACCGCGACTCGCGCCGGCCGGTGCCGGTTCCGCGCGCGCTGCGCGACGCGCTCGCGCGGATCGGGCCCGCGGTCAGTTGAACGGGATGACGTTGTCGGGCAGCGCCGGGCCGGCGACCGCCGCCATCGGCGTGACGTCGGCCGGCAGCAGGGCCATCAGCGCTTCCGCGACGCTATCGAAACGGCCGATATCGGCGCCGGTGACGCAGCACCAGGCGAGGATGCGTCCGCCGAGGCGCGTGATGCCGAAGCGCGACCAGGGCTCGCCGCGGCGGTAGACCGAGAGGAAACTGCCCACTTCGGGCGGATCGCCGGCCAGCCGCTCATGGATCACCAGGCGATCGTAGCCGAACCGCTGCGCTTGCTCGTGCCACCGCACGACTTCCATGCGGTCGAGCAGCGTGAGGCTGGCGGATGCGGAAATGCGCGCTCGGAACGCGACGATGGCGCCCCCGAGTTTCGGACGCAACGTATCCATGGCACCGCCTCTCGCGCTTCATGATCTCGCAGAATCTGTATGAGGTTCCATGGTCCGGCGCGTGTGATCCGTTTCACACACCCCCAATTCTTCCGGGTCCGAGTCCCGGTGTGGGGCGCCTAAGCCTCTGAGGCCGCAGCGGCTTCCGGCTCGCGGAAGCGATAACCGATGCCCGGTTCGGTTTGCAGCATCGCGGCCGTCTCGCGGCCGAGCTTCCGGCGCAAATGCTGGATGTACACTCTCAAATATTGGACGTCCTCGCCATGCGCCGGTCCCCACACGGCGTGCAGGATTTGCCGGTGGGTCAGAACCCGGCCGACATTGCGGATCAGCATCACGAGCAGCGCGTATTCCCGCGGCGTGAGCGTCACGGCCGCGCCCTCGACCCGCACCGTGCGGCGTTCGAAATCGACCTCGAGCGGAGGCGCGCGGAAGCGGGGCGTTTGTTCCGGGCCTGGCGGATGCGCCCGCAGCGCCGCGCGGATGCGCGCGAGCAGCTCGCCGGTGTCGAACGGTTTCTCGACATAATCGGCAGCACCGGCATCGAGAGCCGCGATCTTTTCGGCGACCCGGTCGCGCGCGGAGACGACCAGCACCGGCGAGGGCAGGAAGCCCCGCATGCGCCGCAGCACCTCGCGACCTTCCATGTCGGGCAGCCCGAGATCGAGCAGCACGCAGGCCGGTCCGTGCGCGGCCGCGAGCCGCAGCGCGTCCTCGCCGGTGAGCGCGCTTTCGATCGCGTAGCCGGCGGCTTCCAGCGCCGGCCGCAGGATCCGGTGCAGCTGCGTCTCGTCATCGACGAGGAGCACGAGCGGGCGGGGCGCGCTCATGCCGCGGGCCGGGACGCGGCCGGCAGCGTCAGTTCCAGGTCCGTGCCGGGCGCGCCGTCGCGGGGCGCGTCCGGGCGGGGGCTGCGCGCCGCGATCGCGCCGCCCATCGCTTCCATCAGACCATGCGCGATCGCGAGCCCGAGTCCGGTGCCCGGCACCACGCGATCGCCGCGCCGCGCGCGGAAGAAACTGTCGAACACATGGGGCAGATCGTCGGGCGGGATGCCGGGGCCTTCATCGGCGATCGCGAGCCGCAGCCCTTCCGGACAGATACGGGCCGAGACACGCACGATCCCGCCCTCGGGCCCGTATTTCGCCGCGTTCTCGAGCAAATTGACCAGCACCTGCTCGAGCAGGGCCGGATCGGCGAGTGCGGCGGGCAGATCGTCCGGCAGGTCGAGCGCCACCTGGCCGAGGCCCGGCACGCGCGCGACCGCCGCTTCCACCGCCGGCGCGAGTGCCACGCGCTCGATGCGCGGCGTCACCTCGCCGGTCTCGATGCGCGTCATGTCCAGAATGTTCGCGAGAAAGCGCGTCATGCGCACGGTATCCTGCTCGATGCTGACGAGCAGGTCGCGCCGCGCGTCGGCAGCGAGCTCGTTCCAGGCCCCGCGCAGCGCGCTCGCCGCGGCGCGGATGCCGGCGAGCGGCGTGCGCAGATCGTGGCTCAGGCTGTTGAGGAGGGCGACGCGCAGTTTCTGGGTTTCCTGCTGCGCGGCGCTGCGGGCGGCATCGGTCGCGAGCCGCACGCGCTCGACCGCGGTTGCGGCCTGATCGGCGAGCGCCTGCAGGGTCTGCACGGCGCCGGCATCGAGCGGCGCATCGGGCCGCACGCCGATGATGCCGAAATGACCGCGCACCGTTTGCATCGGCACGAAGCGCCAGGCGCTGGAAGGCAGGGTGGCGGTGCCGCGTCCGGCCGCTTCCTGTTTCGCGTGCGCCCAGCGCGCCGCGGCCCAGCTTCCCTCGTCCATCGTGTCGAGCGACGCGGGCACGGCGGCCCGGATGTCGATATCGCCGTCCGCCTCGGTCATCACCACGGAAGGGGCCGCGACGTCGGCGGCGAGTGCCGCGATTTCGGGCAGCAATTCCGCCTCGGTCGCGGGCGCGCCGAGCCTTCGCGAAAAGGCGCTGATACGGCGGAGGGTGGCGATGCGCCCCTGCGCGGCGTCGGCCTCGCGCCGGACCCGGCTCGCGAGCCATCCGGTGGCGACGGCGACCGCGAGGAACACCAGGATGGCGACGACGTCGCGCGGCTCGCCGATGGTGAGTTGATAAATCGGTGGAATGAAAAAGAAATTCCAGCAGAGGAAGCTGATCGCGGCGGCGTAGATGGCGATCGCGAGGCCCCACAGGGTCGCGGCGCCGACCACCGCGGCCAGGAACATCATGCCGAGCGCCTCGTGCTGCAGCACGCGGGAGAACAATTCGCCAGACGCAACGACGATTGCGACCAGGACCGTCGAGCCCGCCCAGGGCACGAGCCCGGGCCGGAGCGCGCGGGCGCCCGGGCGCGAAACCCGGCCGCCGCCCGCGGGGGCGATATGCAGCGCGAAATCCGGTGCCTGGCGCAGCAGCGCGGCCGCGAGCGTGCGTCCCATGAGGCGGCGCAGCCGGCTGCGCCCGCTGCGGCCGATCAGGATATGGGTGACGTTGCGCTCGCGCGCGAGCGCGACCGCGGTGCCGACCAGGTCGCCGCCGGCGCGGATTTCGATCGCGGCACCCAGTTGCGCGGCCAGATCGAGTGCCGCGCGCGGCGATTCCGGTGTTCCCGCGCGCTCCACGTAAAGCGCGATCCAGGGTGCGCGGAGCGCGTCGGCCAGGCGTTTGGCGCGGCGGACGACCGTGCCGGCCGCCGCATCGTTGCCGACGAGCGCCAGCACGCGCTCGGCGGCCGGCCAGGGGCCGGCGACCGCGTGGCTGCGCATATAGTCGCGCACGTCCTGGTCGACGCGCTGGGCCGCGCGCCGCAGGCCGATTTCGCGCAGCGCGGCGAGATTGCCCTCGCGGAAGAAATTGTCGAGCGCGCGGGAGGCGGTGGGAGCCGGATAGATCAGGCCCTGGCGCAGGCGCGCCCGCAGTTCCGCAGGCGGAAGATCGATGAACTCGATCGCGTCGGCCATTTCCAGCACGCGGTCGGGCAGCGTCTCGGCGACGCGCACGCCGGTGATGCGGGCGATGTCGTCATTGAGGCTTTCGAGATGCTGGATGTTCAGCGTCGCCCAGACATCGATGCCGTGCTCGAGCAGCTCGGCCACATCCTCCCAGCGCTTGGCATGACGGCTGCCCGGCACGTTGGTATGGGCGAGCTCGTCGACGAGCAGCAGGCCCGGGCGGCGGGCGAGCGCCGCGTCGATGTCGAATTCCTCGAAGCCCTGGCCGCGATGGTCGATGCGCTTGCGGGGCAGCAGCGGCAAGTCGCCGATCATGGATTGCGTGCCGGCGCGGCCATGCGTCTCCACCACGCCGATCAGCACGTCACGGCCTTCGTCGCGGGCGCGCCGGGCGGCGGCGAGCATTTCCCAGGTTTTGCCGACCCCGGGGGCGGCGCCGAGAAAGACCTTGAGGTGGCCCTTGCCTTCTTTCGCGGCGGCGAGGAGGAGGGCTTCGGGGTCGGGGCGGTTCACGCTTGCCTCCGGCGGGCACGGGCTTTGCCCCTGCACCCCCCTGGGGCCGAAAGGCCCCAGACCCCGTCGCGAAAGGGTTGGAGTCTGCCGGCCCAGCCTGGGTCCTGGGGGGAAAAGCCCCCCCGGTCTTACTCCTTCGCGACGCTCACGCGCGAGCCGTCCAGTGCCAGGTTGAGTTCGAGCACGTTCACCCGCGGCTCGCCCAGCAACCCGAAATAACGCCCTTCCGTGTGCGCATCGACGATCTTCTGCACATCGGCCGCGGCCATGTGGCGGGCTTTCGCGACCCGCGCCACCTGCAACGCGGCGGTCTCGGGCGAAATCTGCGGATCGAGGCCGGAGCCCGAGGTCGTGACCGCGTCGGCCGGCACGTCGTGGCCGCCATAGGCTTTGACATCGCCGGCGACGCGGTCGAGCAGCGCCTTTGAGGTCGGCGCGAGGTTCGAGGCGCCCGATTCGCTCGCGTCATAAGGCGTCGGCACCGTTTTGCTCGGGTCCTTCGGATCGGTGCCGGTGAGCGCCGAGGGGCGGCCGTGGAAATATCGGTCGCTCGTGAAGTTCTGGCCGATCAGCGCGGAGCCGATCACGCGGCCATTCTGCACGATGAGGCTGCCGCCTGCTTGAAACGGCAGGATGGCATTGCCGGCGTAGGTGAAGAGCAGCGGGAAGGCGACGCCGGTCAGGGCCGTGGAGAGCGCGATGAGCACGATCGCGGGACGCAAGTGCGAGAGCATGGCGTGTGCCTCAGGCGAAAATATGAAGGGCCGTGAGCAGGAGGTCGATCGCCTTGATGCCGGCGAAGGGTGCGACGATGCCGCCCAGCCCATAGATCAGCAGGTTGCGGCGCAGGAGCGACGCCGCGCCGACCGCGCGGAATTTCACGCCGCGCAGCGCGAGCGGCACCAGGATGACGATGATCACGGCGTTGAAGATCACGGCGCTCAGGATCGCGCTCTCCGGCGTCGAGAGCCGCATGATGTTGAGCGCGCCGAGCTCGGGATAGGTCGCCACGAAGATCGCCGGCAGGATCGCGAAATATTTGCTGATGTCGTTGGCGATCGAGAAGGTGGTGAGCGCGCCACGGGTGATCAGCAATTGCTTGCCGATCTCGACGATCTCGATGAGTTTCGTGGGATCGCTGTCGAGGTCGATCATGTTGCCGGCCTCGCGCGCCGCCTGCGTCCCGGTCTGCATGGCGACGCCGACATCGGCTTGCGCCAGCGCCGGCGCGTCGTTGGTGCCGTCGCCGCACATGGCGACGAGCCTCCCCTCGGCCTGCACGCGGCGGATATAGGCGAGTTTGTCCTGGGGTGTCGCTTCGGCGATGAAATCATCGACGCCGGCTTCGGTCGCGATCGCGGCGGCCGTCACGCGGTTGTCGCCGGTCACCATCACCGTGCGGATGCCCATGCGGCGCAATTCCGCGAAACGCTCGCGGATGCCGGGTTTGACGACATCCTTGAGTTCCACGAGCCCAAGCAGGCGGCCATCGGCGGCGACGGCAAGCGGCGTCGAGCCGGCGCGGGCGACGCGATCGACGGTCTGCGCGAAGGCGGCGGGCGCCGGGGCGCCCACGCGCTTCAGGACGCTGTCCACGGCACCTTTCCGCCAGGACCGGCCTGCATGGTCGAGGCCGGAGACGCGGGTCTGTGCCGTGAACGGAATGACAGCCGCGTCGGCGGGCCGTTCGGCGCCGATGCCGTAACGGTCGCGCATGAAGCTCAGGATCGAGCGGCCTTCCGGCGTGTCGTCGCCGAGGCTCGCGAGCACGGCGGCCTCCGCGAGGTCGCGCTCGGCGACGCCCGGGACCGGGTGGATCGCCGCCGCCATCCGGTTGCCGAAGGTGATGGTGCCGGTCTTGTCGAGCAGCAGCGCATCCACGTCGCCGGCGGCCTCGACCGCGCGGCCGGAGGTCGCCACGACGTTGAAACGGATCAGCCGGTCCATGCCGGCGATGCCGATCGCGGAAAGCAGCCCGCCGATGGTCGTGGGAATCAGCGTGACCAGGAGCGCGGCGAGCACGGGGATGCCGATCGGGGTCCGTGAATAGCCGGCGAAGCCGGGCAGGGTGACGACGGCGATGAGGAAAATGATCGTCAGTCCGGCGAGCAGGATGTCGAGCGCGATTTCATTGGGCGTCTTGCGGCGTTCGGCGCCTTCGACCAGCTTGATCATGCGGTCGATGAAGGTCTGGCCGGGTTCGGCGGTGATGCGCACGACGAGCCAGTCGGAGACGACGAGCGTGCCGCCGGTGACCGCGGAGCGGTCGCCCCCGGCCTCCCGGATCACCGGCGCCGATTCGCCGGTGATGGCGCTCTCGTTGACGCTGGCGACACCTTCGACGATCTCGCCGTCGGACGGGATCAGGTCGCCCGCTTCCACAAGCACCAGCGTGCCGGCTTTCAGTTGCGCGGCCGGAACCGGTTTGTAGAGCGCGCGGTCGGCCGGGTTCAGCAGCATCTTGGCCATGGTGTCGGTGCGGGCGCGGCGGAGACTCTCGGCGCGCGCGCGGCCGCGGCCCTCGGCGACCGCCTCGGCGAAGGTCGCGAACAGCACGGTGAGCCAGAGCCAGGCCGCGATTGCCAGCGGAAACGCGGCGGGCGCTCCGCGCAGCAGATCCTCGATGCCGATGAAGGTCGTCAGCACCGCGACAACTTCGGTGACGAAGATCACCGGGTTGCGCATCAGCGTGACCGGGTTGAGTTTGAGAAAGCTGTCGCCGGCGGCGCGGGCGAGGATGGGACCGTCGAACAGTCCGATGGTTTCGGCCTGTGCCATGTCTATGCTCCCGAGATCAGTAGGTCTTGCCGGCCAGCATGGCAAAATGTTCCGCAAGCGGGCCGAGCGCGTCGGCCGGCATGAATTGCAGGCCGCCCAGGATGAGGATCACGCCGATCATGAGCCCGACGAAGAGCGCGCCCGTGGTCGGGAACGTGCCGGCGCTCGGCGGTAGTTTCGGCTTCGCGGCGAGCGAGCCCGCGATCGCGAGCACCGGGATCATGAAAGCGAAACGGCCGAAGATCATGGCGGCGCCGAGCCCGTAATCGAGCAGCGGCGTATCCGCGCTCAACCCCGCCATGGCGCTGCCGTTGTTCTCGGTGGCCGAGGTCCAGCCGTAAAGCATTTCGGAGAGCCCGTGCGGCCCGGCATTGGCGAGGGAGGAGAGCCCGCTCGGCAGGGAGAGCGACAGGCTGGCGCCGCACAGGATGAAGAGCGTGAGGATCAGCACCGCGAGCATCGCGAGCTTGATCTCCCTCGCCTGCACCTTCTTGCCGAGATATTCCGGTGTGCGGCCGACCATGAGTCCCGCGACGAACACCGAGAGCAGCGCGAACACCACGATCGTGTAGAGGCCGGAGCCGACGCCGCCCGGCGTCGCCTCGCCGAGCTGCATCAGGAACATCGGGACCAGTCCGCCGAGCGGCAGGTAGCTGTCGGTGAAGCTGTCGACGGCGCCGGTCGAGGTGCCGGTGGCGCTGACATTGAACAGGGAGGACAGGGCCACGCCGAACCGCACCTCCTTGCCTTCCATGTTGCCCATGGCGGGGCTGACGCCGGCATGGGCGAGCAGCGGGTTGCCGCCGGCCTCGGCCGCATAGGCGCCGAACACGCCGAGGGTCAGCAGCACCGCCATCACCGCGAACAGCGCGCGACCCTGTTTCGGCTCACGAACCATATGGCCGAGCATGATGGCCAGCGAAAACGGGATCAGGAGCAGCAGCCAGTTTTCGAGGACGTTGCTCAGCGCCGTCGGATTCTCGAAAGGATGGGCCGCGTTGGCGTTGAAGAAGCCGCCGCCATTGGTGCCGAGCTCCTTGATCGCTTCCTGGAACGCGACTGGGCCGAGCGCGATGGTCTGGCTGCCGCCGTCGAGCGGGCTCGCCTGCGCGTAGGCGGCGAGCGTCTCGGGCACGCCCGAGACCAGCAGCAGGATCGCCGCCACGGTGCCGATCGGGAGCAGGAGATAGAGTGTGCAGCGCGTGAGATCCGCCCAAAAATTGCCGAGCGTGCGGAGGCCGCCGGCCGCGAAGGCCCGCACCACGGCGACGCCCGCCGCGATCCCGGTCGCCGCCGACAGATAATTGTGCACGGTGAGGCCGAGCATCTGCGCGCCATACGAAATCTGGCTTTCCGGCGAATAGGCCTGCCAGTTCGTGTTGGTGACGAAGCTCGCCCCGGTGTTGAAGGCGAGCCGCGGCGACATGCCGGCAATGCCTTGCGGATTCCAGGGCAGATAGTACTGCAGGCGCAATATCGCGTAGAGCAGCAGGAAATGCAGCGCGTTGATCAGGATCAGCGCGAAAGCGTATTCTTTCCAGCCCATGCCGCGTTGCGGATCGACGCCGGCGAGCGCGTAAAATCCGCGCTCCACGGGCGCGAGCGCCGGCGAGAGCCAGGTGCGCCTGCCTTCGAACACCACTGCCATGTATCGTCCAACCGGGAAGGCCGAGACGAACACGAGCGTCAGCACCAGCGCGATCTGCGCCGAGCCGTTCCAGGTCATGCCGATGGTTCCTTCAGAAATCTTCCGGCCGGACGAGTGCCCAGATCAGATAGACAGCCAGCAGCGCGGAGACGGCGCCGCCGATGACGAGGTCGAGCATCAAATGCGCTCGCAGAGTTCGGCATAGGCCGCCATCAGCAGGATGGCTCCGGTGCCCAGAACGACGACGATGGTGTCCATCACGGCAGGAACGCCTCCATTCCGTGCCGGGCGATTAGGCCGCTCAGGCATAAAATCGCTATGTGATTGCGGCGACCCTGGCGAAGGGCGCGGGCCTTGAGGGGCATCCGCGCGAGGCGCGCGGTGCTGGAGCGGGCGAAGGGAATCGAACCCTCCTAGCCAGCTTGGAAGGCTGGAGCATTACCACTATGCTACGCCCGCCCGCTCCGAGGCTGATTATCAGCGGCGGCGGCGGCGCGGCAAGCCAACGCGGCGTTAACCCATTTCTCGGTTTTCTGTCGTAATCTCTCCCGTCACGGCAACGGATACGGAGGGGAGAACGTGGCCGCGCACGAGCGGGCGCCGTTGCGCCAGGCGATCGCCATCGAGCTGGCCCGCGCCGGGCTTCGGCTCGGCTTCGCCCCTGTCCTCGAAGCCCAGTTCGAGCGCGACATGCGCGCCCGCCGCGCGCGTCATCTGCTGCGCGCCGGGCTTGCCGCCCTGACGGCCTACAATCTCTATCTGAGCGCCGACTGCCTCACCCTTCCCGACGTGCTGCGCGCCGACTGGCTGCTCCATCTCGGGATCGTCACCCCGCTCGGCCTGCTCACGACCCTCTATCTGGCCCGCACCCGGCATCTGGTGTGGCGCGAGGCCTTGGCGTCCCTGGCGGTGCTGGCCGCGCTCGCGGGCTCGGTCCTGCTGTTCCGCGCCTCCAACCAGCCCGACACCGGCTATACCGGCGCCTGTTTCGCGCTCTATCTCCTGTTCGCCAACGTGGTCATGCGCCTGCGCTTCGGCTGGGCGCTGCTGTTCACGCTGACCGCCTCCGCTTCCGTCATACCGGCCATCCTGCTGCACCCGGGCATCTGTCTCGGCGCACGATGGCAACTGGCTCTCGGCTTCGTCTGCACGGGCGTCGCCACGCTCTATGCCAACTACACGGTCGAGGCCGCCGAGCGCCGCGCCTATCTGATGATGCTCCGCCAGCAGCTCGACGCCGCCGACCTGGCCGACAGCAACGCGGCCCTCTCCACCATCTCCACCACCGACTGGCTGACCGGCATCGCCAATCGCCGCGATTTCGCCGCCCGGCTGGAGCGCGCCTGGACGCATGCCGCCGCCGCGCGCGAACCGGTCGCGCTGCTCATGATCGATATCGATCATTTCAAGGCGTTCAACGATGCGAAGGGACACCAGGCCGGCGATACCTGCCTCGCGCAGGTGGCGGCGGCGCTCGGCGAACAGCTGCGCGATGGGCTCGATACGCTCGCGCGCTACGGCGGCGAGGAGTTTGCGGCGATCCTGCCGCGTGTCGAACTTGAGGACGCGCTCCGGAGCGCCGAGCGGTTACGCCAGGCCATCGAGGCCTTGCGCCTGCCGCATGGCGGACCGGGGATCGATCTCGTCACGGTCAGCATCGGCGTCGCGGTCGCGCGGCCCGACCGCGAGGGCAGCGTCGAGCAGCTTCTGGCCGCGGCGGACAACGCGCTTTATTCGGCCAAGCAGCGCGGCCGCAATCGCGTCCATCCCTCGCTGCAGATCGCCGCGCAGAGCGAGAGACCCTGGCCGGTCTGGGGCGCCGGCGACGCGGTTCCCGCGGATCCGGCATAGAGGGCGCGCCTCAAGCGAGGGTTCCGGCGCCGCAGCGCGTCAGCAGGCCCCGCAACTCCCGGATCGGCGGAAAAACCTCCTGGTTCCAGTCCGCGCCCTGGGCGTCATGGGCTTGCTGCTCGAGCTCCACGATCCATCGATCCTCGGCGAAGATGCGCTCGGTGAACCAGACCAGCAGCGGCCAGGCGAGATCGAGCAGGAAGCCGAGCCGCGGGCGGCGGACCGAGATCATGCCGAAGGTGCGGTTGCTGCGCTGCGCCGCGTCCTGCGGCGTGTAGCCGATCCACAGGCGCATGACCGGCTGGCCGCCGGTCTCGATGCGCAGGCTCTGGTATGGGTAATCGGTGCGGATGGTCATCCGGTCGGCGTGGTCGGCCGAGGCGCGGCGGCCAAGGATCGCCGCCTCGCCGATCGGCTGGCGGCCCGCCGTGCGGGCAAAGGTGTAGGCGACCTCGAACCAGCTCTCGCCGCTGCGCATGCCGCAGAAGCGCGGCGCAATCCGGCCCATCTGCCGGCGATGCAGGAACTGATGGTTCATATCCATCAGGTTCTCGTGCATGAAACTGTAGTGGCAGCCGACGACGCGGCCGAACCGGCGGGTTTTCCAGCCGCGGTCGAGAGCCGCCGACAGGTCGGGAAAAGGCACGGCGGCGATGCGCGCCGGATCGCCGGGATAGACGAAGACGAGTCCGGCCGCCTCGCGGCACGGATAGGCGCGCACGCCATTGGGCTGCTTGCCGCGCCCGAGATAGGGCACGTCCACGCAGGCGCCGGTCGCGTCGTAGGTCCAGCCATGATAGCCGCAGCGGATCGCGCAGCCTTGCACCACGCCATGTTCCAGTGGAACCTGCCGGTGCGCGCAACGATTCTCGAGCGCGAAAAGCGGGCCGTTGCGCGGCCGCACCAGGACGATCGGCTCGGACGCGAAACGCGCAGGCACGGCGCGTCCTGGCGCGATGTCCCGCGACCAGGCCACCGGATACCAATGATCGGGATGGGACGCGACCCGCCGAAGGTCCGGCCCCGGCAGGGTATCGCGCCGGGAGATGGCGCAGTCGCCGTTCATGACCGCGCCATCCGTTCGCGCGCGGATCCTAAACCGTCGTTGCGCGCCGGCCGAACAGGGCGTGATAGAGGAAGAGCACGACAACCGCGCCCACGACGGCTACGACCAGGCTCCATACGTTGAAGCCGGTCACCGGCGTCGCGCCGAAGAAGGCGAAAATGTAGCCCCCGACGATCGCGCCGACGATGCCGAGCACGATATCGAGCAGAATCCCCGAGCCGGTGTGATTGACGATCTTGCTGGCGATGAAACCAGCGATCAGACCAAGAATAAGCCAGGCAATGATGGACATGGCGTGTGCTCCGTTTGGAAGCCGGACGCGCCGCAGAACGAGCACGGGTGCGCGAAAGTTTCGCGCCGCTCGGGCAACGGTCGACCGCGTGCCGCGTCTTGCTCGCCGGCGCCCGTCGATCGTGCGCCCGGGGGAGACATGTCCGACCCAATCGATCCGTCCGCGCCGCGTAACGAGGTCGAGCCGCCGGAACTGCCGAAGACCGGCGCGCTGATCACGCTGGCGGTGGGCGTCGTCGTGATCGGCGCGCTCTATGTCGGCCGCGACGTGCTGATCCCGATCACGCTCTCGGTGTTGCTGAGTTTCCTGCTGGCGCCGATCGTCTCGCTGCTGCGGCGCGCTTTCTTCGGGCGCCGCGTGCCCGCGGTGCTCGCGACGGTGATCCTGGCCCTCGCGCTCTCCCTCGGGATCGGCGCCGTGATCGGCACGCAGGTAGCGAGCCTCGGCCCGGAGCTGCCCTATTACGAGGCGATCCTGGAAGGGAAGGTGAGCGCCGTCGAACATGCGGCCGGCGGCGAACTGAGCGCGGTCGAAAAGCGCATCCAGGTGGCGCTCGAGCGTCCGTCCGCGCCGGGCCCTCCGGCCGCCGGACTGGCACGCCCGCAAGGCACCGCGCAGAATCCGGTGACGGTGCGCGTCGAACCGCCGCCGCCGAGCCCGTTCGATCTCGCCAGGCAGTTCCTGGGGCCGGTGGTGGCGCCGATCGGCACCGGGGCGCTCGTCCTCGTGATCACCGTGTTCGTTCTGCTGCAGCAGGAGGATCTGCGCGACCGGGTGATCCGCCTGTTCGGCGCCTCCGACCTGCACCGCACCACGCTCGCGCTCAACGACGCGGCGCGGCGGCTTTCGCGCTATTTCCTGGCGCAGGCCACGATCAATGCCTGTTTTGGACTCGTCATCAGTGTCGGGCTGTTCCTGATCGGCCTGCCGAGTCCGGCGATCTGGGGGCTGATCGCCGGCCTGATGCGGTTCGTGCCCTATGTCGGCGTGCCGCTCGCGGCGATCCTGCCGGTCACGCTGGCCGCCGCGGTCGATCCCGGCTGGGGGACGGCACTCTGGACGGTGGCGCTCTTCTTTTGCGTCGAGGCCGCGGTGGGCCAGGCGATCGAGCCGCTCGCCTATGGCCGCAGCACCGGACTGTCCCCGGTCTCGGTGATGATCGCCGCGGTCTTCTGGACCTGGATCTGGGGCCCGATCGGGCTCCTGCTCTCGACCCCGCTCACGCTCTGCCTGGTCGTGCTCGGCCGCCATGTGGAGCGGCTCGAATTCCTCGACGTGCTGCTCGGCGACCGCCCGGCCCTGTCGCCCACCGAGACGCTCTACCAGCGCATGCTGGCCGACGATCCGGATGAGGCCGCGACCCAGGCCGAGCAGTTGCTGCGCGAGCGGCCGCTCGCCGCCTATTACGACGAGATCGTGCTGCGCAGCCTGAAGATGGCGGCCGACGATGCGGCGCGCGGTGTGCTGATCCGCGAGCGGCAGGCGCAGATGCGCAGCGCGATCTGCGGACTCGTGGCGGATCTCGAGGACCATGAGGATGTGGGCCCGGAGAAGCGGCCGGAGGTCCCTGCCGGGCCGGCGGCGGAGCCCAGCCTAGCGGAGCGCGTGTCCGTCGCGGTCCCGGCGCCGGCCCGCTTGCCGCCGGGCTGGAATGCGGCGCAGCCGGTGCTTTGCGTGGGCGGCCGCACGGCGCTGGATGACGCGGCGGCGGCGATGGTGGCGCAACTGCTGCGCAAGCAGGGGCTCGGCGCGCGCTGCGAGAAGAACAGCGCCGTGTCGCGCGAGCGCATCGCGTGGCTCGACCTCGCCGGCGTGGGCGCGATCTGCGTCTCCTACATGGCGGCGACCGGGTCGCCCGCGCATCTGCGCTATCTGCTGCGGCGGTTGCGCGTCCGGGCGCCGCGCGCCGTCATCGTGCTCGGGCTTTGGCAGGGCAGTGAGCCGCCGCCGCCCGAACGCGATCTGCAGGGCATCATCGGCCCCGATGCGATCGCCGGAACGCTGCGCGAGGCAGTGGCGCTCGTGCTGGAAGCGGCGGCCGGCGAGCCTCTGAAAAATCTGCCGGGCGCTCAGCCGGGCGCCGGGGCGCCCGCGCCGGCCGCGGCAGGTTTCGCGTGACGCGGCAACGAGGGCGGCACCTGGCCTGATTTCAGCTTCTCGGCATCGAGCGGCATGTCGCGCCGGACCATGCCGCTGCCGCCGAGCGACACCGGGGCCGGCTTGCCATCCACCTCGATCACGGTGCCGCCGGCATTGCCGGTGGTGAGCAGCAGGTCGGCGCCGGCCGGCACGGGCCAGCGATCCCCTGCATGCATCAGCCGGTTGAACACCGGCGCGCCCCCGCTCCGAGGTTTGATCGTGACCCAGGCGTCGGCGGTTGCCGTGACGACCATGCGGCCTTCGGCCGGGGCCGCTGAAACGGGCTGTGACGGCGCCGGCGCCGTCGGGACGGGGGCGGCGGCGGGCGGTGGCGCGGCCGGCGCCGGCGCGGTTTGCGGGGCAGACGGGACCGGCTTCGCCGGCGTCGCGCTCGGCGGCGGCGCTGCGGTGGCCGCTGGGTGGCCGGCTGTGGCCTGCACACCCGCGGGCTGGCCGACCGGCGGGCCTGGCGGGGCAGGGGTGGCGGGCGAGGGGGTGGCGGGCGCGGGCGAAGGCGCCGCGGTCGAGGGCAGCATCGAGGCCACCTGCGGGGATGGGGCGGGCTTCGGCGCTTCGGGCGGCAGCAGCCGGTCGGGGATCGGCGGGACGGTCTCGACCGGGGTGGCGCGGTGTTCGCTGAACCAGTACCAGCCGCCATAGGCGCCGGCCAGGATCACGATGCCGAGCAGCATGAGCGCGCCGGCCGGCACGCCACGCTGCGGCACCGGCACCGGAAAACTCAGATTCTGCCGCGCCTCGACCCGCGTCTCGGCCCGGAAGCGTCTGGCCACCTCCTGCGCCGGCAAGCCGAGCGCGGTCGCGTAGGTGCGGAGGAATCCGAGCGCGTAGGTGGGGCCGGGCAGATCCTGGATGCGGCCGCTCTCGATCGCCTCGAGATAGGCCTGCCGGATGCGCAGGCTTTGCGCGAGTTCCGGCAGCGCCCAGCCGAGCCGCTCGCGCGCGGCGCGCAATTCCGAGCCGAGCCTGGTGGCCGGCGCAAGCTGCTCGACCTGCTCCATTCTTCCCTCGCCTGCCGGCGTACTACGCGGCAGTTGATACAAGGGGCGATCTGGCGCGCCAAGCGGCCGCGCAGTGCGGCTTGGGGCGAGACGCGGCGCGCAGCCCCTGATAAAAAGGGCGGCATGAAGCGCCTGCTCATCGCTCTCCTGCTCCTCGCCCCGGCCGCCCGCGCCACCGATTTCGGCGCCTTCCTGGCCGGCCAGTTCGCCGCCTCGCAAGGGGATTTCGGCGCTGCCGCCACCGACATGATGGATGCGCTCGATGCCGATCCGGGCAGCGCGGCGCTGCGGCGGGACGCGTTCACGCTGTCCCTGCTCGCCGGCCGCCCGGAGGCCGCGTCGCTCGCGGCGGATTTGCCGGACGATCCGGCGGCGCAGCTCGTTCTCGCCAACGCCAAGGCCCGCGCCGGCGACTGGCAGGGCGCGGAGCTGATCTATGCCGAGCTGCCGCATCAGGGCGCGCTCGACACGCTCCGGCCGATGCTCGTCGCCTGGGCGCAGCAGGCGCAGGGCCGCACCGACCGGGCGCTGCAGACGCTGCAGGCCGCCATGGCAGGCGACCATCTGACCGTTTTCTACCTGCTCCATGCGGCGCTGATCGCCGACGTCGATCACCGCGACGGCCTTGCCGCCCGTCTCTACGGAGAGCTCCAGCATGCTGCCGCGGGGCTCAACCTGCGCCTCGCGCAGATCCTGGCGAGCTGGCAGGCGCGCAGCGGCCATCCGGATCAGGCGCGGGCGACGATCGACGCTGCGGTGCGGGGCCTGCCGGACCTCCGCATCGTCAAGCAGGGCCTGCTCGCATCCATGGACCAGGTGCAGGTGGGCGATGCGAAGCAGGGCATCGCGGAAGCCTATGCCAGCGTCGCCGGCGTGCTGCATGGGCAGGAGGATGGGGCATTGCCGGCGCTGCTGTTGCGCCTGGCGCTCGCGATGAACCCCGATCTCGGCGAGGCGCGTCTGATTGCCGCCGAACTCGCGGCGAACGACCACCAGGATAAGCTCGCGGCCGCCGACCTGGCCGCTTTCCCGGCGTCCGACCCGCTGGCGCCGCTGGCGCAATTGCGACTTGCCGGCATCGAGGCCCGGCTCGGCCAGACGCAGAAGGCTCAGTCTATGCTCGAAACGCTGGCGCGCGAGCATCCGGACAGCCCCGATCCGCTGAGCGCGCTCGGCAATCTCTATTCGGACGAGCACCGCTACAAGGACGCGATCGCCGCCTACAGCGACGCGATCGCCCGGGTGCCGCACCCGGGCAAGAACGAATGGGCGCTGTTCTATCTGCGTGGCACGGCGGAAGAGCGGGCCCACGACGCGCATGCCGCCGAGTCCGACATGCAGACGGCGTTGAAGCTCGCGCCGGATCAGCCCTTCGCGCTGAATTTCCTGGGGTTCTCCTGGACCGAGGAAAACCGCAACCTCAAGCAGGCGCGCGACATGATCGAGCGCGCGCTGCAGCAGCGGCCCGACGATGGCGCGATCGTCGATAGTCTCGGCTGGGTGATGTTGCGGCAGGGGGATGTGGCGGGAGCCGTGCGCACGCTGGAGCGGGCCGCGGAGCTCGAGCCGAACGATCCCACGATCACCGGCCATCTGGGCGACGCCTACTGGGCGGCCGGCCGGCACGTGGAGGCCGAAGATCAGTGGCGGCGTGCGCTGGTGCTGAACCCCGAGCCGGACGACGCGGCACGGATCGAGACACGCCTCAAACGGGCGACGGCGAGCGCGAAGTGACGGGGTCCGGGGCTGTCGGGCTCCAGCGGCTTGGGATGTTCGAGGCAGGGTTTTCCCTGCCGGCCGCTTTGCAGGAACCCGCCCCCGCAAAGCTCAATCTCTATCTCCGCGTCGTCGGCCGCCGCCCCGACGGCTACCACCGGCTCGATTCGCTCGCGGTCTTCGCCGCGGCCGGCGACATTCTCACCGCCCGGGCCGACCCGGAGGCCCTGACGCTCGGCCTCGCCGGCCCTTTCGGCGCTGGCCTCGCGACCGAGCCCGACAATCTGGTGCTGCGGGCCGCGCGGGCGCTCGCGTCGGAGGCCGGCATCGCGCCATGCGCGAGCCTCCACCTGGACAAGCATCTGCCGGTCGCGTCCGGCATCGGTGGCGGCTCGGCCGACGCCGCGGCCGCGCTGCGCCTGCTGAGCCGGATGTGGGGACTGTCCCTCGATCCCGATCGGCTGGCCGCGCTGGCCTTGCGCCTCGGCGCCGATGTGCCGGTCTGTCTCGCCTGCGCGCCGGCCCGCATGGAGGGGGTGGGTGAAATCCTCTCCCGTGCCCCCCGCCTGCCGCCGTTCGGCCTGGTGCTCGTCAATCCGGGCGTCGCGGTCGCCACCGCGGACGTGTTCCGCGCGCGATCGGCGGGCTTTTCGTCACGGCCGGTGCTGCCCGAGGCCTGGCCGGACCTCGATGCGCTCGCGCATGACCTGCGGGCGCTGGGGAACGATCTGCAGTCGCCGGCGGAGCAACTCTGTCCGCCGATCGTGGAGGTTCTGTCCGCGCTGGCGGCCGCCCCGGCCTGCCGTTTCGCCGCGATGAGCGGCTCTGGCGCGACCTGTTTCGGCCTGTTTCCGAGCGCGGCGGCGGCGGAACGGGCGGCACCGGCGCTGCGCCGGCCCGGCTGGTGGGTCTGGGGTGGCTCCCCGTTTGCGCCCGAGGCGGTCAGCCGCTAGTCAGCGGGCCCGGATGGGGCGTCGCCAAGCGGTAAGGCAGCGGATTTTGATTCCGCCATGCGGAGGTTCGAATCCTCCCGCCCCAGCCAGGAATCCCCTAAGCCTTTGAAACTCCTGCTTCCCCGGCATAAGCGGGGGCAGCCGTGCCGCGGTGATGCACCCACTTGGTACACAAAGGTGCCGCACAATGCCAGCCGCTCAGCACGTCTTCCGGCGCGGCGCGGTCTACTACTGGCGAAAACGTTTGACCGGCTAGGACGGCCCTCCAACCATTTTTCAGGTGAGCCTTGGGTCTACGGACACGAGGGTCGCGCGGCGGTTGGGGGCGGCCATGACATTCGTGAGCGCGATCCTGGCGCGCGACCTCAGCGCCGGCCGGCTCGCGCCGGACACCGTCAAAGCCATCCTGCGTGATGTCGCGCGCGGTCATGCGTCGCTTCTTGATTATCGCGCCATTCTCGACCGCGCGAACGCCTCCCTTATTCTGCTGCCGGCATTGCCCTACCGGCTTCAGGCGGAAAACGCCTTGAATTCACGCCCGATGGCGTGCGGTGTCGGATGGCGTTGCCCGACGGCGCGTTTAGGGAAAGCGGAAGGTACGGACATGGCGGGATGAATCTCGACAAGCGATTTGTCTCATCCAGGGTTCGACGGTGCATTCTTGCAATCTTAGGAGAATGAACCGGTGAGTCTCGGTTCCATGGCTGCGCTATGACGACAGCGGCGGCATCGCCGCGGCGTTCGACCTCTTGCACGATCGTATGAAGTTTCGGCTGAGTCTGCTGGTCTACCATGACGTATCGTTTCCGGTTATTTCTAAATTGACCCAAGCGGCCGATCCCCCGGGCTAAAGCGTTGGGACGACAGCCCCCGTCCGGGCACATCGAGGGCGTCCGCCAGAAGATTACGGGGGCGCGCAACTGGCAGTCGAACTGTCCCGTCCGAAATCGTGCATCCGGGTAGCTATATCGCATTAAATCCCGCCGCCGACTGCGACTTTCGTTCATAGAGACATAAAACATCGCTGGCGGAATTTTACGATCCATGCATGACTGATCTCACGGAAATTCCCGGAGGTTGTTCATGCGTCGTCTCCTTTCGGCTTCCACCATTCTGTTCGCGGCCGGTCTCGCTTGTAGCCAGGCGGCAACCATCGGCTACCGAATTGCCGGAAACACGCCTCCCATTGTCGCGCGGTCGCAGAGCGTTTCCGCCGTCAATGGGGCGCAAGTGATTGACGTGACCGTTTGGCTCAATCCTGCCAATCGATCCGTCCTCGATGCTACGGTGGCGCGACTCTACGACAGGAAATCTCCAGAATACCACCATTTTCTCAGCCGCGACGCGCTGCGCGCCCTGGTCGCGCCGCCGGACAGCGCGGTAAGCGCCGTCAGCGCGTTTGCGCAGCGTAACCATCTCGGTATCGTCGCGCGTGACAAGTTCAACCTGTCGCTCCGCCTGCGCGGCACGGCCGCGGCCATCGAGACCGCTTTCAACACGAAACTCGCGTATGTAAGCTTCGCTGGAAGCACCCACCGCGTCAATCTCAGCGATCCGATGATCGCCGATCCCGCCGGCGCCTATGTAATGGCGGTGCAGGGCCTTGATGATCTCACCCTTGCGCATCACAATATCCGCCAGGGCGCTCCTGTTTCGTCGCCTGCCGCGACAGCCGCGCGCGCGGGCACTGGCTTTTCGAATGTCTGCTTCGGCAGCGCGGCTACCCAGACCTACAGCTCGGGCGGCGTCCAGCCCACCGGCACCTTTACTGGATTACGGTATGCGCCGACCGGCCAATGCGGCTACACCCCACCTGAGATTCAGGCCGCTTACGGACTGACCTCCCTCTACACGCAGGGTCTCGACGGCACCGGCCAGACCATCGCGATCCTCGATTGGTGTGGTTCACCCACCATACTTCACGATGCCAACGTTTTTTCGGCCAAATATGGCCTGCCGGCGCTCACTTCGAGCAACTTCTCGATCGTCAACTACCCCGCTCCGTCCTATTGTTCCGCCCCCGATCCAGAAATCAACATCGATGTCGAGTGGGCGCACGCTATCGCGCCGGGCGCCAACCTCGTGCTGCTGGTGCCGCCGAGCGCAACTTTCCAGGACGTCGATTCCGGGCTGCTCTATCTCGTCGAAAACGATGTCGCCAACATCACCTCGAACAGCTATGGCAGCGAGGAACTCTACACTCCGCCGGCCGTGGTCCAGTTGCAGAGCTTCATTCTTGAGTCCGGAGCCAGCGTCGGCATCTCAATGGATTTCTCCACCGGTGACTCCGGCGATTTCACCTTCGACGTGGGGGCTCCACCCTCGGTCTCCTCACCCGCGGACTCGCCCTACGCAGTTGCGGTCGGCGGCATCTCGCTTGCCCTCGACAAGACCAATGCCATCCAGTGGCAAGCGGGCTGGGGCTCGAATGCCACCCTGATCGCGCAGCCGGGATTCCTGCCGGTCCCGTCGCTCAATTTCGGCTTCCAATATGGGTCCGGCGGCGGCGCAAGCGGCGTGTTTTCCAAACCTGCATACCAGTCGGGCCTCAGCGGCAAATACCGCAAGCTGCCGGACATTTCTTGGCTTGGCGATCCGTTCACCGGTGCCGTCATCGCGATCACCGAAACCGGCATCAGCCCGACTGTCTTCACGGTCTATGGCGGTACTAGCCTCGCCTGTCCAATGTTCAGCGCGCTCTGGGCTATCGCCAACCAGGCTGCCGGCACGAATCTTGGCCAAGCCTCGCCTATCCTCTACGGCGCTCCGTCTGGCGTAGTCAGTGACATCCTGCCGGTGACGTCGGCCAACAATGTGCGGGGCCTGATCTCGACTTCGACCGGCAAAATCCGCGAAGGCGCCGCCGCTCTGGCACAGCCGCTGGTCACGACAAAAATGTTCCTCTCGGCGATCTGGAACTATCCGGACCAGCCTGGCCTGGCCTACGTGCTGACTTTCGGCACTGACAGCGGCCTGCGCACCAAGCCTGGCTGGGACGACGTCACCGGCCTCGGTGTCGCCAATCCGGCCGCGCTGATCAGCTACGCCACGACGAACCCGTAAGCCCCAAAACCTCCGGCCACGGGGCAGGTGCGACATGCCCCGTGGCCGGAACGCCGTAGGTCTCAGCCCCCGTGACTTGAGAAGAACGCCTGCTCAAGAGTGGCCCGTTCAGCCCCGAGCTTTCAGGTTCGCCTCTCCCCACGGCCTGGCCAGAGCTGACGCGCCATGTCGCCCGGAAGCTGCGCGCCATGCTGCTGCGCTATCGCGATGGGGCGCGGATGGTGGCGGGCACGCGCGTCCGAAGTCCGGAGGTCTTTGGCGTGATGGAAGCGACGCTTCGCATGTTCGCCGACCAGTGCGTCAATGCCGACCAGGCGGCGCTCTGTTTTACAAAACAGGAACAGATCGTTTATGCACCAACCTTCGGCTCGATGCCTGCTGCTCGATCATGAAGCCGATCAGTCCGGCGATGTTCGTGGATTATGGCCTGGCGTTCGAGCGCGGGCTGGGATTGATCATCGCTGGCTTTGGGCAAATGATCGCGGGGGTTGGCCAGCAAAATTCTGCAGCCGGTCGGAATGTGGATCCGACCTTGTCGACTGGCTACCCACAGACAAATTTCAGGCAAGTCTTGAAAGTGGGGTGGCCTGTCGACCACGGTTCTCAAGGCTGCCGCAGGGTGGGGTGCAGAGCGGCACCCCACCCCACCCCACCCCACCCCACGCGCTCAGTTCATCGGGGCCGAGGACAGGATCTTCGCGCTGGTGTCGCGCAGGTCGATCGTTCCGCGCATGCCTTTGAGGGCGCCGGAGAGTCCCGTCAGGGTCACCTGGCAGACATGCGTGGCGATTTGGTCGACCGGGTCGCTGAAGGTGGCGCCGAAGGCGCAGCTGTGGTGCGGGCGCAGCGTGTTGCCGGTGCAGGAGTCGGAATTGAGCGTATCGTTGCCGTTGCTCTCGATGACGATCGAGGATGACGTGACGGTGACGAGCCCCTTGGACGCGTTGAACAGATAGCAGACGGCGTAGTGCTGCGACGTGCCGCCGTAGAGCGGCGAGGAGGCGAGGGTCGTGGCGGAGGCGGTCGTGGCGGCGAGGGCGATCGCGGCCGCCAGGCATGTTGTGCGCATGGAATAAACTCCCTTGGACTTTCCGCGCGTGGGCGGGGGATGACGATGCCGGGCGCTCAGCGCAGCGGCTGGCTGTTCAGGACGACGCCGGTGCTGTTCTCGAGCGAGAACGAACCGCGGAGCGAGGAAGGCGCGCCGGCAGCGGCCTCGCACGCATAGGCGAGGCCGGTAGCGGGCAGCGCGAGGGTGATCCGGCAGGCCGCGCCCGGTACCAGCGTGACAGGACAGCCCGTGGTCGCGGTCGGCACATTGCCGTTCTGGTCGCGGATGTCCGCGCTCGCGAGGGAAACCGAGACCGTTCCGGCGTTGTAGAGCGTGCAGATGCCGGTGGTCTGGGTCGGACCGCCATAGATGGGGCCGGTTGCGAAGGTCTGGGCCTGCGCCGTGGAGGCGCCAGCCAGGATCGCCAGAACGGCGAGATGGATTGGTTTCACAGTTGTCTCCTCTCGATCTTTGCCGCTCGCGGCGGCCGGAGGAAACCTACGGTTTACCAGCTAGACTGTCTTTGCACGCCCGTCCGAAGATTTGACCGTGCGTCCGGCCTGCTGTGTTCATTCGTCCTGCAGGCGGATCCAACGCTTGTAGCGCTCGCCGAGATCGGGGACGTCGTCGCGGCGGGTGGTGCTCGCGAGGCCTTCGGCGCGGACGTCGCTCGGGGTGGCGCCGAATTCCTGACGGAAAGCGCGGGAGAAATGCGCCTCGCTCTTGAACCCGCAGGCGAAGGCGATTTCGGAGATGCGGCGGCGTTCGGCGGGGTTGATGAGCGCGCGGCTGATCGCGCGCAGGCGGCGGCGACGGATGAAGGCGGCGACGCCGCCATCGCGCTCAAACAGCGCGTAGAGGGTGGTGCGGGAGAGGCGGAGTGCCGCGGCAACGTGTTCGGGGGCGAGCTCGGGGTCGGCGAGGCGTTCGTCGATGACGCGCTTGGCTTCAAGGCGCTGGGCGGCGGCGAGTTGGGCGCCGGCACGCTCGAGGCGTTCGCGGGTGGGGGCAACGCAGGCGGCGATCAGGTCGCACGTGCCGCGCTCGATATGCGGGACCTCGTCCTCGGTGAGGTAGGGCAGGCGGCGTTCGAGCGAGCCGAGATAGTCGGCGAGCAGGCCGCCCGCGGCGCCCTGCACGACGAGGCCGTGGCGGTGGGTACCAAGCGGGAGTAGGGGTTCGAGCCCGTCGCGCGGCACGGTCAGGCTCACCGAAAGGTTGCGGGGGGTGACCGAGCGCATGGTGCGGGCGAGGTCGAGCACCGCAACCGCGCCCTGCGGCACCACCATGTCAACGCCATCGGCCTGGCCGACCCAGCCGCCCTGGTGCATGAGGATAAGCAGGTAGTGGTCGATGCCGTCGGTGCGGACGCGGCGGGTGTCGCGTTCGAATCGCAGGCCGGCGCGCACCTCGCGGCTGTTCACGGTGATCTGGCCGAGGCGCCAGATATCGGCGCGCACGCCGAACTCGGCCTCGGGCGTCTCGTGCAGGGCGACGTCGAAGGCGACGGCCATGCTGTCGCGGAAATAGGGGAAGCGAAGCGGCGGGGGCAGGTCGTCGGTGTCGAAATGGATGTGCGGCAAGGCGGAGGCAGCCATGTGTGAAACATTATCCGCGCCCGACGCCCGTTACCAGACCAGGCTCGCGCCCGGAGCAGAGCGCAAAGTCCGTTCGCGCCACCGTCTCCATCAGCAAACCCTGCCGTCCACGTGTGATCCGATCATTGTTACCGATGGCGTGCGGTGTCGCCTGGGCCGCCGGACGGCGCGATCAGGGAACATCGGAGGCACTTACATGGCCGGATCAACCTCGATCCCTCGACGCGCCAGCATTGCCAGGCAGTCCACCGAGCTGCTACATGGCGCCGCCAGCGCCTGACCGAAATACAAAGAGATCAGCGGCTTAGGACCGAGCTGGCGGCTTAGCCGAGACCCTCCCCGCCCGAGCCACGAGCCCGTTGCCATGGACGCCGACCCTTTCGCGCTTTTTGCCCGCTGGTTCGCCGAAGCGGAGGCCAGTGAGCCCAACGATCCCAATGCCATGACGCTCGCGACCGCGACCCGCGAGGGCCATCCGAGCGCGCGTATCGTTTTGCTTAAAGAATATGATGCGCGAGGGTTCGTTTTCTACACGAACAACGAAAGCCGCAAGGGCGGCGAACTCGCCGCCAATCCGCGGGCGGCGTTGCTGTTCCACTGGAAATCGGCGCTGCGCCAGGTGCGGATCGAAGGTCCGACGGAGAGGGTGAGCGAGGCGGAAGCCGATGCCTATTTCGCCTCGAGGCCGCGCCTCTCGCGGCTCGGCGCCTGGGCATCCGAGCAGTCGCGCCCACTCGCCGACCGCGCCTTGCTGGAGTCGCGGGTCGCCGAGGCGGATGCCCGCTTTCCGGGGGAGGACATCCCGCGTCCGCCGCACTGGTCAGGCACGAGAGTGCGCCCTGAATATTTCGAATTCTGGCAGGATATGCCGTTTCGTCTGCACGATCGGTTGGTCTTTCGGCGCGCGGGCGAGGCTTGGGAAACCTGGCGCCTGTTCCCGTGAGCCCTGGCGCAACGCTGCCGGCGCTGCGTAATACACGGAAGATGTCGAACGTCCCGGCCCGACCTTGAGCGGCTTGTCCTGGCGCGAATGGCGCCGTCGCTGGGCCCGGCTTCCCGCGCTTCGGATCAGCGTGCCCGACGCCCCCTCGGCCGCCGTGCGCGAGCCCTGGCCCGGCGATCCGGTGCGCGGCTCTCGGCTGCTCAAGGGAGAACTCGCCTATGAAGGCGGGGTGCGGCCGCTGCGGCCCGGGGCATGGAGCGAGCCGGCCGGCGGCGCCGCGCTGCGGGCGCACGCGCACGGCTTCACCTGGTTGCGCGATCTGCGGGTGATCGGCACGGACGCGGCGCGGATGCGGGCCCGTGCGCTCGTCGCCGACTGGATCGAGACGAGCCGCGAGGACATCGCTGAACGGCCCGAGGTGGCTGGCGCACGCGTCGCCGCTTGGCTCAGTCATTTCGATTTTTTCGCCGCGTCCGCCGATGACGATTTCCGCCACGCGCTGATGGGCAGGCTGATCTGGGACGCGCGCCAGCTCTCCGCCGCCATGCCGGTGGAGGAGATGGACGGCCGCGCGCTCACCGCGCTCAAAGGCCTGATCGCCGCCGCCGTTGCGGTCCCGGAACACGCTCCCTATCTCGCGCGTGCGCTCAAATTCCTCCCCGCGGAGATCGCCCGTCAGGTGCGCGAGGATGGTGGCCATGTCGAGCGCAGTCCCGCCGCTCAGCTTCGCGCGCTGAAGGACCTTCTGGAGATCCGCTTCATGCTGGTGGCTGCCGGCGTGCCATCCGTGCCGCCGCTGGCTTCCGCGATCGACCGCATGGCCGGCGCGTTGCGGCTGATGCGTCACGGCGATGGCGGGCTCGCCCTGTTCAACGGCACGCGGGACGAGCCGGCGACGTTGATCGATCTCGTGCTCGCGCAGGCGGCTCGAGGCGGGCGTGCGCCGGCCCGCCTGCCCGATACCGGTTTCGAGCGCCTGCAGGCCGGCCGCACCGTCCTGATTGTCGATGCCGGCGCGCCGCCGCCGCCCGGACAGGACCGGCACGCCCATGCCGGCACGCTGAGTTTCGAGCTTTCGGTGGGCCGCGAGCGCATGATCGTCAATTGCGGCGCAGCACCCGCCAACGGCGGCCCCTGGCACGACGCGGCGCGTGCCACCGCCGCGCACTCGACGCTGGTTGTTGCCGATACCAGCTCATCGGAGCTGAAGCCGGTGGGGCTGGGGCGCCGCCCGGAACGCGTCGAGGTGACACGCCAGGAGGCGGACGGCGCGCACTGGCTCGAGCTCAGCCATGATGGCTGGAAGCGGCCGTTCGGCGCGCTCCACCGACGCCGGCTCTATGTCGCCGAGAGCGGCGAGGATATTCGCGGCGAGGATCTGGTCGAGGCGGATAGCGGCCTGCCCTGGGCCGTGCGCTTCCATCTGCATCCGAGCGTCATTGCCAGCGTGCAACAGGACGGCGCGGCCGTGCTGCTGCGGCTGCCCGGCGGTGGCTGGCGGCTGCGGGCCGAGGGGGCCCGCGTGGCTCTCGAGGAAAGTGTCTATCTGGCCGGGCAGGAGCCACGGCGCAGCGAGCAGGTGGTGCTCAGCGGGCTGGCCGATTCGCCGCAGCATGTGAAGTGGGCTATCACGAAGGTTGCATGACGATGTTCTTTTTTGAAAAAAAGAACCAAAAAACTTCTTCGCGTTTGTACGAGGTTGTGGAAGGTCGGTCCTAGTACGAAGCGATCTCCTTGCTTCTTTTTCCCTCGAAAAAGAAGAGAAATGAAAATTCTTCAGGTCACCAACGTCGATTTCTCGCTCCGCCATTTCCTGCTTCCGCTCATGCGCGGGATTCGCGGCCGCGGCCATGAGGCAGTGGGCGTATGTGCCGAGGGGGGGCTGCTCGACGATGTCCGGGCGGAAGGCTTTCGCGTGGAGACGGTGCCGATGGAGCGCCGGCTCGATGCAGTGGCGCAACTGCGCGCCTACCGCGCGCTGCTTGCGCTGATCCGTCGCGAGCGGCCCGACATCGTGCATGCGCATATGCCGATCAGCGGCCTGCTCGCCCGGCTCGCGGCCAGGCAAGCCGGCGTGCCGCGCATCGCCTATACCTGCCATGGTTTCCTGTTCAATCAGCCGGGCTCGCCACTGCGCCGTGCCGCCAGTCTTGCGGCCGAACTCGCGGCCGGGCGCATCACGGACGTGTTCCTGACAGTTTCGGAAGAGGAAGCTCGCGACGCCCGCCGGCTGCGCATCCATCCCGCGGCGGTTGCGGTCGGCAACGGGCGCGATCCCGGACTGTTTCGCCCCGATCCGCTGGCGCGGGCACGCATTCGGCATGAACTCCGTGTCGCGGACGACACCGTCGTCGTGATCGCGGTCTCGCGCCTCGTGCGTCACAAGGGCTACCCCGAGCTGCTCGCGGCGATGCGCGAGGTGAGCGCGGAACTCTGGATCGTGGGAGAGCGCCTGCCCACCGATCGCGGTGAAGATATCGAGCCACTCTTTGCCGCAAGCGGCCTGGGCCCTCGGCTGCGCCGTCTCGGCTATCGCAGCGACGTGGCTTCTCTGCTGGCCGCCGCGGACATCTTCGCGCTGCCGAGCCATTTCGAGGGGCTACCGATGTCGGTGATCGAGGCGATGTTCTGCGCGCTCCCCGTGATCGCGACCGACATCAGCGGCCCGCGCGAGCAGGTCGTGCCGCTCGAGACCGGATTTCTCGTCCCGCCGAGACGCGTGGGCCCGCTCGGGGCGGCGCTGCGCACGCTCGCGTCCGACCCGGACCTTCGGCGCCGCATGGGTGAGGCAGGCCGCGCCCGCGCCATGCAACTTTATTGTGAATCCGATGTGGTCACGCGCGTGCTGGAGCGGATCGGCATCGGTTGAGCGGTCGGCGAACGTGCCTGCGGCAGCGACGAGGCGCCGGCGCCGGCTGTGACCGCTCCGTTCCTCTGTGGCACGGCAATCGGCGCGACCACGACGGGCGCTACGCCGCGCTGGTGCTCGAGCCCGATCTGTCTTGCGACATGCGGGCTGAGATCGACCACGCGTCCATCGACAAATGGCCCGCGGTCCTCGACCTTGACGACCGCACTGCGGCCAGTCTGTAAATCCGTCACTTTCGCTGTCGAACCGAGTGGCAGCATGCGACTCGCGGCGACGTTCGCGGAGGGCAGATAGCGTTTTCCGTCGGCCATGGGACGTCGTGCGAAATGGTGCGCGTAGACGGATGCCTTGCCGATCTCTTTGCGGCCCGAGCGATCCGTGATGATCCGATGACCCGGTGGCGGCGGCACGGCGGGTGATCGCGCCAGCGCGTCCGCATGGCGCTCGCCGGCCACCGTGCCGGGCGCGTCGAGGGGTGCCGCGCCGAGCGTGAGGAAGCCAAGCAGGAAAGCCCGAAAAGGGCGCATGTCGGCGGGAACGGCGGGTTCGAGCGCAGGGTTTCGGACAAAAAAAGGGGAGCCCGAAGGCTCCCCTTTCCCCGTACGTTGCGCTTGTGATCAGCGGCCGGCGTAGGTGGAACCGCCCACCGCCTTGCAGACCTTGGTGTTTTCGATGTCGGTGTTCCACGGCCCGCCATTCAGAGTCGAGTTCGACAGGATGTGGTTCGCGATATAGGTGTAGAACGGTGCGGCTTTGCTGCTTACCAGCGGCACGAAGCCATTGTTCTTTTCCACGCTCTGGTAGGCCGTGTTTTTGTAATTGTCGGTGAGCCAGCCCTTGACGGCGGCGGCCACGTTCGGGTCCGCGTAGCACTGCGCAAAATCCGCGGTCGTGTAGCCGACGATCGGATAGCCGGCCGAGACCGTGGCCACCGTCGGAACCCAGTTGAGCGGGTTCGCGCCTGCCGTGGCGTTCGTGGGCGGAGTCTTGTTGGTGCCGTCGATGACACTCTTGAGACCAAGAATGATATTCCCAACCAATGGCAGGGCCGCCGTCACCGCGCCACTCGTTACGGCAACAACCTTGAGCTTGCTATGCGTGCCGTTCGACAGAGTCGCGGTCGATTTCGGCGCGATCGTGGTCAGGTCCGGCGTCAGATAGGTGACAATGTTTTTCGGATTGGTCCCAAGATCGCCAAGGCCGCTGAGCGCGTCGGCGATGCCGCTGCTGCCATTCTCGCCATGGAAGTTGGCGGGCGGTGTGCCGCCGAAAAGGCTGGCGAAGGTCAGCGTCGGGACGAAGGTGAAGCCGGAGTTCGTGTTGCTGCTGTTGCAGACGTTCGGGTCGGAGAGGTGATTGGTCAGCAGGAACGTCGTCCCCGATCCATCCGCACGATAAACGACCGTGATCGCACCGGCGGTGGGCGCCACGGGGCTATCGGTGATCTGGCTGAAATTGGTGATCTTCCCCGAGAAGATGCCGCAGAGATCGTTGTCGGTGAAAACCAGCGCACCGTTCTTCGTCAGGGCGGCGTTCTTGACCGGGATCGCCACGCCGACGCCGATGGTCGGAAGCTGGATGAGGTTGCCCGAAAGGCTCTGGCCGACCGTCAGCGTCGCCCAGCTCGAGGTCTGCGTCGTGGTGAGCGTCGCATCCGAGGCGCCGTAATGCTGGGTGTTCGCGCCACCCGGCGTGCCCGTGCAGATCGTGCTGGCACCCTGCGACTTTTCGATCACGCAAGTGAGGTTATCGGTGAGGAAGCCGAGCTGACCGGCGCCCGATCCCGATTCCCAGTAGCTGCCGAAGGTCGCGGCCGGAGCGGGGACCTGCGTGTTCCAGAGATTGAATTCATTCGGCGTCGGCGTCGTGTAAGGTGCGCCGTTGCCATAGACGAACTGAGCGAGCGTAGAGCCGCCGCCATTGACGACGGACGCGGCCTGAGCGCCGAGCGCGGCGCAGCTAAGCGCGACCGCGGAAGCGGCGCCCAGCAGATGGGTGCGAGACATAACGGTGTTTCCCCTAGAGAACACGGTCACGCGAGGGACCGCGGGCGGCTACGTAGCAGAAACCCGTGGCAGTTCCGTGACGATCGGGGGATAGATCGGTTACAGTTCCTTGACGTTCCGGTCACGATCAAGCCTAGACCGCGGATTTGTAGTCATTCATTGCGGCTGCCCTGCGGATTTGGACCTCTCAAGCCTATATGTCGGTTCTTATGGGTCACGTCTCGATCCGTGCGAATATTGGCTCGCGTTGAGACGATTATGGCCCGTTTGCCGCCGAAGCCTGTCCTTCAGGTTGAGTGCCAGATTTAGATGCCAACATAAAAGATCTTTGTCATGAATCTGTCACACCTGAATGGCGTGACAGCGGCTTGCTTCGCGGGATAAACGGCCCGTGATCACTGGCCGAGGGTTTATCCGCTTTGTCCGGGTCAGCGAGCAAGATGGGTCTGGCGCGCCTGTGGCTCGCGTTGGCTGCCGCCAGCGCAAGCTTTGCCGCGCGCGCAGACGTGCCTGCCCAACGCGTTCATTTCGATCTGGACGAATTTCGCATCGACGGGGCCACGGCGCTGCCGCAGGAAACGGTCGAGGAGACCGTCTACCCGTATCTCGGCCCGGACAAGACGGTGCAGGACATTTATGCCGCGCGGGCCGCACTCGAAAAAGCCTACCGGCAGGCCGGCTACATCACGGTGACGGTGACGGTGCCGCGCCAGAGTCTGGCCGAGAGCCACGGTGTCGTGCATCTGCAGGTGATCGAGCGTCGCGTCGAGCGGCTGCGGGTGGTGGGCGCGCGTTATTTTGTGCCCAACGCTGTGCGTGCTGCTGCGCCGTCTCTCTCGCCCGGCAGCCTGCCGCGACTGGACGCGGTCAAAAGGGACCTTGTGGGCCTGAACCAGTTGCCGGACCGCACCGTGACGCCGGCGCTCCGGCCCGGGCGCGAGCCGGACACCATGGATGTCGATCTCGACGTAGCGGACAAGTTTCCGCTGCACGGCTCGCTTGAGCTCAATAACCGTTACAACGCCGATACCACGGCGCTGCGGCTGAACGCCTCCCTCACCTACGGCAATTTCTTCCAGCGCGGAGATTCTGGAACCGTCACCTACTCCGTGGCGCCCGAGAACGTGGCGGATGCAGAAATCGAGAGTGCGAGCTATCTGTTCCATATTCCGGACAGCCGCATGTCCTTGCTGCTGAGCTATTTACACTCCAACAGTAATGTTTTGGCGCTGGGCACCACCGATGTGGTCGGCCGTGGCACGACGGCTGGATTTCGGCTGCTGATTCCGCTCGGCCAGACGACGAGCTTTACGCATTCTCTCAGCATTGGCTGGGACTACAAAAAATACTATGAGCTAGACACGTTCAAGACGACGGGTACGACGTCGGCGCCCGTCACCTACTATCCGCTCAACGCGGCATACGCGGCCAGCTGGAACCATTTCGACGATCGCATGCAGACCGGCAGCACGACCGATCTGACGCTCAGCGCCGAGCTCGGCGTCGATCATCTGGGCAGCAACATCCTTCAATACGACAACAAGCGCTACGCCGCGGTTCCTGGATTTTCCCTGCTTCGGGCCTCGCTCACACGCGAGCAGGATCTGCCGCACGACATTCAGCTCTGGGGCAGTGTTCAAGGCCAATACACCAACGATTCCCTGGTGCAGAGCGAGCAACTCGCACTCGGTGGTGCCGAAAGCATCCGGGGCTATCTCGAGGCCGAGACGCTCGGTGATTACGGCGTCTCGCTGCAGACGGAGCTGCGCAGCCCCTCGATCGCGCGCTATATCGGCGGCCCGGTGCACAGTTGGCGCTTCCACCTGTTCGGGGATACCGGCGTAGTCGGCATCCGCAACGCGATCACCACGCAGCATGAGCGCACCAGCTATGGATTGAGCTCGGTCGGAGTCGGCACGCGCGTCAATCTGTGGGGATATCTCAATGGTTCGGTGCAGGATGCGGAAGCGCTGAACAATGGTCCGAACACGCGGGCAGGCACCAATCGCGTGCTGTTCCGCGTTTATGAGGAGTTCTGATGCCGATGCGGCGGATGGCAAATGCGCGGCGCTGGTGGATGCTGGCCTTTCTGGCAATCACCTTCTGCGCCTTGAGCCCGCGTGCGGCGCTGGCGGCCTGGTGGGACGGGCAATGGCAGTATCGCATGAAAATCGATGTCGATACGACGCCGAAGGGGGCCGGTATCGGTGATGCGATCGGTCGCACCCAGGTGCTCGTCCGTCTGCATGACGGCAATTTCAAGTTTGACACGGCCAAGGCGGACGGCAGCGATCTTCGGTTCGTCGCCGCAGACAACAAGACGCCGCTTCATTTCCATATCGAGAAATGGGATCCGCTCGTCGATCAGGTCGGGCTCGTCTGGGTCGATCTGCCGGCCATCGCCCCAGGCTCCGTCACGAGCTTCTATGTGTATTGGGGCAACGACAAGGCAAACGCTGCCGAGGATGCGGCTGCGACCTACGATGCCGATCAGTTGCTCGTCTGGCATTTTGCCGACCCGACCGGCGCCCCGCGCGATGCGACAGCTTACCACAATGACGGTCAGACACCGGTCAGGCGCGACGATGCCGGACTGATCGGGCTCGGCGCCAAGCTGGATGGCCAATTGCCGATCAAGCTCGCCGCGAACCCCACGCTGAATATCGCGGCAGCGCAACCCTACACCTGGCAAATCTGGGCGAAGCCGGCTCCCGCCAATCAGACGAGTGTGCTGTTTGATCAGCGGGACGCGGGCGGCGTCGCCGATCTGCAGATCGGCCTCGCCGCGGGCGAGCCTTACGCGCAGACCACGCCAGCGGCCGGCGCCGCACTGCGCGTCCAAGCCGCGTCGCCGGTCACGCCCGATCTCTGGCACCTCATCACGGTCACGGCATCGGACAAGATCGTGATTTATGTCGATGGCACGAAAGTAGCCGAGGCTCCGGGGTCGCTGCCGCCGATCAGCGGTACTGCCCTGCTCGGCGGCGCGGCGGTGGCGCCACCACCTTCGCCCACCGCATCGACGTCATCCGGTGTTGCTCCGGCCGCAACGCCTGCGCCCGGGTTCGTCGGCGAAGTCGATGAGCTCGAAATCAGCAAAACCGTGCGCCCGCCAGGCACGATCGAGGTTGCCGTGCACGGCCAGGGGCCGCAGGCTAACCTGTTGGGCTTCGAAGCACCCGAGCAGACGAGCAGTTGGAGCACCGGCTATATTGGCATCATCCTCAGCAACGTTACGCTCGATGCCTGGGTCATCATCGGAATCCTGATTCTGATGATGGTCAGTTCCTGGTTCGTGATGGTCAGCAAGGCCCGGCAAATCGGTCGCACGGCCAAGGCCAATCTGCGGTTCCGCGCTGCGATGCACGAGGCGATGCGCGGGCCGCACGCGCACGAACCGATGCCGCCCGTGCCGCCCAAGGCCATGCCGTCGGTGCGGCCGGCTAGTCTGTTCCATATCTACGACATCGGGCGCCGCGAGCTCGATGAGCGGCTTTCGGGCGGGCGGGTGAAGGCCGACGGCACGATCAGCGCGCGCTCGCTCGAGGCGATCCGCGCGTCCATGAACGCGCAGCTCACCCGCGAAGCCGCGAAACTCAACAATCTCATGGTGCTGCTCACGATCGCGATCTCCGGCGGGCCGTTCGTCGGTCTGCTCGGCACGGTGGTCGGCGTCATGATCACTTTCGCGGCCGTTGCGGCCGCGGGCGATGTCAATGTCAATTCGATCGCGCCCGGCATTTCCGCCGCTCTGCTTGCCACGGCGACCGGCATGTTCGTCGCGATTCCTGCCCTGTTCGGCTACAACTATTTGCAAACGCGCATCAAGACCATGACCAACGAGATGATCGTGTTCGTGGACGAGGTGGTCACCCGAGTGGCCGAAGCCTGCGTTCAGGCGGCGGTCGCGAAGGCCGCGGAATAGGGGCGCGGCCATGCAGATCAACGAGGACAAACCCTACGACGACATCAACATCACGCCGATGCTCGACCTCGCCTACGTGCTGGTCGTCATCTTCATTATCATGACCACTGCCTCGGTGCAGGGCACGAAGGTCGATCTCCCGCATGGCAGCTCGACTCAGACGCTCGTGAACAACAAGACCAAGCTGATTTCCGTCACCAACAGCGGCAACATAAGCATCGATGCGGTGCCGGCGAGCATGGCGGAGCTCCAGGCGAAGCTGCGCGCCTTCAAGGCGACAACTCCCGACCTTCAGGTCGTCATCAAGGGCGACCGTTCCGTCCAATACCAAAAGATCATGGACGTGCTCGATATTTGCGGCAATATCGGGATCACTTCGGTCGGGCTGGCCACCCAGCGCAGCCCGTCAGGTAGCTGAGCCATGCTTGGCGACGACGAGATCGATCCCTACGCGGATCCCAAGCGACCGTTCTGGCAGCGCGCGGCACTGCCCGGGGCTGCCCTTGTTCTCGTCGGCTTCAGCGGGTTTTTTCTGTTCAAGCTTCTCCATCATGGCGGTCCATCGCCGCGTCCTCATCATGAGCTGCATGTTCTGAATGTGAAATTGCCACCACCGCCGCCGCCGCCACCGCCGCCGAAAACGCCGCCACCGCCCACCAAAACCGAGCAGGCAAAAGCTGCCCCCACGAAGGTGCCGCGTCCGACGCCGGTCAAAGCGCCGAAGGCACCATCACCGCCCGCCGCTGCCACGACCTCGATCAGCGGCAACGGTCCTGGTGCGCTCGGCAACGGCAATGGCGGCGGCGGCGACTGTATCGGCGAGGGCTGCGGCAACGGTAATGGCGGCGGGGACGCCGGCGATTACTACCGGAGCCTCGTCAACAGCGCCGTCGTGCGCGCTCTGGAGCAGGATGAGCGGCTGCGTTTCGCGCACTACAGTGGCGTCGTGGCATTGATATTTGACCGCAATGGGCATGCGGTCAGCGTGCAGCTTCAGGATTACAGCGGCCCGCCGGATACGCGGGCCGACGTGGTCCGCGCACTGCAGCAAGTGGCGGCCGGCGAGTCGCTGCCATCCGACATGGCGAATGGCGGCAAGCCCTGGGTGGTGCGTTTCAGCGCGCACGCTCGCGGCTAGTTGGAATTGCGGGGGAATTTCGATGACGGGCCGAACAACCTGGCTTGCGCGCGCTGCGCTCGTCTGCACTCTGGTCGCGCTCGGGGCTCCTTCGGCACAGGCCGATGAGCAGACGGTGCGGCTCATCCAGCTGCTGATCGCGAAAGGCATTCTGAGTCCAGGCCAGGCCAAGGATCTGCTGCGTGAAACCGGCACGTCCGCAAGAACCCGCCGTGCCGCGTCGCGTGCCTCGGTGTCGGCGCCAGCGCCCCAGGAAACGCCCGAAACCCCGGTGCCCGGCCAGATCCGCGTGACGTACGTGCCGCAATTCATCCGCGAGCAGATCGCCGACGAGGTGCGGGCGGAAGTGGTGAGCCAGTCGCAGGAAGAGGGTATCGCTCAGCCCTCCTCGCTGCCGGAGTGGATCAACCGGATCCGGATCTATGGCGATCTGAGGATGCGGTATCAAGGCGACATCTTCGACAAGTCGAACAGCAATCAGTTCGTCAACTTCAATGCCATCAACAACGGCTCCCCATTCGACATTTTCGGATACGCCAACGGGACCGGCTCGCCGCCGCCCTTCCTCAACACCACTGAAAATCGCAATCTCTATCGCGTCCGTGCGCGGGTCGGGGTCGATGTGGCTCTGGATGACTGGGTGACAGCGGACGTACGGATCGGTACCGGTTCGGATGCGGGGCCCGTTTCACCGAACCAGACCCTCGGCCAGCCGGGCGATTTCAATAAATACCAGCTGTGGGTCGACAAGGCCTATTTCAAGCTCACGCCACTGCAGCAAGTGACCCTGTTCGCTGGGCGCATGTACAATCCGTTCCTGCCGTCCGACCTGATGTTCTATCCCGATTTGTCGTTCGACGGTGTGGCCGCGGTCGGGTCGCAAGCCATCGACGACGGACTCACGGCTTTCGGTACCGCAGGCGCTTTCCCGGTTTCCAACACCGCGTTTGATTTCTCGACAACCAATACCACCAAATATGCCAGTCGGGATGCTTATCTCGCCGGCATTCAAGCTGGGCTAAGGTGGAACGTCACGCCCGAGTACCAGGCGACCCTCGGGGTCGGACTGTTCGACTTCCTGGGCGTGCAGGGGGCGGTCTCCTCGCTATGCAATTACCAGCAGGGCTCGACCGTCACCAACCCCATCTATTACTGCAATACCGACAATACGAGACCGCCCTTTCTTCAGTTCGGCAATACGGTCTACGCCATTCGCAATCTGGTCCCAGTGCCCGGCACCGCCACGCCGCCCGACCCACAGTATTTTGGGTTGGCATCGAAATTCAACGTGCTCGACATCCATCCGCGTTTCGAGATCTACACCTATCATCCGATCGACATCGCCATCGAAGCCGAGTTCATCAAAAACCTGGCCTACAGTCGCAGCGACATCCTCAATCATGGTCCGCGGCAGCCTGGCTTTGGCGGCAGCGCGATCATCAATACGGTTGGACCGCAGAATAATATTGGCAACAACGGCTTCTACCAGGGCGGCGACACCGGCTACATGGCCAAGCTGATCGTCGGCAAGTTTGCGCTCCACAAAGCCTGGGACTGGAACGTGGCGCTCTCCTACCGCTACCTGGAGACGGACTCGACGCTCGATTCCATTGCCGATGCCGATTTCCATCTCGGCGGCACCAATGCACGAGGCTACATCCTAGCCGGCAATCTCGGTGTTGCCGCCAACACGCAGCTCTCGCTGCGCTGGTTCAGCGCCACCTCGATCTCCGGGCCCCGCTACAACAACGACGTCGTGCAGTTCGATCTTCTATCGAGCTTCTGATCGTGCGCCATCTCGTATTCCTCCTTCTCTTCCCGGCACTCGCGCTGGCCGACGATCAGAGTCCGGAAGACCGGCTGCGCGAGGCGTTGCGGCAATCGGTGCAGGAGATGCGCGCGGCGCAGGACCAAGCCGCCACGGCGCAGTCGTCCCTGGCACAAGCGCAAGCCGAACTCGCATCGACCAAGCAGCAGCTCGATGCCGCGAATGCAAAGCTCGCCGCAATGCAGGGCAAGGATGCGGTCAAGCCGGGAGAGATCGCGGCCTTGCAAGCCCAGCTGCAGGCCGAGGCGGGACAGAACCGGCAGTTGCAGTCGGCCCTCTTGCGTATCCAGGGTCAAGCCACCGCGGCCGAGCAGACGGCTCAAGCCCGGGACGCCGAGATGGCCCGCACGGAAGCGGGTCTCAAATCGAACCTGACGGCACTACAGACCTGTAAAACCGCGAACACCAAGCTCATCGCCGTTGCAGAGGATATTCTTCACCTCTACGAGAGCGAGAGCTTCCGCGGCATTCTGCTGCGCAGCTACGAGCCCGTCCTTGGTCTCGCGAAGGTCAGGCTGCAGAACATGGTACAGGATTACGATGACAAGATCAGGGATCAGGAATATATCCCGCCGCGCTGAACTGGCGCTCTGCGCGGCGCTGGCGCTCGCCCTGCCCGCCCGCGCCCAGGTGGTGGCCGAACGTGGCCCGGACCAGATCACCGTCCCGCAAGCCCGCGCCCTGATCGCGTCGCTCGACCCCGACACGCGAGCCAAGCTCCTGGCGGCGCCGGAGGGCATCCAGACGCTGCTCCGCGACACGTTGCTCCAGAAAGCGATCCTGGAGGCCGCCTCCGCGCAGCATTGGGAGCAACGCCCAGAGGTGGCCGAAGCGGCTCAGCGCGCGCACGACAATGCCGTCGCGCAGAGTTTCCTGGCGGCGCAGGCCCAGGTTCCGGCGAACTATCCCAGCGAAGCCGAATTGCAGGCTGCCTATGAGCGCGCCAAGCCACAGCTTCTCCAGCCGCGCGCCTATCGGATCGAACAGCTGTTCCTGGTCGCCGCCGGCCCCGCGCAGGAAACCGCCCGGCGGCAGCTCGCAAGCGTGCGGCTGCAGATGTTGCGCACCCGAACGGCTTTCGCCGCGGCGACGCGCTTTGCAAGCGGCGTGCAATATGCCGATCTCGGATGGGTGCCGGAGAACCGGCTGCAGCCAGCGGTCAAGGCGGTGGTCTCGGGACTACCTGAAGGACAGGTCGGCGGCCCGGTCTGCACGCCGGCCGGCTGCGCGCTGGTGAAGCTCGCGGCGACCCGTCCGGCCGGCCCGGCACCGCTCGACCAGGTCCGCGCCGGCCTGATCCGCCTGATGCGCGCGCAAAAGCAGCACGATCTCGAACAGGCCTATGCCGCGAATTTGATTCGCCAAGAGCCGGTGCGGGTCGACGAAATCGAGCTGGCGCACGTGACGAAGCCCTGAAAAAAGGGAGATGAAGAGTGCTCCGGTGGTCGGCGATCCTGTTCCTTTTCCCGATCGTATCCGGCGCCCAGACGGTCGGCGCGCCTTCTGCGGCGTCGGCCGCTCAGGACTGTAACGAAGTCGAGGCCGGCACCGCGCAGGGCTATGCCTGCCTCAACCGGCAACTTGGTGCGTTTGCCCGTGAGACTGCCCGGCCATCGTCGCTCGACGCGCCGGTCAGCGCCACGTCACCGAGCAACGTGACGGGTCAGTTCAACCAGGCCGCCACGCGTGAACGTCTCGGCGCCAATTTCGGCCGCTCAAGCATCCCGGCTCGGCCGACGATTCAGGCTCCGGCCCCTTTTGCTGCCCCACGATAGCGGATTCGGACCGGGATCGATCCGACTTATGACGGCTGCCGGGAGGCACCTCTCGACCAAGACGCGCTCCCGCCGAAAGCATCATTCCCGCATCAAGCGCCGCGGGAGATGCTCGAGAACAGCACCAGATCGTCGCGGTGAATGAGTTCGTCGCGGCCGCGCCAGCCGAGTGCCGCCTCGATCGCGTCCGAGCGTTTGCCGGCGATCCGGACGGCATCCTCGCTCGCATACGCCGTCAAACCCTGGCCGAGCCGGACGCCGTCCTGAGATAGAACCAGCACGGCATCGCCCCGCTCGAACTGTCCGTCGACCGCAACGACCCCCGCCGGCAGCAGCGAGCCGCCCGCCGTCAGCGCACGCGCCGCTCCCGCATCGATGCGGAACGCGCCCGCCGGCGACAAGGAGCCCGCGATCCATCGCTTGCGTGCCGAGCGGCCCTCGGGAGCCGGCAGAAACCAGGTGCAGCGCGCGCCTTCCGCGAGGGCGCGCAACGGATGGGGCCGATGCCCCAGCGTCACGGCCATCGCGCATCCCGCCTCGGTCGCAATCCGGGCCGCGGCGATTTTGGTGCGCATGCCACCCGAGGAGTAGCCCGGCGGCGGATCGCCGGCGGCGCTCTCGACCGCGCCATCGATCGTGGTGACCACGGGGATGTGGATTGCCGCCGGGTCGCGCCGCGGGTCGGCGGTATAGAGGCCGTCGATATCCGAAAACAGCACCAGCTGATCCGCCCCGATCATCTGCGCCACGCGCGCCGCCAGGCGGTCATTGTCACCGAAGCGAATTTCCGCGGTCGCCACGCTGTCGTTTTCGTTGATCACGGGCACGCAGCCGAATTCCAGCAATGTTCGCAGCGTCGCACGTGCATTCAGATGCCGCCGCCGGTCTTCCGTATCGCCGAATGTCAGCAGCAGCTGCGCCGCCACGAGCCCGTGGCGGGCGAGCGCTTCCGCCCAGGCCTGTGCGAGCCGGATTTGACCGACCGAAGCGGCGGCCTGCTTTTCCTCGAGGCGCAGCCGGGGCTGTGTCAGGCCGAGGGCGCGTCGTGCGAGCGCAATCGCGCCCGATGAGACGATGATCACGTGCGTACCGCGCGCGCGGAGAGCGGCGACATCGGCGGCCAGCGTATCGAGCCAGGCGGTATTCGGCGCGGCGGTGGCAGGATCCACAATCAACGCGCTGCCGATCTTGACGACCAGGAGCCGCGCCTCCAGCGGGCAGGGGATTTGCGCCTGCACCGCGCCAGAGCCAGCAGGCTCCGGATGTTTCCTGTCGACCGGGGAGCCGGCGTTCATGTCGCGCTCTCGCCCGCGATCGCCTTTTGCAAAGCTCTCAAGATTTCCGGGACGCCCTGCCCCGTGGCTCCCGACATCAGAAAGATTTCGGCCCCGGTTGCCTTTCTCAGCGCCGCCACCCGCGCACTCGCCTCGCGCGGCGTCATGGCGTCGGCTTTGTTCAGGGCGATCAGTTCCGGCTTCGTATCCAGGCCCGCGCCGTAGGCCGCGAGCTCCGCCCGAACGGTGCGCCAGGCATCGACCACATGGCCAGCGGCGCCGTCGATCAGGTGCAGCAACACGGCGCAACGCTCGACATGGCCGAGGAACCGGTCCCCCAGACCGGCTCCCTCGTGCGCGCCCTCGATCAAGCCGGGGATATCGGCGACCACGAATTCCGTGGTCGCTGACGGCCGGGCCACGCCAAGCTGGGGGTGCAGCGTCGTGAAAGGGTAATCCGCGACTTTGGGTCGCGCCGCCGAGACTTTGGCCAGAAATGTCGATTTGCCCGCGTTCGGCAGACCCACAAGCCCGACATCGGCGATCAGTTTGAGGCGCAGCCAGACCCAGCGCTCCTCACCTGGAAAGCCCTTGGTTGCTTTCCGCGGCGCGCGGTTGGTGCTGGATTTGAAATGCGCGTTGCCGAACCCGCCATCGCCGCCGCGGCAAACCACGGCGATTTTGCCGGGCGCGTCGAGGTCCGCAAGCACGGCCTCACGGTCCTCGTCGAGGATTTCGGTGCCGACGGGCACGCGGATCCGGAGTTCGGGTGCTGCGGCGCCCGTGCGATCGGCGCCGGAGCCGTTGCCACCCTTGCGGGCGCGGAAATGCTGCGTGTAGCGGAAATCGATCAGCGTATTGAGGTTCGGCACGGCCTCGAACACGACATCGCCGCCGCGCCCGCCATTGCCGCCATCGGGCCCGCCGAACTCGATGAATTTCTCACGCCGGAACGCGACGACACCGTCGCCCCCGTCGCCCGACTTGAGAAAGATTTTGGCCTGATCGAGAAACTTCATGTGCGCCCCCGCCCCCAACTATCGGGGTCTGGGGCCTTCCGGCCCCAGCGGGGTGCAGGGGCAGAGCCCCTGCGGAAAAAAACTATTCTACCGAAACAAACACCCGCCCCTCGGCCTTGCGCGTGAACTTCACGCGCCCTTCGGTCAGCGCGAAGATCGTGTGATCCCGCCCGAGACCGACATTCTGGCCCGGCTTCCAGCGCGTGCCGCGCTGCCGGATGATGATGTTGCCGGCGATCACGCTTTCGCCGCCGAATTTCTTGACGCCGAGGCGCTTGCCTTCGGTATCGCGGCCGTTGCGCGACGAGCCGCCTGCTTTCTTGTGTGCCATGTCGGGGCTCCTGCGAAATCAGCCGGGGAGGATATCGGCGACGCGCAGCACGGTCACGTGCTGGCGGTGGCCGTTCTTGCGGCGGCTGTTCTGCCGCCGGCGCTTCTTGAAAATGATGACCTTGTCGAGCCGGTCCTGCGCGATGACCGTTGCGGTGACCGTCGCGCCCGGCACGGTCGGCGCGCCGACGGTCACGCCAGAATCGGTGCCTACCGCGAGCACGTCGGTGAAGGTGAAAACCGAACCAGGCTCGGCCTCGAGTTTCTCGACCTTGAGCACCTGGGACGGGGTGACGCGATACTGTTTCCCGCCGGTGCGGATGACTGCGAACATCGGAACCTCGTGAGCGTCGTTGCGCTCAATTCTTATGATTGGGTGACGGCGCACCCGGGCCGGCGGTTGCAGGCAACGCACCGGGCCGCGCGGGGCTCACCCCGAACGGCCGGGGGAGGTAGCCGCGTGCCGTCCCCGCTGTCAATCGGCGGCGCCGGATTTGCCAGCGGGCGGCGCCCCCTCCTATAGAGGCGCACCCGACGGAGAGGTGCCGGAGCGGTCGATCGGGGCGGTCTCGAAAACCGTTGTGCGTGCAAGCGTACCGTGGGTTCGAATCCCACCCTCTCCGCCATGCCCGCCGTTTCGTGGCAGGCTGTTTGCCGTGTGCAATCTCTATTCCCTCACCCGCTCGCGCGAGGCCATCCGCCGACTCTTCCAGGTCGATCACGATCGGACCGGCAATCAGCCCGAGGTCCCGGCGGTCTTCCCCGATCAGATGGCCCCGGTGATCCGGCAGGAAGCCGACGGCGCGCGCACCATGCTATCCATGCGCTGGGGCTTCCCGTGTCCGCCCCGTCTCGGCACCCGCCCCGTGACGAACATTCGCAATACCGGCTCGCCCTATTGGCGCGGCTGGCTCAAGCCGGCGTTTCGCTGTCTCGTGCCGGCCACCGCCTTCTGCGAATATTCCGACAGCACGCCGAAGGTGCCGCACTGGTTCGCGCTCGGACCGGACCGCCCGCCCTTCGCCTTTGCTGGCCTATGGCGTCCCTGGACCGGAACGCGCCGCGGCGAAGCCGGGGAACACTGGCTTTTCGCTTTTCTGACCACCGAAGCGAACGCGACCGTCGCGCCGGTGCACGCGAAAGCGATGCCGGTGATCCTCACGGGTGCCGCCTGCGATGCCTGGCTGACGGCCGACCTCGCCGACGCGCTCGCCTTGCAATGTCCAGCCCCGGACGGACTGCTGCAGATCGTCGCGACCGGTGCGAGGCAGGACCCGCCGCCCCCGAGCGAGCCTCGATGGGGGCTGCTTCTGTAAAGCGGCATCGTCCGGACCGCCCCTCCGGCGGGCAGGGCTCCGCCCCGCACCCGCTGGGGCCGAAAGGCCCTAGACCCTATTCGCCTTTAGCTCAGACCAGCCACCACCAGAGGACCAGCAGCAGCGCCGCCAGCCCGGCCACCGCATACGTCACGATGCGCGTGGTCGAGCCCCAGAAGGCACGGCGGTCCTGGAGGAATCCTTCCTCGGTCGTGGGCACGTCGGACGAGCTGTGAACGGTTTCCGCCATGGGCAGGCTCCTTTGGCTGGACCAAGGCAAAAACTTACGGCTCGCTTCGCAGTTGCGGCAAGGGGTTGGCGAGCGAGGCGCCCGGTGCGGGGCGCATGGCACGGTCTTCGATGTGCGCCCGCAGCGCCGCCGGGTAGAGCAGATGCTCCTGGGCCAGCACGCGGGCCGCCAGCTCGGACTCGCTGTCGCCCGGCAGCACCGGAACCGCCGCCTGGGCCAGGATAGGCCCGGAATCGAGCTCGGCGGTCACCAGGTGAACGGTGCAGCCATGCAGCGCGACCCCGGCCGCCAGCGCCCGGGCGTGAGTGTCGAGGCCCGGAAATGCCGGCAGCAGGCTCGGATGGATGTTCAGCATCCGCCCTGCCCACCGCTCGACCAGGAACGGCGTCAGCCGGCGCATATAGCCGGCAAGACAGACGAGCTCGATCGCATGCGCCTCGAGCGTATCCTGGATCGCCTGCTCATGCGCCGCCCGGTCGCGCCCATGCGGGCGATGGGGAAGCGTGCGGGTCGGGATCCCGGCGGCGGCCGCGAGCGCAAGCCCCGCCGCCGCAGGCTCGTTGGAGACCACGAGCGCCACGGATGCCGGGAAATCGGGTGCCGCCGCCGCCCGGATCAGGGCGCCCAGATTGCTGCCCCGCCCGCTGATCAGCACGCCGACCCGGCGCTTCACCCGAGCCATCCCTCCGGCAGGGCCAGCTCGAATTCGCTCCCCCCGTCGGCCTCCACCACGCGGCCCAGCCGATGCGCGGCCTCGCCATGCTCGGCGAGCAGCCGGAGTGCCGCGGCCTCATCCGCGACCACCAGCGCCATGCCGATTCCGGCATTGAACACCCGCAGCATCTCGGCCTCGCCGACCCGCCCGGTGCGGGCGAGAAAGCGAAATACCTCCGGCACCGGCCAGGGCTTGTCGATCCGCGCCGCGGTGCCCTGGGGCAGCACGCGCGGCAGGTTGCCGGGAAGCCCGCCGCCGGTGATGTGGGCGGCCGCGCGCAGCAGGCCCGCCCGGTGCAGGGCCAGCACGGGCGCCACGTAGAGCCGGGTCGGCGCCATCAGCGCCTCGCCGAGGCTCTGCCCCGGCGCGAACGGCGCCGGCGCCGCATAGCCGAGCCCCGCATCCGCCAGAATGCGCCGCACGAGCGAGAAGCCGTTCGCATGGACGCCAGTGCTCGGCAGGCCGAGGATCGTCTGGCCCGCTTCCACCCCCTCGGGGAGCAGCCGCCCGCGCTCGGCGGCGCCGACCGCGAAACCCGCCAGATCGTAATGGCCGGCCGCATACATGCCCGGCATCTCGGCCGTCTCGCCGCCGACCAGCGCGCAGCCGCTTTGCCGGCAACCTTCGGCGATGCCGCGCACCACCCGCGCCGCATCCGCGACCGCGAGCCGGCCGGTGGCGAAATAATCCAGAAAGAAGAGCGGCTCCGCTCCCTGCACCACCAGATCGTTGACGCACATCGCGACCAGATCGATGCCGACATGGTCGTGCAGGCCCGTTTCGATGGCGACCAGCAGCTTCGTTCCGACCCCATCGGTCGAGGACACCAGTACCGGATCGCGGAACCCGGCCGCGCGCAGATCGAACAGCGCGCCGAACCCGCCCAACCCCCCCATCGTCCCGGCCCGCGCGGTCGCCGCCGCCGCCGGACGGATCGCATCGACGAGCGCCTCGCCCGCCTCGATATCCACGCCGGCATCCCGGTACGATGTCATGCCGCGAAGAACTCCCCACCGCGCCGCTTCGATAGGCTAGGATGCGGGCGAACACCATCCGAGGCGACGATGCCTGACGAGGGCATGCTTCCGGCCCAAGGGACCGCGGTGCTGACGCTGCCGAACGCGATCAGCCTCGGCCGGCTCTGCGCGGTGCCGGTCGCGGTCTGGCTGGTGATCCGGCGGGACTGGGCGGCGGCCTTCGCGCTGTTCGTGGCGGCGGGCATTTCCGATGCGATCGATGGCTGGCTCGCAAGGCGCGGACGCGGCACCGCGCTCGGGGCGGCGCTCGATCCGCTCGCCGACAAGGCCCTGATGGTCTCGATGGTGGTGACGCTGGCCGCGATCGGCGAATTGCCGAGCTGGATCGCGATCCTGATCGTCTTCCGCGACCTGCTGATCGTGGGCGGCGTGGTGCTGCTCTGGATGTTCGGACACGGAATGGCGATCCGGCCGCTCGTGGTCTCGAAGCTGAACACCGCCATGCAGATCGGACTGGTCGCGATCGTACTCGGGCTCGATGCGCTGAATGTTGCGCTGTCGCCATTGCGCTGGGCGGCCATCTGGATCGTCGCCGGAACCACCATCGCCAGCGGCGCCGCCTATCTGGCCCGCACGGTGCGTCCCGCATGAGAGCCGACCCGCCGCCGCTGCTGCGGCCCGTGCCGCCCGCGCCGCCCCCGCCGTCCCCGCCGTCGGCGCCTCCCACTCCCATATCGGCGCCGGCGCAGACCGGCACGCAATCGACGCGCGGGCAGCGTATCGCGCTGCTCGCCGGCGTCGCGCTCGTGGTCTTGCTCGCGCTGCAGCTCTTCAACTCGATCCTGCTGCCTTTCGTCGCCGCCGCCGGCATCGCCTACGGGCTCGATCCGATCTGCACCCGCATGACGCGGGCCCGCATTCCCCGCGGGCTGGCTTCCCTGCTGCTGATCGTCGGCGCGATCGCGGCGGCGCTGCTTTTCGTTCTGCTGCTCTATCCCGTGATCCTCAGCCAGATCGCGATCCTGGTCGGCCGCGTGCCCGATTATGTGCGGGGCTTGAGCAATTTTGCCGGCACGACCATCGCCAAGCTCCAGCAGCATCTCGGGCCCGACTACGTGGATGCCAAATTGTCCGATCTCGTGAGCGGCGAGGCGGGCTCGATCATCACGTTTCTGGTGGGCGCGCTCACGCGCATCGTGGGCGGCGGGTTCGCGCTGTTCAACGTGCTTTCCTTTGTGGTCGTGACGCCGGTGGTCGCGTTCTATCTCCTGCGCGACTGGCGGCGGATCGTCGGCCTGCTCGATAGCTGGGTGCCGCTGCGCTACCGCGAGACGGTCCGCGCGCAGGCCCATGAGGTGGACCGCATCCTTTCGGCCTGGGTACGTGGCCAGGCCGCCTGCTGCGTGCTGCTGGCGCTTTATTACGCGGTCGGTTTGTCGGTGGTCGGGCTCGATCTCGGCCTCGTGGTGGGGATCGGCGCCGGCGCGCTGAGCTTCATCCCCTATGTCGGGAGCATCACCGGCTTCGTCACCGCGATCGCGCTGGCCTTCGCGGAATTCCCGACCTGGGCCGGTGTCGCGCGCGTGGCCGGCGTGTTCATCATCGGGCAGATTTTCGAGGGCTATGTGATCTATCCGCGCTTCCTCGGCGATCGCGTGGAGCTGCCGGCGGCCTGGGTGATCTTCGCGCTGTTCGCCGGCGGAGCGGCGTTCGGCTTCTTGGGCGTGATGCTCGCGGTGCCGGTGGCGGCGACCGTCGGCGTCCTCGCCCGGTTCTGGCTCCGGCGATATCGCGCCAGCCCGCTTTATCTCGATCCGGGACACTGAGCTTGCCTTCCGCGAGCGCGGGCTCCGCCCCGGCGGCCGCACATCGCGCTTGAAAAGGCAACCGAATGGTTGCATGATCCTCGCATGAGCATGGACGCCGTGTTCCGCGCTCTGGCCGACCCCGCCCGTCGCCGGCTGCTCGACCGGTTGCGGGCGCGCAACGGGCAGACGCTCGGCGAACTCTGTGAGGGAGAAAGCATGACCCGGCAGGCCGTCACCAAGCACCTGGCTGTGCTGGAAGCCGCCAACCTCGTCGCCACCGAGCGGCGGGGCCGCGAAAAGCGCCATTACCTGAACCCGCTGCCGATCCAGGAAATCGCCGAGCGCTGGATCGGTCGCTACGAGCGGGCACGGCTCGCTGCGCTGACGGAACTGAAACGCACGCTGGAGGAGACGCGCGATGAATGACCGGTTCGTCTATGTCACCTATATCCGCACGACCAAGGAAAAGCTTTGGGAAGCGATCACGACGCCCGAATTCACCCGGCAGTTTTGGTTTGGTTTTCATAACGAGTGCAGCTGGCAGAAGGGCGCATCGTGGAAGCTGATCGCTGCTGACGGATGGGTGGCGGATGCCGGCGAGGTGCTCGAGATCGATCCGCCGAACCGGCTCGTGCTGCGGTGGCGGAACGAGTTCATCCCGGAGAACAAGGCGGACGGCGATACGCGCTGCACGTTCGATATCACGAATGATGGCGACGTGGTGAAGCTGGTGGTCACGCATGAGGCGGACAAGCCGCACCGGCATATCCAGGCGGTGTCGAACGGCTGGCCGCAGGTGCTCTCGAGCCTGAAGACCTTCCTGGAGACCGGCCAAAGCCTCCCGCGCACCGACCGCCTTCCCGCCAAAGCCGCCTAAGTGCTGGGGCTGGGGCCTTTCGGCCCCAGCGGGGCGCAGGGGCAGAGCCCATGCCCGCCGGAGGCCCTAGCGCTGGCGCTTCAGGCAGATCGGCGGTTGCTCTAGCCTGCTAAGAAGCAGCGCCTCCTTGGAGACTCCCATGCCGTGGACCACCGCCCAGATTCCTGACCAGACTGGCCGCACGACGGTGATTACCGGCGCCACGAGCGGCATTGGACTGGAGGCGTCCAAGGCGCTTGCCGCCAAGGGCGCCACGCTCATTCTGGCCGTGCGCGACACGGCGCGTGGCGAGGCGGCTGCAGCGGAGATGCGTGCCGCGCATCCGCGGGCCAATATCGAAGTGCGCGCGCTCGATCTGGCGAGCCTCGCTTCGGTCCGTGCCTTCGCCGAACGTGTGATCGACCTGCCGCGCATCGACGTGCTGCTCAACAATGCGGGGCTCGGGTTGCAACCGCAGCGTGCCGTGACCGCGGACGGTTTCGAACGGCAATTCGCCACCAACCATCTCGGACATTTCGCGCTCACCGGCCTGCTGATGCCGGTCCTGCTGCGCGCCGAGGCGCCGCGCGTCGTGACGATCTCCAGCATCGCGCACCGGCGCGGGCGCATGCATTGGGACGATCTGCAATTCGAGCGGAATTATCAGGGCCGGCCGGTTTACGAGCAATCGAAGCTCGCCAATCTGATGTTCGCGCAGGAGCTTGCGGCACGGTCGACCGAGGCGGGCAGCGCGCTCGCGAGCCTGGCCGCGCATCCCGGCGTGGCGCTCACCGGTTTCATGAAGGCGACGGGCATGCCGGCGCCCGTGCAGCTCCTGTTCAATGCCATCGGTTTGTTCGCGTTTCAAAGCGGTGCCGCCGGCGCGCTGCCGGGGCTTTACGCGGCGACGATGCCGGACGCGAAGAACGGCGATTACTGGGGCCCTGACGGCTTCATGGAAATTCGCGGCGCGCCCGCGCGGGCGCGCATCTGGCCCCATGCGCGGGACCGCGCCGACTGGCGCCGGCTGTGGTCGGTGTCGGAGGACCTGACGGGCGTGAAATATCCGTTTTGACCGCGGCGGGAACGGGCTGCCCCCCCTGCGCCCGCAAATCCCGGCCCTTTTATCGCAGAACAGTCTGGATCGCGCGGGTGAGCGCGCTCAGTTCCGTCTCCGTTATGGTAAGCGCAGGCGTCAGATAAACGATGTTGCGGAACGGGCGGACCCACACGCCCTGAGCGACGAATTCGGCTTTCAGCGCGTCCAGGGCGTGGATCCGCTCGAGTTCCACCACGCCGATCGCGCCCCGCACGCGCACGTCCCGCACGCTGGTGAAATGCCGGCATGGCGCGAGTTCGGCCCGTAGCTGCGTCTCGATCTTCATGACCTGTGAGAGGCGATCCTCGCGCTCGAAGAGATCGAGCGAGGCATTCGCGGCGGCGCAGGCCAGCGGATTGGCCATGTAGGTCGGGCCATGCATCAGGGCCGCACTCGGCGTCTCGGACAAGAACGCCTCGAAGATCGGTGTGCGGGCGATCGCGGCCGATAGCGCCATCGTGCCGCCGGTGAGCGCTTTCGAAAGTGTGACGATGTCGGGAATCACGCCGGCCTGCTCGCAGGCGAACATCGCACCGGTGCGGCCGAAACCGGTGAAGATCTCGTCGAAGATCAGCGGCAGTCCATAATGATCGGCAGCATCGCGCAGATACCGCAGCACGGAAGCGTCGTGGAAAAGCATGCCGCCCGCGCCTTGCACGAGCGGTTCGACGAGTATGCCGGTGAGCGTGCGGGATTCGGTTTCCAGCACGCGGTCGAATTCGGCGATGCTGGCCCGGTCGCGTGGCAGATCGACGATCTTGTGCTGCGGCAGAAGCGGACCGAACAGGGCATGCATGCCCTCTTCGGGATCGCACACCGCCATGGTGGCGAAGGTGTCGCCGTGATAGCCGCCCCGGAAAGCGAGAAAGCGCGTGCGCGTCTTGATGCCGCGATTGAGCCAGGATTGCGCGGCCATTTTCATCGCCACCTCGACCGCGACCGAGCCGCTGTCGGCGAAGAAGACGTGGTTCAGGTCGCCCGGCAGCCGCCGGCACAGACGCGCGGCGAGGCGTTCGGCCGGATCATGGGTCAATCCGCCGAACATCACATGCGGCATCGCCTCGAGCTGTGCCTCGACAGCGACACGGATGTGCGGATGATTGTAGCCGTGGCAGGCGGTCCACCAGCTGGCGATGCCATCGATCAGCACACGCCCATCCTCGAGCGTGATGCGGCAGCCCTCGGTGCGCACCGCGCGGAGCGGCGGTGCGGCGGTCTTCATTTGCGTATAGGGACGCCAGAGATGAGCGTCCCCGGACGCCTCAGCTCTGTCCGGCACGCATCCCGAGCCTCGCGAGCAGCGCGCGATCGCGATCGGCGCCGGGATTGGCCGTGGTGAGCAGCCGCTCGCCGTAAAAGATCGAGTTGGCCCCAGCCAGGAAGCAAAGCGCCTGGGCCTCGTCGGTCATGGTTTCGCGGCCGGCGGAAAGCCGCACGACGGATTTGGGCATGGTGATGCGCGCAGCCGCGATCACGCGCACGAGGTCGAGCGGATCGACCGGCGGCGCCTCGGCGAGCGGCGTGCCCGCGACGCGCACGAGCGCATTCACCGGCACGCTTTCGGGATGCGCCGGCAGGCTCGCGAGCGTGGCGATCAGGCCGGCGCGGTCGGCGTCGCTCTCGCCCAATCCCACAATACCGCCGCAGCAGACGGCGATGCCGGCGTCCCGCACATGGGCCAGCGTTTCGAGACGATCGGCGTAGGTCCGGGTGGAAATGATGTCGCCGTAAAATTCCGGGGACGTGTCGAGATTGTGGTTGTAGTAGTCGAGGCCGGCGTCCCGCAGGCGCTGCGCCTGCGGGCGCGTGAGCATGCCGAGCGTGGCGCAGGTCTCGAGCCCGAGCGCGCGCACGCCTTCGACCATGGCGCAGACCGCGTCGATGTCGCGCTCTTTCGGGCTGCGCCAGGCCGCCCCCATGCAGAAGCGCGAGGCACCCGAGGCGCGCGCCGCGCGCGCGGCATCGAGCACCGCATCGAGCGGCATCAGCTTGCCGGCGGCGACACCCGTGTCAAAGGCGGCGCTCTGGGGACAGTAGGCGCAATCCTCGGGGCAGCCGCCCGTCTTGATCGAGAGCAGCGTGGCGATCTCGATGTTCAGCGGATCGTGATGGGCGCGATGAATGGTTTGCGCCCGGAACAGGAGTTCCGGCAGAGGCAGCGCCATGAGGGCCGCGACCTCGTCGCGCGTCCAGTCGTGGCGGAGAGCAATCGCGTTCATGCGCCGGCCATCACCATGCCTTCGACGCGCACCGTGGGCGCGTCGGTGCCGCGGCGGAAGACGAGATCATTGGCAGGCCGCAAGGTTTTCCACATCTCGATCAGATTGCCGGCGATGGTGATTTCGGAAACCGGCTCGGCCAGCGCCCCGCCCCGGATCATGAAGCCGGCGGCGCCGCGGCTGTAATCGCCGGTCGTGGGATTGAGGCTGTTGCCGATCAGTTCGGTCACGTAAAGTCCTTCCGCGATGTCGGCCATCAGCTCGGCGGGCGTCTCGCGGCCGGCCGCGAGATAGAGATTGGTCGCGGCGGGCATCGGTGGGCCGCTGGTGCCGCGGGAGGCGTGGCCCGTGCTGCGCAGACCGAGCTGGCGGGCGCTGCGGCTGTCGAGCAGCCACGTGGTGAGCACGCCGTCCTCGATGACGGCGCGCGCCGCCGTGCGCACGCCTTCGGCATCGAAGGTGCGGCTCGAAGGACCGCGCGGCCGGCGCGGATCGTCGCGCACGACGATGCCGGGCGCGAAGATCCGTTGGCCGAGCTTGTCTTTCAGGAAGGAGGTGCCGCGGGCGATGGCGGCGCCGTTGATGGCGCCGGCGAGGTGGCCGATGAGGCTGCCCGCGACGCGCGGATCGTAGACGACTGGCAGCCGCGCGGTCGGCGGCCGGATCGGATTGAGGCGCGCGACCGCGCGGTCACCGGCACGCCTTCCGATCGTTTGCGGGTCGTCGAGATCGGCCAGGTGCGTCGCGCTATGGTAATCGTAGTCGCGCTGCATCGCCGTGCCGCTGCCGGCCAGCACGGAGGCGGAGACCGAGTGGCTGGTGCGCGCGTAGCTTCCCGCGAAGCCGGCGCTGGTCGCGAGAAAAATGTCGGTCCGCGAATAGCCGGCGCTGCCGCCTTCGGAGTTCGTGACACCCGCCACCTGCAGCGCCGCTTCCTCGGCGGTCTGTGCGCGCTCGATGAGGTCGGCGATCGAGGGCTCGGCGGGGTCGGCGGTCTCGAGACCGGCGGGATCCTCGGGCGCGTCACTTTGTTCCGAAAGCCCAGCAAAAGGGTCTTCGGGCACGATCCGCGCCATGGCGACCGCGCGTTGCGCGAGGCTTGCGAAGCGCGCCGGCTCGAGACTGCTCGCGGAGACGATCGCGGCGCGGTGACCCACGAAGACGCGCAAGCCGAGATCGGTCGACTCGGCGCGTTCGAGATGCTCCATTTGCCCGAGACGCCGCTCGACGCTGACGCTGGTGCCGCGGAACAGCACCGCGTCCGCCGCGTCGCCCCCGGCCTTTCGGGCGTGTTCGATCAGATCCTGAAGCGCTGCCAATGTCATGGGCGGAGCATAGCGCGAGCGACCCTCCAAGTAGAGGGGGCGGCCAAGCGTGACGCCGAAGCGAGCGGCTCGCCGCCCGGCTCGGCCGGTTCAAGCCCGGCGGGGCTCGCCCGGGCCGCCGGAGGCGATCCGCTCATGGTGATGGATGACCTCGCGAATGACGAAGGCGAGGAACTTTTCCGCAAACTCCGGATCGAGCTTCGCCCCCTCCGCCAGAGCGCGCAGCCGGGCGATCTGCTGCGCCTCGCGTCCGGGATCCGCGGGCGGCAATCCGAGCCGCGCCTTGAGCTCGCCCACGCTCTGCGTGCATTTGAACCGCTCGGCGAGCAGGTAGATCAGCGCGGCATCGATATTGTCGATGCTTTCGCGCAACCGGACCAGTTCGGGCGGTGTCATCGGCAGCTCCCCCAACTGCCTGGCCTCACTCGGCGGCGGTGGCGCCCCGCAGCTTTCGGGCCAGGCGCGGCATTCTCGCATCCGCCTCGGTCGGCGCAAAGTAGTGCTGGATCCGGTCGAGATAGAGATAGATCACCGGCGTCGTGTAGAGCGTGAGCGCCTGGCTGAGCAGGAGCCCGCCGACCATGGCATAGCCGAGCGGCTGACGCAGTTCCGATCCCGCACCGGTGCCGAGCATCAGCGGCAGGCCCGAGAAGAGCGCGGCCATGGTGGTCATCATGATGGGCCGGAAGCGCAGCAGGCAGGCCTGCGTGATCGCTTCGAGCGGTGTCTTGCCCTGCTCGCGCTCCGCATGGATCGCGAAATCGACCATCATGATGCCGTTCTTCTTCACGATGCCGATCAGCAGGATGATGCCGATCACCGCGATCACAGAGAGGTCGCGGCCGGCCAGCATCAGCATGAGCAGAGCGCCCACGCCGGCCGAGGGCAGCGTCGAGAGAATCGTCAGCGGCAGGATGTAGCTTTCATAGAGAATGCCGAGAATGATGTAGACGGCGATGAGGGCCGCGGCAATCAGATAGGGTTCGCTCTCGAGCGAGGATTGGAACGCCGCCGCGTTGCCCTGGAACGAGCCCTGCAGCGAGGCCGGCGTGCCGAGCTGCTGTTCCAGTTTCGCGATGGCATTGACGGCGTCGCCGAGGGACGCGCCGTTCGTGAGGTTGAAGCTGATCGTGACGGCCGGGAACTGGCCCTGATGGTTCACCGCGAGCGGCGCCACCGGCTTCGTCGTCATTCTCACGAGCGCCGAGAGCGGCACGGCCGTCCCCGAGGCGCCTTTCACGTAGAGATTGCCGAGCGTGTGCAGATCGCCCTCGAGTCGCGGCGGCACTTCGAGGATCACGTAATACGAGCTGACCTGCGTGAAATATTGGGTCACTTCCCGCTGGCCGAACGCGTCGTAGAGCGTGTCGTCGATCTGCTGCGGCTGGATACCGTAACGAGCCGCGGCGTCGCGATCGATCGTCAGCGTCGCGGTCGTGCCGGCGATCTGCTGGTCCGAGGTGACGTCGCGCAATTGCGGCAATTTCTGCAGCCGTTCCAGGAGGCGTGGCGCCCACTGGTTGAGCTCATTCGCATCCGCGTCCTGCAGCGTGTACTGATACAAGGTCCGGGCATTGCGGGCGCCGACCGTGATGTCCTGGGCCGGCTGCATGAAAAGCTGCACGCCCTGCAAGGCCTGGGCCTTCCGGCTCAGCCGCGCGATGACATCCATGATCGGCTCGCGCTGATTCCAGGGTTTCAGATTGATGTAGAGCCGGCCGTTGTTCGGCGTGCTGCCGTTGCCGCCGCCGAGCACCGACGCGAAGCTCGCCACCGCCGGATCGTGCAGCACGATCTGGTTCACCTCCTCCTGGAGCTGCACCATGCGGTCGTAGCTGGTGTCCTGATTCGCGTTCGTCACCGCGATGATCAGGCCGATATCCTGCTGCGGAAAGAACCCTTTCGGAATGATCGTGAAGAGCACGGCGGTGAGGGCCACGGTCGCGAGGAACACCATCAGGGTCACGAACCGGAAGCGCAGCGCCACCCCGAGCGTGCGGCGATAGAAGGCAAGCATGCCGTCGAACATCGCTTCGATGATGCGATAGAGCCGCCCGTGCCGCCCGTCCTCCGCCTTGAGGAACCGCGCGCACATCATCGGCGTGAGCGTCAGCGAGACGATGGCCGACAGCACGACCGTCAGCGATACGGTCATCGCGAATTCCCGGAAAATCCGCCCGACCAGACCGCCCATCAGCAGGAGCGGGATGAACACGGCGATCAGCGAGAGGCTGATCGAGACGATGGTGAAGCCGATCTCGCCCGCGCCCTTGAGCGCTGCATCGAGCGGCGTCATCCCCTCCTCGACATGGCGGTAGATGTTTTCGAGCATCACGATCGCATCGTCGACCACGAAACCGACCGCGATGGTGAGCCCCATCAGCGAAAGATTATCCAGGCTGAAGCCGAAGAAATACATCGCCGCACACGTGCCCACGAGCGCCACCGGCACCGTGATGCTCGGGATGATGGTGGCCCAGAGGCTGCGCAGGAACAGAAAGATCACGAGCACGACGAGCGCCACCGAAAGCGCCAGCGTGCGCTCGACATCGTTGATCGACGCGCGGATGGTCTGGGTGCGATCGACGATCGTCTTGAGATGGATCGCGGGCGGGATGCTCGCCTGCAGGCGCGGCAACTCCTGCTTGATCCGCTCGACGGTCGCAATGACGTTCGCGCCCGGCTGCTTGAAGATCACCAGCAGGACGCCCTTGCGGCCATTCTGCCAGGAAATCTGCTCGCGGTTCTGCGGGCCGCGCACCGCCTGGCCGATATCGCGGATGCGCACCGGCGCGCCGTTCTTCCAGGCGACGATCAGATCGTTGTAAGGCCCGGGCTGCGTCAGCTGATCATTGTCGAGGATTGTGAAGCTCCGGCGCGGGCCGTCGATGCTGCCTTTCGGCGAATTGACCGTGGCGATGGTCAGCGCGCTGCGCACATCCTCGAGCGTCATGCCCATGGCGGCGAGCTTCGCCGGGTCGATCTGCACGCGGATCGCCGGCTTCTGCTGGCCGGCGACGAAGATCGTGCCGACGCCGGGCACCTGGCTCAGCTGCTGACTGAGCACGTTCTCCACGTAATCGTCGACGGTGGTGAGCGGCACGAGATCCGACGACGCCGCAATCAGGAAGATCGGCGAATCGGCCGGATTGGTCTTGCGGAAGGTCGGCTGGCTCGGCAGGTTTTTCGGCACTTGGCCCTGCGCGCCGTTGATCGCCTCGAGCACGTCGGTGGCCGCCGCATCGATGTTGCGGCTGAGATCGAATTGCGCGGTGATGCTGCTGGTGCCCAGCACGTTCACCGAGGTGAGCTGCGACAGACCCGGTATCTGGCTGAGCTGGGTCTCGAGCGGCTCGGCCACCGAGCTTGCCATGACTTCGGGGCTGGCGCCTGGGAAATTCGCCGAGATCGAGATCGTCGGGAATTCCACCTGCGGCAACGGCGCCACCGGCAGCAGCGGATAGACCGCCACCCCGAGCAGGAAGATCGCGGCCATAATCAGCGATGTCGCGATCGGCCGCCGGATGAAGGGACTGGAGACGCTCAAAGCGAACTCAGCTTTTCGGCTGAGGGTCGGCGGCGACGAGCACGCCCGGCTGCAGCCGCACCTGGCCCGCCGTCACCACGGTCTCGCCGGCCGCAAGCCCATCCTTGATCACGGCGACCTGATCGTCCTCGTAACCAATCTGCACGTCGCGTTTCGCCACCCGGTGGTCCGCGCCGACGACATAGACATACAGCCCGTCCGGCCCGTGCTGCACGGCATTGGGCGGCACGGCGATCGCATCATGATCGATCGCGAGGCGGATGCGCGCGCCGACCGGCTGGCCGGGCCACAGCTTGCGGTCCGTGTTGGCGAAAATGGCCTTGAGCGCGATCGTGCCGGTCGAGGTGTCGACGGTGTTGTTCGGGGTGAGCAATGTGCCGCGCGAGAGCACGGTCGCGCCGTCGGTGGTGGTCGCGAGCACGAGGGGCGGACCCGACCGCATGGCCTCGCGCACGCGCTCGATGTCATCGGCCGACAGCGTGAACACCAGCGCGATCGGCTGCACTTGCGCCACCGTCACGATGCCCTGGCTGTCGGTCGCATGCACGAGATTGCCGATATCGACCTGGCGCAGCCCGACCACGCCGTCGATCGGGCTCGTGATGCTGCAGAAGGAGAGATTGAGTTGCGCCGTTGCGATCGCCGCCTCGTCCGCCTGCAGATTGGCCGTGTCCTGCGCCACCGTGGCGGTTTGCGTGTCGAGCTGCTGGCGCGAGGCGAAATTGGTGCGCGCGAGGTTGGTGTACCGCACGAGGTCGCGCTTCGCATTCTCGAGCAGCGCCTCGTCGGCCGCCCGCTTGGCCTCTGCCTGCGCGAGCGTGGCGGCGTAGGGGCGCGGATCGATCACCACAAGCAGGTCGCCGGCCTTAACGTCCTGCCCCTCGCGGAAGGCGATGCGCACGATCGTGCCGTCCACCCGGGCCCGGATCAGCACATTGTTGTAGGCCTGTACGGTGCCGACGCCGCGCGCGAACTCGGCCACGTCCTGGCGCCGGACCTGCGCGGTCTCGACGGGCACGGGCTCGTCGGCCAGGGCCGGAAGCGGCCCCGCCAGCGCGAGCCCCAGCAGCGATAAGGCGGCCGTAAGCTTGAATGACATGCCGCGCCATGTAAGGGCGCCGGGAGCGGCGGAACAGGTCTCGGCGCGCATGGAACCTGCGCCGGCGGCCTCGATCCGGCCGCGTTCAGTTCCGGGCGAACACGTTCAGGCTGACGCGCCTGCCGCTGCCGGGGTCGAAACCCACCACTTCGCCCAGAGGCCGCGGGTGGAGCGCATGCCGGGCCGCCGCCGCCAGGAAATCCGACTCGTCGCGGCCTTCCACGATCGCGAAGCGCCGGTCGTTCGCCAGCGCGGCCGCCGCTCTGGCACCGCCGGGCGCCTCGAGCACATCGGGCCCGAGAAGAAACATCAGGCTCGGCTCGGAGTAGCCGGCGATCACGATGTCATCGCCGCTCGCCGCCCGGTGCGGCTCGCCCCGGAGCAGCGCGGCCGTGCGCGGCGCGACCCAGAGCGGGGCCAGGCACGGCACCTCCCATTGCAGCACGGCGAGATACAGGAGAGGCGCGCTGAGCAGGGCCAGGCGCTGACGACCCGCCAGGCCGAGGCCGGTCGCCAGCGCGGCGGCAAGGGCGGCCGGGATGCCGAGCCACCAGGGCGCCCCCAGGAACAGCGGGGCGGCAATGGCGAGGCCGGCCACCAGCATGCCCGCGAACCCCAGCGCCAACCCGCCGCTGATCGAACGCCGCAGCCCGAAGCTGGCCGCGAGCAGAAACAGCGCCGGGTAGAGCGGCAGCGTGTAGTGCGGCAATTTGGTCGGCACCGCTTCAAACACGAGCCAGGCCGGCAGCAGCCAGGCGATCAGGAACTGCACGCCGCGCTCGCGGCGGGCCAGCCAGGCCTGCGGAAGGGCCGCCACCACCGCAAGGCTTGCCGGGAAGGCCAGCAGCGGGATCAGCAGCGTGTGGAAGCCGGGCGGGAAGCCATGGCTGTCCTGGCCGCTGACCAGTTTGCGGCCGAAATCGTGCCCCACGGAATCGACGAAGAACTGGCCATGCGTCGCGATGCCGATAGCGATTAGCCAGGGCACCACCAGCGCGAGGGCCAGCGGCACCCCGAAGGCCGGCCGCAATGCCCCGAGCCAGCGCCCGCTGCGCCCGGCGATCGCGAGCCCGCCCGCCGTGAGCCCCGAGACGAACGGCGTGATTGGCCCCTTGATGAGCATCCCCAGCCCCATCGCGACCCAGAAAACCAGCGCCTCGCCGCGCCCGAGCGCGCCCCGCATCCAGGCGCGGGCCAGCATCGCCTGGGCCCAGCTCGTGGCGCCCAGCAGCGCCGCGTCGGTCTTGGCGATATGGGTCTCGAAGCTCAGCACGAAGCAGGCGGCCAGCATCGCCGCCGCGAGCGCCGCCCGCCTGGCTTCGCCGAACAGCGCGAGGCCGGTCTCGAAGGTGGCCAGCACCGCCGCGATCCCGCCGAGCAGCGCCGGCATCCGGTAAGGCCAGATCGGATTGGTGGGCGCCGGCAGCAGCGCCGCGAACGGCGCCTGCAGCCAGTAGATGCCGACCGGCTTGCGGTTGCGCGCCTCGTGGCCGTTCCAGATGCGCACATAGTCGCCGGTCAGCAGCATCTGCTTGGTTGCTTCGGCGAACCGGCTCTCGTCCCGGTCGCCGGGCGGCAGCGTGAAGAAGCCCGGCAGCCAGCAGGCCAGACAGAACAGCACGAGGCCCAGGCGATAGAGCGAAAGGGGCCGCGTCTGCATGGCGGGGCTGCCTATCACCGGCCCCGGCGCTGCGCCATGGTGCCCCGGATGGATGCGCGCTTCCTCGGCTTTCTTTTGTTGCAGGGCGTTTTCGAGCAGCGCCGGCCGCTGGAGGAAGCGCTGGAGGCCTTGCCCGCGGCCGATCCGCGCGACCGGGCGGCCGCGCACCGGCTGGCCGCGACCGTGCTGCGCCGCGCCGGCACGCTCGATGCGGTGCTCGAGCCGCATCTGCGGCGCGCGCCGCCGGAGCCCGTGCGGCAAGTTCTGCGGCTGGGCGCGGCCGGGTTGCTGCTGCTCGGCACGCCCGCCCATGCGGCGGTCGCAACCGCGGTCGGGCTGGCGCGGGACGCCAAGCTCACGCCGTTCGCCGGGCTCGTGAATGCGGTTCTGCGGCGGGTCGCGGAGCAAGGGCCGGCGCTGCTCGACGCGCTCGACACGCCGCGGCTGGACACGCCGGCCTGGCTTTGGGCGTCATGGGGCGGCGAGGCCCGGGCGATTGCCGAAGCGCATCAGCAGGAGGCGCCGCTCGACCTCACGCTCGCGCCGGGCGAGGCGCCACCACCCGGTGGCGCGGCGCTGCCGAACGGGTCGGTCCGGTTTCCGGCGGGCACGCGCGTGACGGAAATCGAGGGGTTCGAGCGGGGCGCGTTCTGGGTTCAGGACGCCGCGGCCTCGATGCCGGCCCGGCTGCTCGCGCCGCTTCCAGGCGAGCGCATCGCCGATCTTTGCGCCGCGCCGGGCGGCAAGACCGCGCAGCTCGCGGCTTCGGGGGCGAGGGTGACGGCGGTGGAGCGCGATCCGCGCAGGCTCGCGCGTCTGCGGGAGAATTTGGCCCGGCTGCGCCTCGAAGCCGAGTGCATCGAAGCCGATGCGGCCGAATGGACGCCGCCCGCGCCGTTCGATGCGGTGCTGCTCGATGCGCCTTGCACGGCCACCGGCACGATCCGGCGCCATCCCGACGTGCCCCACCTGAAGCGCCCGCGCGACGTGGTGGCGGCGGCGGCGGCCCAGGGCCGGCTCGCGGCGGCCGCGGCGCGGATGCTCAGGCCCGGGGGACGTTTGATCTACGCGGTCTGCTCGCTGCAGCCCGAGGAAGCCGTTCGCGCCGTGGCGGGGCTGGAACCGGCGCCGTTCGGGACGATCGCGGGCATGGAGGACGCACGGACGGCAGAGGGATTCTTCCGCTCGACCCCGGCCATGGGAGTCGATGGGTTTTTCGTGGGCCGGTTCGTCGCTCCCGGAGGCCCGAACGGCGCGCCTTCGGGTTGAGGCTCGCCTTCGGCGGGCTTTCCCCGAAAGCGCCGCCCCGCCGCCCTCAGGCGCGGTTCCTGCGCCAGATCTCCTCGCTCAGAAACGTCGCGAAGCCGGTCCATAGCGCCAGCGGCGCCATGGCCGCGCTCGCGCTCGGATCGATGCGGCTTGCCAGGCCTGCGGTGGTGGTCGCGGCGGCGCACATCGCCGCGGAGGTCGCGGTGCCGGCGGCCGGGCTCTTCGCGCCGAAGAACGCGGCCTGAAAGCCCGCGAGCCCGCTCACGGTGGTGAGCCAGGCCGCAATGGCCTCCACCGCCCCGGGCCGGTGGCGTTCGGCGATCAGACGATAGCCCGCGTAGCCGAGCAGCACGTCCAGCACGCTCCAGACCGCCCCGATCGCTGGTCCGGGCGGCGTGTAACGTGGCTTTCGCAGCGAGGCGTACCAGAGGCCGGTGCGGGCCGTCCGGGGGCTGAACCGGCTACCGGCCCAGGTGGCGGCGAGCACGCTGCCGCCCGCGAGTGCCGCGGCGACGAGCCGGTCGTTCTTCATGCGGGGCGGACTCCCTCTGTATTCGCCTCGTGGCAACGGTCGGGAGGAGAAGAGGTTCTTTTTTGAAAAAAAGAACCAAAAAACTTTCGTCTGTTTCGGACCCGAGCGGTAGCGGCGCATCGGGCCCGACAAACAAAAGTCTTTTTGCTTCTTTTTCTTCAGAAAAGGAAGAATCCCCTTCACGTGTAGGTCGTCAGCCTGACGCCTTGCGGCACCCGCGCGCGCAGCAGCGCGTCGAGTTCGGCCGCGTGCGCATAGTCCGGCATCCGGCGCCGCAGGATCGCGTCGGTTTCAGTTGCGGGATGGAAATAGAGTTCGGTGACCCCTGGGCGCAGATGCGCCAGATGGTGCTGCACGCGCTCCAGCGTCATGTGGCCGGTGTCGGCGAGGCCGGCGATCCAGTCGTTGGTGCGGAGCCCCGCGCGGCGGGCCTGGGCGCGTAGCACGCGGCACCAGGCGCCGAGCGCGCCGCCGCCGGCCTCGCGGGGGATACGGATGGCCCGCAGCCCGTACTCGCGGCCGGTTTCGATCATCAGGTGGCCCACGAGCGGATGCAGATGCATGTGCTTGTGGGCGTTCGCGTGGTCGAGCGTGAGGCCCGTGCGGCGGAAGGCCTCGAACTGGGCGCGGATTTCCCGGGCGAGCTGGCGGCGCGCCCTGGGGCTCGTGGCGTAGCGCAGCGCCAGGCGGATTTGCGCGGCGGGGAACCCGCCGTCGGGGCCGACGAGATCGGGCAGGTCGGCGGCGGGAAGGGCGGCGGGTCCTTCGACCGCCACGAGATGCAGGCCCACACGCAGCCCGGGCAGGCTGCGGGCCCGGGCGATGGCGTCGGCGGCATGATCGGCGGCGACCATGAGGCTGGCGCTGGTGAGGATGCCCTCCCGGTGGGCGCGCTCGACGGCCTCGTTGACCGCGGGCGAAAGCCCGAAATCGTCGGCAACCGTGATGACGGCGCGATCCGTCATGATGGCGGGACCGGGAATGGCTGCCCTACGCATCGTCCGGTCATGTCGTGGCCGCAACCGTATAAGGTCTTCTTTTTCTGAAGAAAAAGAAGCAAAAAGACGTTCTCGCATTAGACGGAGCGGCTGGACGGCTTCGTCTCATGCGAAAAAGTTTTTTGGTTCTTTTTTTCAAAAAAGAACGAAAAACCCTTTTTCAAGCCGCCGTCTGATGCCGCTCCCGCAGGAACTGGAAGAACTCCACGCCCTCGCGCAGGCGGCGCTTCATCATCTGCGGGCTTGTCAGCATCTCGCCCACGATGGACGCGATCTTCGGCGCGCGGAAGTAGAAACGCTTATAAAACGTCTCCACGTTGTCGAAAATCTCGGCGTGCGAGAGATGCGGGTAGTGCAGGGGAGCGATCTGGATGCCGTGCTCGTCGATCAGCTCGGCGTTGGCGGCGTCGAGCCAGCCGTTTTCGACCGCCTGCTGATAGAGGAACGTGCCGGGATAGGGTGCCGCGAGCGAGACCTGCAGCGTGTGCGGGTTGATGCGGGTCGCGAAGCGGATGGTCTCCTCGATCGTCTCGCGGGTCTCGCCGGGTAGGCCCAAGATGAAGGTGCCGTGGATCTTGATGCCGAGGTCGTGGCAATCCTTGGTGAACTGGCGGGCCACCTCGATCCGCATGCCTTTTTTGATATTGTGCAGGATCTGCTGGTTGCCGGATTCGTAGCCGACCAGCAGCAGGCGTAGACCATTGTCGGCCAGGACTTTCAACGTGTCGCGCGGCACATTGGCCTTCGCGTTGCACGACCAGGTGACGCCGAGCTTGCCGAGCTCGCGCGCGATCGCTTCGGCGCGGGGCAGATTGTCGGTGAAGGTATCGTCGTCGAAGAACAATTCCTTCATCTGCGGAAAGTCGCGCTGGATCTGCTTGACCTCGGCGATGACGTGCTCGACCGAGCGGGTACGGTAGCGGT
>DAIDJM010000007.1 GCA_027451405.1 Acetobacteraceae bacterium | reverse complement strand
GATGATGTGCGGCGAAATCCGCGACCACTGCCCGTCGCTCAGCACAAGCCGATCCAGCACGCCCAAGACTGCCTCCACCCCAAAAGCAGTCTTGAATCATCCAAATCGCCGCGCCGGAATCCCTAGAGTCCACAGGACCTAGTTCTTCTCGACGAAATGGATCGCCGGATGCAGCGCGCTCACCGCCGTGCAGACGCCGAGGTTGAGATTGTTGGTCTCGCCCGTCGTCCCGCTGTTCGCGGCGCATTGCGGCGCGGCGGTCGATCCGTCGTTCAGCCGGATCGACACCGTCAGCGACGTTCCGGTGTTGAAATTGGCCTGGCTCCCGCCGCCATCGCCCACCACATTGAATTCCGACTGCGTCCAGGCCCCCGCGAGATACACCACCGTATCCGGCCCCGAGGTCGAATAAGCCGAGGTCGGCCCCACGAACGTCACGGTGTCGTTGCCCCCGGCTTTCGCGCTGCCCTTGACCTTCAGCATGTGCAGCTCGGTCGCCGCCACCTGCGGCGCGCTCACCGCCGCGCTGTTCTTGTAACAATCCCCCGAATAGCTGTTCCACCCGCTCGGACAGGCATTGTTGTAACCGAGCAGCCAATATTGCATGAACACCGACCGATAACCCGACGCGTAGATGAATTGCTGCCAGGTCTGGCAGCCTGACGCCCCACCCTGGCACCCGGCCGTGTTCATGAAGCCGGTGTTCAGCTGCAACGAATAATCGTTCGCCCCACGCGCGCCGGTCTCGCTCGTCAGCCCCTTCACCACCGGAAATGCGCCGACCGCCGCCTTCGTCGGCGTCGCCGTCACCGCCGCGTAATCATAGCCGTTGCCCACGATCCGGCCCGCGCTCCGCCCGGTCAGCCCGCGCGGCAGAAACGGCCCCGCCGGCGCCGCGACGCAGGCCACCCGGTGCCAGCCCCGGGTCGGAAACGTCGCCGCGTAACATCCATCGGTGGGCGCGGTGACATGCTCGATCGCCGCCCGCCAATCGGCCTGCGCCGCCAGTTCCGCCACCGACGGCGCCGCAAAGGCCGCCGGCGCCCCGAGCGCCGCCGCGGCCGCGCCGAGCGCGACAGGCAAAAAGCCATGAAATCGAAACAGAGCAGGCACGGTTCATTCTCCGGAGTGAAGGCCGCAAAGGCCGCCGTGACCTTTGCGCGGCCGCAGCGGAACCGCAACCCGCCGCCCCCCACGCTTGACATCGCGCCCCGCCGCCCCTCTGCTCCCGCGCTCACGCCAGAGGAGGCCGACATGCGCCATCCCGCGCTTCTCATCGCCATGCTCGCCTGCCTGCCCGCCGCCGGCGCCGCCGCTGCCCCCCCGGCCGGCATGCAAGCCGCCATCGACCACGGCGCCGCGCTCTTCGCCCATGACAGTTTCGGCGGCACCGGCACCTGCGACACCTGCCACGTGAATGGCGGCCGCTCGCCCGGCAAACTCCCCAACGGCAAACCGATCCCGAGCCTGATCGGCGCCGCCGCCACCTACCCGCAATACCGCGCCGACGAACACCGAGTCGTCACGCTATCGCAGCAAATCCATCGCTGCATCGCCGGCGCCCTGCACGGCAAACCCCCCGCACCCGACAGCACCGACCTCGCCGACCTCGAAGCCTACGTCGCCTCGCTCTCGCAGGGCGCCGTCCTGAAAAGCCAGGTCGAGTAACCAAGCCTCACGGCGCCCACCCCGGCGCCGCCAGCTCGAACCCCTCGAACCGGAACGCCGGCGCCACCACGCAGGAAACCAGCGTCCACGCGCCGCGCGACACCGCCGACTGCCAGACGCCGGCCGGCACCACCGCCTGCAGAACCTCCCCGGCCCCCAGTTCCGGCCCCAAAACTACCTCCCGCTCCGGCATCGAAAGCCGCAGCGCCGCCCCCGCATGCCAGAGCCACACCTCCGCCGCATCCACCCGATGCCAGTGCGACCGCTCTCCCGCCGCCAGCAGAAACAAAATCCCGCTCGCCGCGCCCCGCCCGCCATCCGCCGGCGCATCGCGCCAAAGCTCGCGATACCACCCACCCTCCGGATGCGCCGCGAGCCCCAGCGCCTCGCGCACCGCCGCCGCCGGCGCCCCCGCATCGCGCAAATCGACCCCCATCGCCACCCCCGATTGCCCAGACCCCGAAACCGTCATACCCAAAACGGACCACCCCCGACACCAGGAGCCCGCCCCATGCGCCGCCTCGCCCTCGCCGCCACGCTGCTCGCCACCCCCGCGCTCGCCGTCAGCCCCGCCGCAACCGCGCAACGATACGCCGCCGCACTCAACACCGACGACACCAAAACCGCGAACGCGCTGCTCGCCCCCTCCATCGCCATCACCGACGAGTTCCCGCCCTTCCACTGGCAAGGCACCACCGCCGCCACCGACTGGCTCGCCGGCTTCGGCAAACTGCAAAAACAGCAAGCCATCACCGACCAGAAAATCACCACCGCCGCCCCGATCCGCGAGGAAATCTCCGGCGACAACGCCTACGTCATCCTCCCAGCCACCTACGATTACCGCGAAGCCGGCCAGCCCCGCCACGAAACCGCGCGCTGGACCTTCACGCTGACCCGCACCGGCGCCGACTGGAAAATCACCGCCTGGACCTGGACCGCGCCTCGCGCAACGCCTTGACGACGAAAGGCAGGGATTCTTCTTTTTCTGAAGAAAAAGAAGCAAAAAGACTTTGTTTTGTTTGCGGTCGGAGTGGCGGAGCGGTCCCGGGCTGAGCCCGGGCCGCCGGAAGCCTGCGCTCAATCCCCGCCCAGCAACCCACGCTCCGCCAGATCGAGAATCAACCCCGCATCCGCGTCCGGATTGTGCACGAACCCGATCAGCCGCGGCGCCCCAGCCGAAACCCCGCGCACCCGCCGCATCCGAACATCGTTGCCGTGAACCGCCTCCCGGCGTTCGTCACCGAACGCCCCATCCCGGACCCACCCCTCCAGAACCGCCTGCGTTCGGTTCGGCAACTGGATCGGCGCCGTCAGCGTGAAAATCACGGTCTCGTGATCCGGAATGAAATCGACCGAAGCCGCTTTGAGCCCACCCGTCAGCGCCACCACCACCTGGTCGAACCGAAGACGGATTTTCGCCGCCCGGATCCGCGCAAGGATCGCGCGTTCGGCGTCGTCAATCTCCAAACCGGACATGGCCCCCTGTGATGCGGCTCACAGCCCGGCGCCCGCAACCGGTGTATCGGTTCGTCCATCGCGCGACCGCGCACCACGCTCAACCAGGAGACACGCCTTGCCGATCCTCGACAAGCCTTTCGCCGCCGCCCTGTTCGGCACCATCGCCCTCGCCGTCGCGCCGGCCCACGCGCAATACGCCCCCCGCATCGCCGCCACGCGCCTGTCGCCCGACACCATCGCGCAAACCCAGTCGCCGCTCGGTCCGCTCATGGCGCGGGCCCGCGCGCCGGCCGCCACGCAGCCGGTGGTCGCGCATCTGAACCTGCCCTACGGCATCGCCCTCGACCCCGCCGGCAATCTCTACGTCGCGAACGTATTCGGTAACAATGTCGCGATCTACAACGTGAAACATGTCTACCAGGGCGCCATCACCAGCAACATGTCCAGTCCCACCAGCGTCGCCATCGACGACGAAGGCAATGTCGTCGTCCTGAACAACGGCAGCGACACCATCAACACCTACACGCCCACCGGCACGCAGCTTTCCTCGATCACCGACCCCACGCTGTCGAACGGCACCTCCCTCGTTTGCGACCCGGACGACACGCTCTGGGCGCTCGACGCCACCGGCATGCTGCACGGCTACCTCGCCGACGGCACCGTCCTGCCGCCCTTGGCCAGCGGCGGAACCGCGGTCGGAGTCTGGGGACCCAACGTCGCCATATGGGGCATCCAATCCGCGGGCTCTTCCGGCTACTCCGAAGGAATCGATTCGCGCGCGACCGCGGTGCGCGACAATCCGCAGATCGATTCCCTCTTCCCCAGCGCATTCCCGCTCGCGGGAGCGCAGGCAACCGACGGCAACCATCTGCAATACGTCACCGACGCCGCCAACAACCAGGTGGAGATCTGGAACGGCAACGGCTCCTACGAAAGCCCGGTCGCGACCTTCCCGGTTCCCTCGGAGCCGATCGGAATCGCCGTCGACACGATGCGCCACCGCATCTACGTCGCCTTCCCCAACCTCAACGAAGTGATCGTCTATTCGACTGTGGCACCCTACGACCAGTTGGCCATCATCCACTAGAGCAACATCACCCAGACCGGAATCGGTCTGGGTGATAAAGTTGCTCGCCAAATCAAAGAGCCTAGAGCGGGTTCACTCTGACCACAGTCAGCGTGAACCCGCTCTAGACGGCGCCGCGCCTCCGGCGGCCAGGGGCCCTGCCCCTGCACGCCGCCGGGGCCGAAAGTGGCGATAGGGAATGCCCGGCCCGGCCCCGCCATCGACGTCGTCGATCGCACCTATCCGGGACAGGGTGGTGTCGGAAACCCCGCCCCCGACCGATCTCCCGCGGTGAACCGCCGGGGAGACAGCATGACCACCACTCTGACGCATTATCGCGTGGGCAGCGCCACCATCACCAGGCTTGCCGAACGATCGCTGCACGGCGTGAACCCGGCCACGCTGTTCCCATCCAGCGACCCAGAACGGTTGCGGAACGTCGGGCCCTCGCTCGACCCGCGCACGATCGGCCCCGATGGCACGCTGCGCCAAAGCCTGCACGCCTGGCTGGTTCGCACCCCGGAACACACGCTGCTCGTCGACACCGCGACCGGCAACGGCAAGAATCGCCCCACCCAGCTGGCCTTGCACCGTCTCGACGAGCCGTTCCTGGAGCGTCTCGAAAATCTGGGTGTCACGCCGGAACAGATCGACGTGGTGCTGCATACCCATCTGCACGCCGACCATGTCGGCTGGAACACGGCGCTGCGCGACGGACGCTGGGAACCCGTATTCCGCAACGCGGTGCATTATTTCTCGGCGCGCGAAGCAGCCTACCAGGCGGCCCTTGCCACGGGAGACGGGCAAGCCCGCGCGCATATCGACGCGGCCTCGCTTGGCCCGCCGGTCCGGCCGCCCGGATCTGGCGTCTATGAGGACAGCGTCGCCCCCGTCATCGAGGCCGGCCTCGCGCGCCCGATCGAGATCGACGGAACCGAATTCCTGCCGGGCTGGCGCTTCCTGGCATCGCCAGGCCACAGCATCGACCATGCCAGCCTCGTCTTCGAATCGCAGGGCGAGCGCGCGCTGTTCTGGGGCGACGTGCTGCATCATCCGCTGCAGGCCGCCCATCCGGAATGGAACTCGGTCTATTGCGAGTTCCCCGAAGCCGCGATCCGGTCGAGACGCTGGGCGCTGTCCTACGCGGCCGAGACGAACGCTCTTGTCCTCACCACGCATTTCGCCGACCCGTCCGCCGGTCATGTGCGGCGCGAAGGCGGGCATTTCCGCTGGCAATTCGCGTAAGGCGAGTCTCATGTCACGCTCCGAGATCGCGGTCTGCGACCGCATGATCCCATCCGGCACGCCCGGCATCGCATTATGGCTCCGTAACAAACGCCTCGCCTCCGCGCCGCCGGGCGACCCCGTCCTGCTGATCCACGGCGCCACCTTCGCGTCGGAAAGCCTGTTCGACGTCGCCCTCGAGGGCCGCTCCTTCATGGACATGCTGGCGCTCGCCGGGCTCGATGTCTGGGCGGTCGATATCCGCTTCTATGGCGGCTCCACCCGCCCGCCGGAAATGACGAAGCCGCCGGCGGAGGCGCCGCCGCTGTCGCCCGCAATGGTCGCGGTGGACGATGTCGCGAGCGCCGCCGCCTTCATCCGCGCCGAGCGCGGCCGCGACCGGATCGCCATCCTCGGCATGTCCTGGGGCGGATCGGTCGCCGGCCTGTTCGCCGCCACACACGGCAGCACGGTGGACCGGCTGGTGCTGATGGCGCCGCTATGGCTGTCCCAGGGCAAGCGACGCATCGACCCCGGCGGCGAACTGGGCGCTTACCGCATCGTCGATGTGCGCCGTTACGAGACCGGCTGGCGCGAGCCGGTTCCCGCGGCCGAGCGCGACCGCGTGCTGCCGCCGGCATGGTTCGAAGCCTGGGCCACGGTCACCGAGCGCAGCGATCCCTCGCCGCCACGACCCGGAACGATCCGCGTGCCGAGCGGCGCCGTCCAGGACGTCCGCCATCACTGGACCGCCAACCGGCCGCTCTACGATCCCGGCGCCATCACGGCCCCCGTGCTGATCCTCCGCGCCGAATGGGACATCGATGTGACCGCCGCCATGGTCGAGGATCTGTTCAACCGCCTCGGCCGCGCACGCCACCGCCGCCGGCTCGATATCGGCGCCGGCACGCACATGCTGTTGCTGGAACGCAATCGCTGGCAAGCAACGCGCGCGATCGCGTCGTTTCTTACCGAACCGGACCTAGATTGACTTGACGATGGCCTCCGGCGGCCCGGGCTCTGCCCGGGACCCGCTGGGGCCGAAAGGCCCCAGACCCCATCACTTAAGAAATCGTCCCAAGCCAACGTCCTGATGAAGGCCAGCAAGAAGGGCATCGGCGCCCACCAGCTCCATCGCAAGATCGGCGTGACCTACAAGACCGCTTGGTTCATGGCTCACCGCATCCGCGAGGCGATGACGAACCCCAGCCCGGCTCCGATTCGCGTCGAAGGCAAGGTTGTGGAGGCGGACGAGCTTTACCACGGCAAGCAAGAGGTTCCGGCGCCTCTGAGCCGTGGCGGCGTGCGCAAGCCCACCAAGAAGGGCCGCTCAGGCGTCGGCGGCAAGCGCGCCGTTGTGGCGCTGGTGGAGCGGGAGGGCGAGGTCCGCGCCGTTGCCATGACGGGCAAGGCCGTGACCGCGAAGAACGTTCGCGAGGTTCTGGTGCAGCACGCGGACCGCAAGAGCCGCCTCCACACGGACGAAAGCCCGCATCTATCCGGCCGTGGGCGCCGAGTTCGCCAAGCACGAGACAGTGCGCCATGCGTCGGGTGAGTATGCCCGTAGCGACGTAAACACGAACAGCGTCGAAGGCTTCTTTGGCGTGTTCGTGCGGGGCTTTGAGGGCGTTTACCAGCACTGCGGCGAACAGCACCTCCAGCGGTATCTCAACGAGTTCCAGTTCCGCTGGAATACGCGGGCGCGGCTTGGCTATTCCGACTCGGAGCGGGCCGCCGTCGCGATAAAGGGCGCCGAGGGCAAGCGCCTGACCTATGGGGGGTCTCTGTCGGCCTAAGACCCCGAAGCAGATCGCTCGCGCTTTCCTGGCTTGGCGGGCTCGGAACCGGATTCCTTCTTCTGGCGAATCGGAGTAGGCTTGGGTCGCGGGGGCGTGTTGAGCCCGCCTCAAAGCGTCGTCTCGCGGGCACTAAGTTTCAGCCGGAGGATGGTCCTGATTTGGCGAAAGTGGATCATGAGCAGGTATTGGTCCTCCTTACTCGTCGCCAGCCCTCTCCGGAAGATTGGGCCACGTTCACGGATGCCTCCCGCAATCTGGACGACAGGTCCTTCGCTCTGATTATAGCAACTTGGCTCGAAGGCGCTTTGGCTTTTTCGTTGTCCACTTATTTTGTTGACCTAAAGAACAGCCAATATTCCAACTTGTTTGCTCGCGGCGGCCCATTGTCGACATTTCAAGGTAAAATCCTTCTCGGCCATGCGCTTGGATTATATGGCGAAACGAAACTTCATGATCTACAACTGATACGGGCAATCAGGAATACCTTCGCGCACGCTTTGGTAAACGTGTCATTTGCAACGCCGGAAATTACCGCTGCTTGCGGCGACTTTAAGTTGATTGGCAGGATACGGGACATAAACGCGAAGCATGGCGGTGTTCTACGATTTGGCGACAACTCAGAAGCGCCAAGAAGTCATTACGCCAATACTGCTACGATAATCAGACTAAATGCGTTTTCAGAACGCAATGGCGCATCCGTTCCTCAGACCCCATTTCTCTGATGGACCGCAAACATTGCTCTAAAAATTGTGGCGACAATCGATTCGTCTGATTGAAAATCGGAATCACAATCGGCGTAAGCGTTCACTCCCGCCTTAATCATTTCCTCCCTCACCTCGATTTCATCCGTCCTGTCATGCGTCTCAGGCAATAGGAATATTCCCCGCTACGTTACGAATATAATAGGGAAAGTTATCCTTTGCTAATTGGGGCCTGAGTCAAGGGGGTTAACGCCCTGAGAAAATCCACTCCAGTCAACACGGACCTATTCGAACCCACGGGGTCTGGGGCCTTTCGGCCCCAGCGGGTCCCGGGCAGAGCCCGGGCCGCCGGAGGCACGCATCAACCCAAACGCATCCCGTTTGCTCCAAGCGCGGCCGCCGCGTAGAGCCGTTCGCGCAGCCAGACATGCCCGGCATCGTGTTGGCTGCGTGGATGCCAGACCGCGAAGAGTTGCGCGGGCGCGATCTCCAGGGGCGGCGGCGCGAAGTCGAGCATGGCGGCGAAGCCGGTGAGCATGCTGGCCGGCAGCGTGCAGACGATATCGGTCGCGGCCACCAGGAGCGGCGCCAGCGCGTAGCTTTGCACGGAGGCCACGACCTGCCGGCGTCTGCCCTGCCTGGCCAGCGCGTCGTCGATCGTTCCCGAAAAACCATCGCCGCGGGCCGAGACCATCACGTGCCGGAGGGTGCAGTAGGTATCGAGATCGAGCGGACCGCGCCCGCGCGGATGGTCCTGGCGCTGCGCCACCACGAACGGATCGGCGAGCAGGGCGCGCCGCCGCCACTGGCCGTTCGTCTGATCCGGACCGGCAATGAGAAGATCGGCTTCGCCGCGTTCCAGCCGTTCGGCGATGTCGGCGCCCGGCGCGACGAAGGCGAGGCGGCAGCCGGGCGCGGCCTGCAAGAGATCGCGCAGCAGGGCGGGGCCGAGCACGATGGCCGGCCGTTCCGGGCACGCAATCACAAAGCTGCGGGTCGTGCGCGCCGGATCGAACCTGCCCTGGTCGCCGGCGATCCGGCGCAAGGCCGCCATCGCGGCGGCCAGATCGCTCTGCAGAGCCGCCGCGCGTGGCGTGGGGACCACGCCGCGCCCCGATGCGGCGGGCACGAACAGTGGGTCGCCCAGGAGCTTGCGCAGGCGGGCGAGGCGCGCGGACAGCGTCGATTGCCGGATCTGCAGGCTCGCTGCCGCGCGCGTGACATTGCCTTCCCGCAGCAGGGCTTCGAGCGCGAGAAGCAGCCCGAGATCGGCATCCTCAAGGTCCATCCGGCCAGCCCCAGCGCATCGGCCCCGGGGCCGCGCCCGCCGCAAACCCCCGCAAGGAACAAAGTCTTTTTGCTTCTTTTTCTTCAGAAAAAGAAGAACCTTCCCGTCTCAACCCCTCCGCCCCCCTTGCGCCCGGCCAGTTAGCTATGCTAACACCGCTGCCGCCAACGCAAGCCCGCCCCGACTTGAAATTTCCCTCATGAAAATACCCCTGCGCATCCTGCGCGCCGCCGCCGCGCGCGTCGACGGGCAGCCGCCCGATCTTTCCGAGGCCGACATGGCCAGGCGCGACCGCATCCATGCGATCGCGCTTTCCCTCTTCGCCGACCATGGCGCCCACAACATCCCGATCGCCAGCCTCGCCGCGACCGTCCATCACGGGATCGAAACTGTCCTGCGGCTCGCCGGCGACATCGACTGCATCCTGCTCGACCTCATCGAGCGCCACCTTCTCACCCTGCTCCGCGCGCTCGGCGAGGCGCCCGACGCGTCCGCCCGCCGCCGCGCCTATCTCGCCGCCACCCGGACCTGGGACGGCGCTCCCACCGACCTGCATCTGCTGCTTCTGCGCGACCGCTACCTGCTGCCGCCCGACGCCCAGCCCGGCATCGAGACCCTTCGCCGCTCGCTCGGCGCCATGCTCGCCCCGGCGCCGCTCATCGACGCCACCCTGGCCCTCCTGGATTCGCCCTGCATCGACCCCGATCTGGTCGACCGTTTCCTGGCCCTGGCCGAAACCGGCCCCGGCGACCCCGAGCCGCCCGAAACCCCCGAAACCCCGGACCCGTCGCCCTCCGGCCCCGGCGCGCCCCCGAAGCCGCCCTTTCCCTGGCTCGTCCGCGGCGCCCACCCGGGTCCGCCACCCCCAAACCCCGCGCCCGGCCCCGCCTCGAGCGCCGCCCGGCCAGCCTCACCGCATGCGCGCGGCCCACAGCATCAGCCAGCGAATGGGAAACACCCAGACGAACCCGGCGATCGCGTAATAAACGAACTGCACCAGGATCGGCGTCCCCCGGAACACATCCCCGAGCACCGCGGCCCCGCTGATCCACAGCACCAGGAAAGTCAGCCCCGCCACGCTCGCGATGAAGATCCGCATACCCTGCTCTTGCCCTCCGCCTGCCCCCTGACGCGCGGGGGTGCCGCGCCACCGGCCGCGAAAAGCTTTGCCCCCTCGCCATTGGCGCTCGGACCCATGGCGCACCCGTGGCGAGCCCGCTGCGGCCGGAAGGCCCCGGACCCCGGTTCTCTTAAGAATTTGCCGTGCGGATGCCCAGCGTTCCCGGCGGACCGGCGGCCCCCGCGAATCCGGGCACGGTTCCCGCACCGCGGCGACCGCTCTATCAACGGGCTTTCACCGCAACGGACACGACAGCAGCGATGGACCTCAAGGACCATATCCGCGGGATCCCGGATTTCCCAAAGCCCGGCATCCTTTTCTACGACATCTCCACCCTGCTCCGGCATCCCGACGCCTGGCAGGTCGCGATGGGCCGCATGGCCGCCTCGGTGCGGACCCACCAGCCGGATATGCTCGCCGGCATCGAGAGCCGCGGCTTCCTGATGGCCGCCCCGCTCGCGCTGAAGCTCGGCTGCGGCTTCATCATGCTGCGCAAGGCCGGCAAACTGCCCGGCGAGCGCGTCGCGCTGGACTATGCGCTCGAATACGGCACCGACCGGATCGAGATCCAGGCCGACGCCATCACGCCGGGCCAGCGCGTCGTGGTGGTCGATGACCTCCTCGCCACCGGCGGAACCATGGCCGCCGGCATCAAGCTGCTCCGCCAGGTCGGCGCCGTCGTCCCGGCCGCCGCCGCCCTGATCGAACTGACCTTCCTCAAGGGCCGCGAGAAGCTGGACGTGCCGGTCTCCACCCTCGTTGCCTATGACGAATAACCACGCCAGCCCCGGGGGGCCCGCCGGCCCAGCCGGATCAACGGGCCCAGCCGGGTCAACGGGCCCAGCCGGATCAACGGGCCCAGCCGGATCGCCGAGCCCAGCCGGCCCGGCTGGCCGCCCGGACCGCTCCGGCCAAGGGGTCTCTGCTCCCCCGAACCCGGCCGGCGCGCGGCCTCCGCGATCCTCTCCCTGGGGGGTTGTCGCCGCCGCCTCCGTTCCCCTCGCGATCCTGATAAGCCTCGGCGTCTGGCAGCTCTACCGGCTCCAATGGAAAACCCACCTCCTCGCCCAGATCGACGCCGCCGAAAAAGCCCCGCCCACCCCGCTCACCGCCAACGCCACGCCCAAACCCTTCGAAAAAATCGTCGCCCGCGGAACCATCGGCCCCGAGGCCGCCCTCTACGGCGCCGAAGTCCGCACCACCCCGGACGGCATGCCCAAAATGGGAGGCCAGCTCGTCGAAATCCTCCACCGTCCGAACGCGCCGCCCCTGCTCGCCGATCTCGGCTGGGTCCCCGAAGGCGCGACCCCCGTCACCGGCCCTGCCGCCATCACCGGCTATGCCCGCCCACCCGAAAAACCCGGCCTCCTCTCCCCCGCGGACAATATGGCCGAAAAACATTTCTACACGCTTAACCCGGCCACGATCGCGACCGCGCTCGGCGTGCCCAACGTCGCCCCTTTCACGCTCGTCGCCCTCGGCACCGCCCCGCCCGGCGCCCCCGAACCCGCCACCGCCTTGCCCCGGCCGCCCAACAACCATCTGCAATACGCGCTCACCTGGTTCGGCCTCGCCGGCGCCCTCCTCTTCGTCACCGCTCGTTTTCTTGTCACCCGGAAACAAAAATAGGGGCCGGAACCAAGGTTCCGGCCCCCACCCGATCGATGCCGCGAAATCAGGAGCGCGTCTTCAACGTCCAGATCCCCCGCCCATGCGTCGCCGCATAGAGGAGCCCGTCCGCCGTGAGCCGCAGCTGATAGACCGCCACATGCGGGATTCCGGCCCCCGCCGGCACCCAGGCGCTCGTACCGGCCTTACGGGTGATCACCCCGAAATCGGTCGCCGCATAGAGATCGCCGGTCGCCGGATCGAGCACCAGCCCGGTGATCGGCATGTCCCCGATATTGGCGCTGATATCGGTGAAACTGGCCTTTCCGCCCGGCGCCGCATGCACCTCGAACACATGCCCCGGCGTGGTCGGCGTGTAGGCGTCATACCCGGTATAGGAAACGAAAGCGTGCGTGCCATCGGTCGGATCGATCGCGATGCCGGTGATCACCCGCTTCGGCGTGGTCAGTTCGTCGATGCGCCGGAACCGCACGTTCGCCGCCGCGTCGCTGGCGTTCCGGCTGATGAACAGCCGGCCCGCATTGGTCGCGACCCACATCGTGTCGCGATCGCTGGTGCTGCGCGAAATCAGCGTCACCACGCCGCCGCTGCGCGAATTGCCGTAGGCGGTCGAGGTGAGATCGCCGCCGAGCGGCACGAAATCGCCGCAGGTGACCGAGAAATCACCGGTATATTCGTTGCAGTGCTGGTCGAGATAGCTCTGCGCTCCGCCCTCGTCCTGCGTCCGCCACACATGCTGCAGACCCGCGAAGATCGTGCCGCTCGCCAGCGGATCGCTCAGCGCCGGGATGTAGAACTCGGAATGCTCCCCGCTGGCGTTCAGCGGGTCGGCGACCCAGTCCCAGGCCGGCACGGCGCCGCCGCGGAAATTCACATCCATTTGCGGACCGTAATAGGTGTGGAAGCGCTGGTCCGGCAGCACCGCGTCGATGCCGCCATTGCCCCCGTCGCCGCCGACGCTCTCGGTCTGCACCAGGTTGCCGGCCATTCCCTGCCAGGTGCCGTTATCCTGCGTGCCGCCCTGCCAGTCGGTGTCCGGCTCGGCCGGGTTGTAGACCACCCCCTGATATTGCAGCGTCTGCAGACCGGTATTGACCGGCCGCACCACGGTCGGAATGGCCTTGAGCCAGGCTTCGCAATCCGCGAGATCGGTGCTCGACAGCCCGCGCGAGGCGCATTGCGCGCTCGCATCGACCAGCTTGCCGCTCGTGACCACGAGGCCGCCATCCGAGCCCGCGAGCACCTGGTCGGGGTGCTTCGGGTTGAACACCAGCACGTGCTGATCCGGGTGCATCCCGCCCGCCGGCATGCGGTCGTCCCGCGTCATGTCGGTGAAGGACACGCCCGCATCGACCGAGCGCATCACGGCCCGCCCGTTCGAGGGCGGATTGGCGTTGAAGATGTCGCTGTATTTCATGGAGCCGCCGAACCAGAGAACGTCCGGCTGGCCCGGCGGGGTCGCGAGATACATATCGTACCAGCACTGACCCTCGCAGAAGCCCCAGCTCGCATAGCCGGGCGTGCCGGGGGTCGGGCTCGACAGCATCAGATAGGATTTGTCGCTGAGCTGGGAGGCGGGGACATCGGCGTTGTCGAGCCGCGAGATGAAGGAGGTCTGATCGCCGTCGTTGCTGTCGCCGACGTAGAGGCGCGTGTGACCGTGGTATTGCGCGAGCGCGAAGGCCTGGCGGTTGAAATGGTCGTTGGGCGCGCCGGCGATGGCCGGGTGATGTTTGTACACCAGGCGGAACACGCGGTCGCCGTCGAGCCGCGCCGAGGAGCGGATCAGGCCCTCGTCGAAGGCGGAGGCATAGATCGTGTCGGGATCGTTGGGATCAAGCGCCATCTGCACGATCCCACCTTTGAAACTGTTGGCGGGCGCGTTGTAGAGCTGCGCGAAGCTCGCGCCGCCGTCATGGCTCTCGTAGATGCCGGGGGGCGTCACGCCGGGCGGGATGCTGGCATTGCCGGACGCCGAAAGCCCGTGCAGCGCGGTCATGGTCGAGAACAGGATGTGTTGCGAATCGCGCGGATCGACGATCACCGCGGAGACCGACAATCCTTCCGCGAGCGGCACGGAGGCCGGCAGCACGTGCCAGGATTTGCCGCCGTCGGCCGAGCGGAAAAGCCCCACGCCGGCTTCCGAATCGGCCGAGCTGTCCGGCTCGCCGGTGCCTGCGTAGAGCACCAGGCCCGCGCCGTTGGGGTCGATCGCGAGCGAGCCGATCGCGTTGGACCGCAGGCCCGCGAGCGCCGGGCTCCAGCTGGGCTGGCCGAACGGATCGCTCGCCACCCACACGCCGCCGCCCGCGGCCCCCACGAAGGCGTGGCACGGACCGCTGCCGCCGCCGCAACCCGGGGTCAGCGCGAGCGCGGTGACGCGGCCGGCGGCGGTGAAGCCGCGATTGGTGTAGGTGACGGGCGCCGGAACGCGGCCCACCACGTAGCGCAGCTGGGTCCAGGTGCCGGGGCTGCCGGTCAGTTGCGAGAGCGAGTCGAAAGCCCGCCGCGCGCCTTCGCTCTGCGCGGGCGCGATATAGGGGCTCGGAAAGGCCTGTTCGAGATAGCGATAGTAATCCGGGCGGCTCAGCCCATCGTCGGTGGCGACATGCTCCTCGTGCGAACCGGTCTGAGCCGCGAGCGCGAACGTCGGCGCTGCCAGCGCGAGCAGCGCCGTGCAGGCCGCGAGGCGCCGCCGCAACGAGCGGGCATGGGAAAGGGTCGGCAGCATAGATTGCTCCGGATATGGAATGAATGGCCGGGGGACGATCAGGCGCGCCCCGTGTCTTGCCGCAACGGCAAGGATGCGGAACGCTAATGTGTGGGGCTGCGCGGGGTCAAGTCAGGGCGTCAGGAAAATCTCGGTTCCGCGGTCGAATTTTCGGCGGAACCACCAGCGCAGCGGGCTCGGGTGCTGGGTGCGGTGCGCGGCGATCGCGAACCGCTTCTGCGCGCGGTGGCGCGACACGTCGAGGCGGGCGCCGCTCGGCGCCGGCAGGTCCGCCCCGCGCGGCGCGGCCCAGGCCCAGATCGGGTAGGCGATGTGGCGCAGGCCGAGCCGCGCGGCCAGCGCGGAGGCCAGTTTCGCTGTCGCAACATGATCGGGGTGCGGATCGCCCGCCCAGGTCGCGCACACCGTGCCGATGCCGTGCATCCGGCAGAACGCCTCGAGCCGGTTCACGAGCGTGTCGAACAGGGGGCCCGCATGGGGGGCCGCGCCGTCGGGCGCGCCGAGCAGGAGCCGGCGCTCCGGCGGGACGCCGAGCCGGGAGGCCGCTGCCTCGGCCTCGAGCGCGCGCGCGGCCGCGAGCCCCGGACGGTTGGGATGCGAGGCGGCGCCGTCCGTCACCCAGGCGATCGCGGCGGCCTGGCCGCGCGCAGCGGCTTCCGCGAGCAGGCCGCCGCAGCCGAGCGATTCGTCGTCGGGGTGGGGCGAGAGCACGAGCAGGGGGGCCTCGCCCACGATCGCCTCGAACGGGCGGAGCGGCAGCGAGGCGAAGGCGCGGCGGACCGCCCACGCTTTCATGCTCCCGCCTTCATGGCCGCGCGCGCTCGATCACGGCGCGCGCTTGTTTCAGATGAGGAATGTCGAGCATGCGGCCGTCGAGGCCGACGACGCCGGCGCCCGGCGCCGCCTCGAAGGCGGCGATGACGCGGCGCGCGAATTCGAGTTCGGCGCCGCTCGGCTGGAAGGCGAGATGGATCGGGCCGACCTGGTCGGGATGGATCGCGAGCCGGCCGGTGAAACCCTCCGCCGCCGCGGCGCGGCTGGTGGCGGCGAGGCCCTCGAGATCGCGGAAATCCGCGTGCAGCGTTTCGATCGCCTCGACGCCCAGGGTTTTCGCGGCCATCAGCATCGCCGTGCGCGCCCAGAGATAGGGTTGCGCGAAATGGCCGGCGGCGTCGCGGTTGGTGCTGGCGCCGAGCGCGGCGGACAGATCCTCCGCCCCCCAGGTGAGGCCGGCCAGGCGCGGGAGCGCCGCGTTCGCGAATTGCGGCAGCCGCAGCGCCGCGCGCGGGGTTTCGGTGGCGATCGCCAGGATGCGGACGCTGCCGGCGGCGAGGCTTTCGCGCGCCTCGAGCGCGTCGAGCGCGTGGCCGAGGCGCTCGATATCGGCCGGCCCCTCGGCTTTCGGCAGAACGATGCCATCGGGATCCCCACGCACCACCGCGGCCAGGTCCTCGAAGGCGAGCGGGCCGAGCGGGTTGATGCGTACCCAAATCTGCGCCCGGCGCAAATCCCGGGGCCGCGAGCCAAGGAATTCCCGGGCGGCGTGGCGGGCTTCGGGCTTGGACGCGGGGGCCACGGAATCCTCGAGATCGAGGATCAGCGCATCGGCCTCGGATTGCGCGGCGCGGGCGAGCTTCTTCGCGGAATCGGCGGGAACGAACAGCCAGGATCGCGGCATCAGGGTTTTTTCAGTTGCAGCGCCGTGCGCTGGCAATGCGCCACGAGCTCGTCGCGCTGGTTATAGGCGCGGTGGAGGAAGACCACGATGCCGGCATTGGGGCGCGAGCGGCTTTCGCGCTTCTCCAGGATTTCGGTCTCCACCCGGATCGTGTCGCCGTGGAACAGTGGCTTGGGGAAGCGCACCTCGTCCCAGCCGAGATTGGCGATCGCGGTGCCGTGAGTCGTGTCGCCCACCGAGATGCCGACCATGAGGCCGAGCGTGAGGCAGGAATTGACGATCCGCCGGCCGAATTCGGTTTCGTTCCGGCAATACTCCTCGTCGAGATGCAGCAGGGCCGGGTTGTGGGTGAGGCAGGAGAAGAACACGTTGTCCGCCTCGGTGATGGTGCGGCTGAGACGGTGGCGGAACACCTGGCCGACCGCGAACTCTTCGTAATAGAGACCCGGCATGGCGCTCCCGTGCTGCTGCGAAGGCGGCGAGCTTCGCCCCCGCTCGGCCCCGAAGTCAAAGGGGGCTCGCGACGGGGCGACCCGCGGCTTGGACGGGCGCTTTGGGGGGGGGGCGCGGAAAATTGCCGGATTCGCCTTTCGCCGGGCGCGGTCATGGGCGTAGCCAGGGATTCATGCGCAACCGCATCGTTCGCGTGATCGCCGGCCTGTCGCTGCTGATCGGGCTCTATCCGCCGCCGCTGCCCGCGCAGCCGGCCGCGCAGGGCGGCGCGGAGGCGAACGCGCAGCCCGAACTTTTCAGCGAGGGGCAGCTCGACTCGCTGATGGCGCCGATCGCCCTCTATCCCGATGCGCTGCTCACGCCGCTGCTGATGGCGACGACCTATCCGCTCGAATTGGTCGCGGCCGCGCGCTGGCTCGAGGCGGACGATCACAAGAACCTCAAGGGCGCGGCGCTCGAGACGGCGCTCAAGCCGATGAGCTGGGATCCGTCGGTCAAATCGCTCGTGCCGTTTCCTGCCGTGCTCGAGATGCTCGACAAGAATCTCGATTGGACGCAGCAGCTCGGCTACGCGATGCAGGTCCAGGAAGGCGACGCGTTCGGCGCGGTGCAGCGGTTGCGGCTGCGCGCGCAGCAGGCCGGCAATTTGAAATCGGGACCGGAACTGATGGTGCGGACCGAGCCGGCGCCGGCGCCGCCCCCGGACGCGCCGCCGCCGCCGCCGGACCAGCCCTCGCAGGTGATCGTGATCGAGCCGGCGCAGCCGCAGACGGTCTATGTTCCGGCCTACGATCCCTCGGTCGTGTATGGGACCTGGCCCTATCCGGCCTATCCGCCGGTCTATTACCCGCCGCCGGCCGGTTATTACGCGGGGGCGGCGCTGGTCTCGGGGCTCGCCTTCGGGGCCGGGGTGGCGATCACGGCGGGGCTATGGGGCTGGGCGCGGCCGAACTGGGGATGTTGCTATGGCGGCTGGGGCGGCTGGGGCCGTTACGGCTACAGCAACATCAACGTCAACGTGAACCGCTACAACCAGATCAACGTGAACCGGCACTGGAACGGCGCGGCCAATGGCGGCTGGCGGCCGCAGACGCCGAACTACCGGCCGGGGCAGGGCTGGAGCCGTCCGGGCGGTCCGGTGGGGCGGCCCTCGCAGCCGGGGCGGCCGGGCTACGGCACGCCGGCGCGGCCGGGGGGCGCCGGGCGGCCGAGCGTGTCGGTGCCGGGCAATGTGGTGCGGCCGCCTTCGGGCATGGGGCCGGGGCATAACCGGCCGCCGATCAGCCGGCCGGGGGCGGGCCAGGGTGCGGGCCAGCGTCCGGGCCAGGGCAACCGGCCAGGGGTTGGGCAGGGCCAGCGGCCCGGCGCGGGCGCGGGAAGCCGGCCGGGGGCTGGCCAGGGCGGACGGCCAGGCGGCGTGCCGGGCGGCGGGTATCGTCCCGGGCCAGGGCAAGGCGCGCGCCCGGGCGGCGCGCCCGGGATGACGCGGCCGGCGCCTGGCGCGCGGCCCTCGCCACCGGCCTTCAGCGGGCGCAGCCAGGGCGCCCGCGCTTCGTCCTTTTCCAATCGAGGGGCGCAAAGCCTGCAAAGCCGCGGCGGCGCGCGGCCGGGCGGTGGCATGCGGCCGGGCGGTGGCCGGGGCCGGGGCCGTTAGAGCGTGTTGCGTTTGGATCGACTCCTGACGATTGCCCCCGGCGGCGCCCGGGCCGCCGGAGGCACGCTTCAACCCAAATCCATATCAGGGGAGGCCAAGATGACGCTTTCGCGCGCCTGCGGCGCAGCGGCGATCGCGGCGATGCTGTGCGCCGGCGCCGCACGCGCCGCGCAAGCCACCTACGCTTCCCCGCAGGACGCGGCGGCGGCGCTGGTGGCGGCGGTGCAGTCGGGCGACCGTGGCCGCATCCTCGCCGTGCTGGGGCCCGATGGCGCCCCGCTCGTGGAATCGGGCGATCCGGTGCAGGACGCCCAAGCGCGGCGCGGCTTCGCCGCCGATTACGCGGCAAACCATGCGCTGGTCTCGATCGGACATGGCCGCACGCAGCTCGTGATCGGCGCCAACCACTGGCCGCTGCCGATCCCGATCGTGCAGGACGGGAAACGCTGGCGGTTCGACACCGCGGCCGGCGCCCAGGAAGTGCTCGACCGGCGGGTCGGGCGCAACGAGCTGCTCACCATCCGCACGCTGCTTGCCATTGCGGAGGCCGAACAGGATTATTTCGAGCGCGTCAAGGCAGGGTCGGGCACCGGGGTTTACGCGCAGCGCGTCCTCAGCCGCGACGGGCAGAAGGACGGGCTCTACTGGCCGGCCGGCCCCGGGGACGCGCCGAGCCCGCTCGGACCGCTCGTCGATCAGGCGCGGGACGAAGGATATCCGGACGAGGTTTCGCCCGGCGGCAAGAAAGTGGCTTATCACGGCTATTTCTTTCACGTGCTCACCGCGCAGGGCGCGGACGCCGAGGGCGGCGCGCGAAGCTACCTCTCGGGCAGCGACATGACCGGCGGGTTCGCGTTCGTGGCCTGGCCGGCGCAATACGGGAATTCCGGGGTGATGACCTTCATCATGGGACCGGACGGGGTCGTGTACCAGAAGGATCTCGGGGACGATACCGACAAGATCGCAACCGCAATGACCGCGTTCGACCCGGATGCGGGGTGGGCTCGGGTCGCGGTTACGGATTGAGGGGGGGGGGCGCAAGAAGGAAGCAGGCGTTCTTTTTTGAAAAAAAGAACCAAAAAACTTTTGTTTGTTTGAGCGTTGGTTGGGGGCGCGGGGGATGAGGCGCGCCTCAGCCGGGACTGTCCGGCGCTCGCCGCTCGTGCAATTGCCGTTCGAGCCGCTCGATTTGCGCTTCGGAAAGCTGGTGCAGATCCATGACTGCCGGCCGTGCGCCATCGGTGTTGCGTAGCAGCTCGTCGAGCTTGAGTCGGATTTCCCGGTTGTCGCGGTTCTGCGCATAATGGATGAGGAAAACGACGGGGGCCGGCCGCCCGGTTCGGCTCACGCGCGCACGAGAGCGTGATTGCCTCCGGCGGCCAGGGCTCCGCCCTGGACCCGCTGGGGCCGAAAGGCCCCAGACCCCATGACTTTGAAAACCGTGCCGGCGGAGGGGATTTTCTAAAGTGCCGGGGTCTGGGGCCTTTCGGCCCCAGCGAAGGGTGCAGGGAGGCAGAGCCTCCCTGCCCGCCGGAGGCGCGGCTGACACGAAACGGTGGGGTGCGGAAGGGCACCCCACCCTACGCCGTCAGGGGTTTTGTTTCGGGCTGGGATACGGTTTTTGGTTGGCCTCTGGATCGCCGCGCTTCGCTTGCGATGACGGGTTGGGGTCTGGGGCCTTTCGGCCCGCCGGAGGCGTGCTTCAGGCGCAGGTGCCGTCGGGTTCGGGCAGGCCCAGCATGAGCAACAAATTCTGCACCGCCGCGCCGGAGGCGCCTTTGCCGAGATTGTCGAGGCGGGCGAGGAGCAGGGCGTGGCCGAAGGCGGCGGGGGCGACGCGGAGTTCCATGCGGTCGGTGCCGTTGAGCGCTTCGGGTTCGAGCCGGTCGAGTGGTTCCGGGGGCAGAACGGCGATGCGGTCGGAATCCCGGTAGTGGGCGGCGAGCGTGTCGTGGAGTTTTTCGGGCGGGGTGCCGAGCGATTTCGTATCGAGCGGGATGGCGACGATCATGCCCTGGCGGAAATGGCCGACGCTGGGCAGGAAGACGGGCGGGGTGGCGAGGCCGGCGTAGCGGATGATTTCGGGCAGGTGTTTGTGGGACAGGCCGAGCGCGTAATATTCGAAGGCGGGTGCCCTGCCTTGCTCGTGCGCTTCGATCATGGCGCGGCCGCCGCCGGAATAACCGCTGACGGCGCTGATGGTGATGGGCGTGGCGGGGGGCAGCAGGCCGGCCGCGACCAGCGGGGCGAGCAGCGCGATGGCTGCGGTGGCGTAACAGCCCGGGTTGGCGACGCGGGCGGCGTAGGCGATCTTTTCCGGCTGGTTCAGGCTGAGCTCGGGAAAACCGTAGGCCCAGGCGGGATCCGTGCGGTGCGCGGTGCTCGCGTCGAGCAGGCGGGGCGCGCGGGGGCCTAGCGCGTCGGCGAGGGATACCGCCTCGCGGGCGGCGTCGTCGGGGAGGCAGAGGATCGCGACATCGACCGCTTCCATGACGGCCTGGCGCGCGCTGGGGTCCTTGCGGCGGGCGGGGTCGATCTTGACGATGTCGATGGGGAGCCGGGCGAGGCGCTCGCGGATGCCCAGGCCCGTCGTGCCGGCTTCGCCGTCGATGAAGACCCTAGGCATGGGAGAGGTTCTTTTTTTGAAAAAAAAGAACCAAAAAAACCTTCTCGCATAGGAGACGGTGGTTCAGCCAGCACGTCCCATCTGGATGAAGTCTTTTTGCTTCTTTTTCTTCAGAAAAAGAAGAAAAAGTTTTGTTCTTTTTTTGAAAAAAAAGAACCAAAAAAACTTTTTCGTATGGGACGAGGGGGTTCAGCCGGCACCTCTTATGCGGAGAAAATCTTTTCCTTATCGCTTGCTGAACTGGAACGAGCGGCGGGCCTTGGCTTTGCCGTATTTCTTGCGCTCGACGACGCGCGGGTCACGGGTGAGGAAGCCGGCCTGCTTGAGGATGGGGCGCAGCTCGGGCTCGTAATGGGTGAGCGCGCGGCTGATGCCGTGGCGGACGGCGCCGGCCTGGCCGGAGAGGCCGCCGCCGGTGACGGTGCAGACCACGTCGAATTGGTTGTAGCGGTCGGCGACGAGGAAGGGCTGCGTGATCAGCATGCGCAGCACGGGGCGGGCGAAATACTGGCCGACGCGCTTGTCGTTGACGGTGATTTCGCCGCGGCCGGGCTTGATCCAGACGCGGGCGACGGCGTCCTTGCGGCGGCCGGTGGCGTAGGAGCGGCCGTGCGCGTCGCGCTTGGGCTCGTATTTCGGCGCCGAAACAGCGTCGGGGGCTGCCGTGGTGGCGGCGGTGACGAGGTCCTTGAGGTCGGCGAGCGAGCGGGTCGGGGTTCCGGACATGGGCTTACGCCTTGTTCTTGCGGTTCATGGCGGCGATGTCGAGCGGCACGGGCTTCTGCGCCTCGTGCGGGTGCGACGGGCCGGCATAGACGTGGAGATGCTTCATCTGGCGGCGCTGCAGCGGGCCGCGGGTGATCATGCGCTCGACGGCCTTCTCGATCACCTGGCCGGGACGCTTGCCGGCGAGGCGCTGCGGGATGCTGCGCTCCTTGATGCCGCCCGGGAAACCGGTGTGGTAGTGGAACAGGCGTTGCGCGCGCTTGTTGCCGGTGAGGTGGATTTTTTCCGCGTTGATGACGACGACGTTGTCGCCGCAATCGACGTGGGGGGTGAATTGCGGCTTGTGCTTGCCGCGCAGCCGGCCGGCGACGATGGCGGCGAGGCGGCCGAGGACGAGGCCCTCGGCGTCGATGAGGATCCAGTCCTTCTTCACCTCGGACGGCTTGAGGGAGGGGGTGATCTTGAGCATCGCGCGCACGGGGTCCGGTGGGATTGAGCGCGGGCTTGTGGCGGAAAAGCGTGGCGGGGTCAAGCGTCGGGGCTTGTGGTAGCGGGTTACCGGTGGGCCGCGGGGTCGGAATCCTGCGCCGGGAGGCGGGCGCGGAGGCGGTCGGCGGCGTCGAGATCGGGGTAGATCAGCGGGATCATTCCGGGCGAGCGGCGGCCGGCATAATAGTCGCGGGCGAGGCTTTGCCAGCGGTGCTGCACGCGCAGGATCTCGGCGGCGAGCCCCGCCTGGGCGGTCAGGAGCAGCGTGGCCGCGAGCAGCGCCGCGCGCGGGGCCGGCGCAGGCCGGCGGCGCGGGAGCGACCAGACGAGGCCTGCCTGAAGCGGCAGCAACAGCACCGTGTAGCGCAGCGGCAGCTGTCCGGACCGGCCGATGGCGGTCATCGCCGCCATGGTCAGGCCGAGCAGCTGGGCGCCGGCGGCGATCCGCGCCAGCCGGCCGGGCCGGGGGCCGAGCGATCGCCGCAGCACGAGGCCGAGGGCGATCATGGCGGCCGCGAGTCCGAGCGCGATGCCGGCCGGGGCGAGCGCGTGCGCCGATGACAGCGGCAGGCCGAGGAAGCCGAGCCCGGTCGTGAGCCGGTCCGCGAACGGGCGGGACGAAGCGGGTGCGCGCAGGCCCGCCTGGTAGAGTAGCCCGAAGCTGATGCCCGTGGCGGCGACGGCGATGGACCAGCGGCGGCCGGCGCCGCCGCGCCAGGCGCACCAGAGCAGCGCCGGCCAGATCGCCAGCCCCACCGCGTTGGCGAGCCCCGCGGCGATGGCGCAGGCCAGGGCGGCGAGGCGGCGGGCGAAGGGCCGGTTCGTCTCGCCCTCGCCGGCGAACAGCGTCAGGGAGGCGAGCGCGAAGACGGTGACGAGCGGGTAGACCGTATCGATCGGGTTGGCCGCGTCGGCGGCGGCGGGCGCGGAGGCAGCGAGCAGCGGGACCAGTGCGGTCAGACTGCCGGGCGGGGCGGCGCCGCGCCGCGTTTCGGCGCGCAGCAGCAGGGCGGTGGCGAGCAGGGCGGCGGCGGCGGCGAGCCGGAACGCGATTCCGTGGGCGCCGAGCGGGAGGTCGATCGCGGCGAGCGCCCTGGCCCAGACGAGGTGGTGTTCGTTGTGCGGCAGCCAGAGGTAGGCGAGGAAGGGGCCGGGGCCAGGCTGGCGGGCGGCGGCCGCCGCTAGCCAGTCGAGCATGTCGGAGACCGGCCGGCGTACGCCGGCGCGGAGGAGGACGAGGGCGGCAATCGCCAGGTAGGCGGCGATCAGGCCGCGCCGCCAGAGTTGCGGCGTGGCGATGGTCAAACGGCGGTGCCGACCAGGTGGCCGATGCCGGTGGTGGAGGCCATGGCGAGGGCGCCCCAGAAGACGATGCGGAGGGTGGGGCGGGCGGGGCTGGCGCCGCCGGCTTTGGCGCCGAGCATGCCGAGGGTGGCGAGGCAGAGCAGGGAGCCGGTGGCGACGAGCGGGATGCGCAGCGGGGGCGGCGCGAGGGCGAGGAGGGCGAGCGGGGCGATGGCGCCGGAGGTGAAGGCGGCGGCGGAGGCGAGGGCGGCCTGGATCGGGCGGGCGGTGGTGGTCTCGGAGATGCCGAGCTCGTCGCGGGCGTGGGCGGCGAGCGCGTCGCGGGCCATGAGCTGGCGGGCGACCTCGAGGGCGAGTTGGGGTTCGACGCCGCGCGCGACGTAGATCTGCGCGAGTTCGTTTTCCTCGTGGGCGGGGTCGGTCGCGAGTTCGCGGGCTTCGCGGGCGAGGTCGGCCTGTTCGGTGTCGGATTGCGAGCTGACCGAGACATATTCGCCGGCGGCCATGGCCATGGCGCCCGCGGCGAGGCCGGCGATGCCGGCGATCAGCGGGCCTTCCTTGGCGGTGGCGGCCGAGGCGACGCCGAGGATCAGGCTGGCGGTGGAGATGATGCCGTCATTGGCGCCGAGGATGGCGGCGCGGAGCCAGCCGACGCGCTGCACCAGGTGGCTTTCGCGATGGATATGTTTCACGAAACAATCGCCCAGGTTCAGCCCCGGACGGTGCCAGGACAAGGAAAAGGAACAAAGTCTTTTTGCTTCTTTTTCTTCAGAAAAAGAAGAGTGCCTTCCTTTTGGTTTTTGGTCGGCGCCGCCTTGATCCGTGTCAATGCGGCCGCCGGCGGGCAGCGGTTTATCGCGCGGAGGAAAAGGGAGGTTCGCATGAGTACAACCGTGACGAAGCCGCAGGCGGGGGCGAAGGCGCCGGCGCCGGCGGAGGCAGCCGGCTGGTTCGACCGGTCGTGGCCGCCGCTGGCGGCGCTGCGCGAGGATGTGGAGCGGGTGTTCGACAATTTCTGGCGGGGCTTCGCGGCGCCGGCGCGGCGTCCGGCGGGGCGGGCGCCGGCTTTCTGGCCGTTCGAGGCGGGCTTCGGGGTGGCGCCGCCGGCGATCGATGTGATGGAGGGCGAGAAGGAATACCGGATCAGCGTCGAGCTTCCGGGGATCGACATCAAGGATGTCGAGATCGGGATGTCGGACGATGTGCTGACGATCAAGGGCGAGAAGAAGGATACGCGCGAGGAGACATCGGAGACGTATTACGTGTCGGAGCGCCGGTTCGGGGCGTTTCAGCGCGCGTTTCAGATTCCGGCGGGGGTGGATCGCGAGCGGATCGAGGCGAAATTCGAGAAGGGCGTGCTGCATGTGACGATGCCGAAGACGGCGGAGGCGGCGGCGCGGCAGAAGAAGATCGAGATCAAGGCGCAGGGTTAGGGGAGCGCTTGCCTCCGGCGGCCAGGGGCTTTGCCCCTGGACCCCACTGGGGCCGAAAGGCCCCAGACCCCGTTACTTTACGGCCGGAGGCACGCTTCTACGCCCAGAGCGGAATTGATTCGCATCAAGGCGGACCTCGTTCGGGGCCGTTAGCGTCGCGGGATGCATTGGTCGGTGACAATCGGCAGAGTGAGGGGCACGGTGGTTCGCGTGCATCTCACGTTTTTGTTGCTTCTCGTCTGGATCGCGGCAGGTGGCTACCTGGTGGGCGGGGTGGCGTCGGCGGTGGCGAGTTCGGTTTTCATCGTTTTGCTGTTCGGTTGCGTGGTGCTGCATGAGCTGGGGCATGCGCTGGTGGCGCGGCGATTTGGCGTGCGCACGCCGAGCATCACGTTGCTGCCGATCGGCGGGGTGGCGCGGCTCGAGCGGATTCCCGACAAGCCGCGGGAGGAGCTGGCGATCGCGCTGGCGGGGCCGGCGGTCAATATCGTGCTGGCGGCGGTGTTTTTCCTGATTTTGCGGGGCGCGGTGCCGGCCCGCTGGCTCGAGCCGAACGCGCCGGTGACGGCGCTGCTCGTGCAGCTCGCGGTCGCGAACGTGGTCCTCGCGGTGTTCAATCTGCTGCCGGCGTTTCCGATGGATGGGGGGCGGGTGCTGCGCGCGCTGCTGGCGCTGCGGCTCGGCCATGCGCGGGCGACGCACGTGGCGGCGCGGGTGGGGCAGGGGATGGCGTTCGCGTTCGGTATTTTCGGGCTGCTCTATAATCCGTTCCTGCTGTTCATCGCGCTCTTCGTCTATATCGGCGCGGTGGCGGAGGAGAGCGGCGAGCAGATGCAGCAGGCGGCGCGCAGCCTGCTCGCGGGCGAGGCGGCGGTGACGCGGTTCGCGACGCTCTCGCCCACGAGCCGGCTCGAGGACGCGCTGGAATCGCTCGTCCATACCTCGCAACATCTGTTTCCGGTGGTGGATGGCGGTGGATCGCTGCGCGGCATTCTCACGCAGGAGGCGATCGTGCGGGCGTCGGGAGAGCGCGGACCGGATACGCCGGTGATCGATCTGATGATCCGCGACGTGCCGCGGATCGCGCCGCGGGCGAGTTTGTCGGATGCGCTGGGGCGGCTGCAGGATCGGGAAACGCCGGCGGTCGCGGTGGTGGACGCGGCGGGCGGGCTGCGGGGGATGATCACGCGGGAAAGCCTGGGGCAGTTGATGCTGGTGCAGGCGGCGCGGGCGGCGGCTTGAGTGGGGCGGGTTTTTTGGGGGATGGGGAAGAGGTTCTTTTTTGAAAAAAAGAACCAAAAAACTTTTTCTTTTCGGGTTGGTGGTTGCGGCGTTTCCTCTCGTGCGTGAGCGTTGGGGAGGCGGATGATTTTCGCGGCTTGGGTGCAGACGGCGGTCTTGCTTCTCGTGCTGGGGTTGGTGCTGTTCTGGCCGGCGGGGCGCTGGGGTTGGGCGCAAGCCTGGATTTTTCTCGCGGAGATCGGGGCGGGGAGTATGGCGGTCAGCCTGTGGCTGGCGCGGCATGATCCGGCGTTGCTCGCGGCGCGGCTTTCGGGGCCCGTGCATGCGGGGCAGGCGCGGTGGGACCGGGTGTTCTTCGCGCTTGCCGGGATCTGGTTTCTGGCGTGGCTGGCGCTGTGCGGCTGGGATGCGGGGCGGCGTGGCGGGAGCGCGGTTCCGGTGTTTCTGCAGATCGCGGGCGGAGGGCTGATCGGGCTCAGTCTTTTCGCCGCGTGGCTGACGTTCCGGGTCAATAGCTATGCCGCGCCGCAGGTCCGGGTGCAGGCGGATCGCGGACAGACCGTGGTGACAAGCGGGCCTTACCGGATCGTTCGGCATCCGATGTATGCCGGGGCGGTGCTGTTTTTCGTGGGAACGCCACTGTTGCTGGGGTCGTGGTGGGGCTTGCTGCCGGTGCCTGTGGGGGTGGTCGGGCTCGGTATCCGGGCGGTCGGCGAGGAGCGGATGTTGCGGCAGGCGCTGGTTGGATACGAGGCCTATGCGGCGCGCGTGCGGTTCCGGCTGGTGCCGGGGATCTGGTAGCGTTGCGGTGGCGGCGGAACCCTTGGCGGGTTTTGCCCGCCCTAGTCGCTACTTTGCGCAGCGGCAGAAATGGTAAACGTTGCGCCCTTGTGGGCATCGAGTTTGGCGGTTCGTGAACGCAATCAAAACTCCTGGGGCGCTCTTTGACCTTTACATACGATACACCAGGGCGGGTCGTCGATCTTGAGAGCGGTCTTACTATGGCCGTCCGAGGCTCTGCAGAGGTTGAGAACGTCGCAATAAAAGTTACATGCGGTAACGGAACGTTCATGCTGGATGGGTGGTCTGATGTTAAAAAAACCCAGTCGAGGTTTGCTTCAGTTTGACTGCACTAAATACCTACCTGCTCCAGCACAGAAGGCTCAACCTAAATTCCAACACTGCTTTTGTTGAACGGCTCATAAAAGGTATTTCAATGCTCCTCTACAACCACATCGCGCCGACACAAGTGGTGTTGGCGTTTGACATGATTCCGCGGTCATTTCCGGTCCCTGGTGCCAAGCTGCCCCACGTTATCGAGGTGCCGGCCCCCCGGGTCGTCACGCTTATCAAGCCGAAGGGGGATCAAGCATGACCGGTCGGCCGGAAGCTGGCTTTGGGTTTGTGGTGAGTCGACAGGCCGAGCCCTTTGGCAGCGGAACGGGGGGGGTCTGTTCTGATGCCGTGGCCGGGCTCGGTGGTCCGGGCGGTTGGTGGGAAGCGGATGTTGCGGCAGGCGATGGTTGGAGACGAGGCCTAGGCGGCGCGGAGGCGGTTTCGGCTGGTGCTGGGGATCTGGTAGCGGTTCGGAGACGGCTGAACCTTGGCGAGTTTTGCCCGCCCTACTCGCTGAATGTCGATTGGTCCTAAGGAAACTCTTTTGTCGATGCACGAGGATTTCCTGCCGGCGCTCAATAGCCCTTATACTTTCCGAGCATCTGCGCTCCTTCGCAATGCGAACCCTTCGCCTTTCAAGCTCGACCGGCCTCACCTCATCCTAGGATCGAACACCTGGCAGGTTTGACGGGCCAACAATTGATAGCCTAACCTCTCCATTACGGAGAGAATATGGGAATCGCGGTCACACATCCCTACCTTGTTTTGAAGTTTGATGGCGGTGATGCGGACCGGCATGCTGTAGACATGCGGGCACTTGCTCGATCAATGCTGGGCTTCGATCGCATTCTGTCGGACTGTGTAGTATTACTTGTTTCTCGGAGGCTGCCCAAACGTGGTGAACGCGCACCGCTAATTATCCAAGCGCAGGAGCCAAGGCGCGGCTCTTTCGAGTTGCTTGCTTTCATTCAAAACCACTACGATGAACTAGCTCTTATGGCAAAGGCCGTATCAGATGCCGGCGGCGAGAATGTTTGGGAGTTGGCCTCAGCGGTGCTGGAATACTTCGGACGCCGAAAGAAAGAGGCGGATGCTCACGTGGAAGCCCTTGTGCAAATGAATGCCGCCCATCTTGCGGCTAGGGATAAATCCGAGGAAAGAATATTTGCCGACCAGGCGGCATGGCGTGAACTCATAAAAAGTTTCATTTCTCGTGAAGAGCGCCCCGCTGTCGATGCGGTTGCCGCCATAGGCCCCTCTGTGCGTCGCTTAGCGTTTTCGTCGTCTACGTCTGGTCAAACTGTTGTAGATGAGCCTATGGCCGAAGCTATCCGCTCAAAGGGGGAAATGGACGTGAGTGATCTGCAAGAAATTACTCTCACTACTGACGGTTGGATTTACCACAATCGCACCCTTAGCGTTCACCATCCTGAGCAGCCAGGGCGTTTCATGACAGCAAAAGTGCGTGATCCTCTCGCCGACCAAGAGCCCAACGCCTATGCTGACGCCGCGCTCAGAAAAGCCACAATCGCGGTAAGGGCGAAGTTAGCCCGTCGTGCGGGTGCTCTTGAGTCGATTTACATTATGGATTTTGTCGGTGTCGCCGAAGGCGCGTAACACCTCAGTAATTGAGATTGGAACACTTCTAAGAAGAATGGGCGTCTATCAAGTTCGGACAGGTCTCGTATCGGACGGAGGCTGGAACGCCCCCGGTTGGTCGCAAAGTCTTTTTGCTTCTTTTTCTTCAGAAAAAGAAGGGTTTTGCTTTGGCGGTTTGCGCTTCGCAATGACGGGTGGTTGTTTTCGGGCGTGAGGGTGGTTTGAGGTTGGTGGTGGGTTGCTTTGCAACCCACCCTACGAAGTTGCTTTTGAACAAGAAGCGCTTTGCTTTGGTTTTTCGATCGTTTGGTGACGAAGTTTCTTTGCCTGTTTTGTTGAAGCAGTATGGATTGCAGCGGCGGTTTGCGGCTCGCAATGACAAGCGTGGCGGCCTTTTGGTTTTTTGGGGGCGAGGGGTTGCGGGGTCCGGGTTGGGTGGAGAAGTCTTTTTGCTTCTTTTTCTTCAGAAAAAGAAGGTCTTCTCTTCGGCGGTTTGCGCCTCGCGATGACGGGCGGGCGTTTTCGGGCGTGAGGGTGGTTTGAGGTTGGTGGTGGGTTGCTTTGCAACCCACCCTACGAAAGTTGCGGTCAGGTAACTGAAACTTTCAGGCGCGTTTGGCTTCCGCGGTGGCGCTGCCGGGCTCGGGTAGCATGCGTTGCAGTTCGGGTTCGCCGTCGAGGAATTGGTGTTTTAGGGCGCCGGCGACGTGCACGACGAAAATGGCGAGCAGGAGGTAGGCCAGGGATTCGTGGATCTGGAAGTAGAAGGCGTGGAGTTTGTCTTGTTCCGCGGGCGGTAGCGCCTGGAGGGAGTGGAAGCGGAACCAGGGGATGACCCACCAGATTTTCAGCGGGTGGGTGGGGCCGCCTTTCCAGGCGCTGTCGTGGAGCCAGCCGGTGAAGGGGACGGCGAAGATCAGCGCGTAGAGGGCCCAATGGGCGGCGTGGGCGGCGCGGCGTTCCCAGGGTCGGTAGGTGCTGGGCATGGCGGGGGGTTTGTGGGTGAGGCGCCAGAGGAGGCGCAGGATGGCGAGGCCGAGGACGGTCAGGCCGATCGATTTGTGGGTGTCGATGAAGGGGCGTTGCCAGGCATCGGGGAGGTCGCCGGCGAGGAGGCCGATCGCGATGTTGGCGAGGATGAAGACGGCGATCACCCAATGGAGGACGATCGCGGGGAGCGTGTAGCGGGCCGGCAGGGTCATTGGCGTTTCGTATCCTGCGGTTGGAATTGCGTGAGGTGGGCGCATCTGTGCCTCGATGTCCAGTCTCGAGGAGAGTTTCGCGCGTCATTCGCCACGGCTGCGGCCGGGGCGGGTGCCGTTGGCGGCTTATCTGATTCACGGGCTGGTGGTGGCGCTGTTCGCCGGGCTGGTGGCGCGGGCGTTCTGGGTGGACGGGCCGTTCGCCTGGTCGGCGGGGCTGGTTTATGTGGGCTACGACACGTTCCTGCTCGGGTTCACGGCGGTGCAGACCTGGCGGCTGCGGCGGGCGCGGCCGCGGCGGGTGGGGGATGCGGCGCGGCCGACGCTGGGGGTTTTGATCGCGGCCTATAACGAGGCGTCGGTGTTGCCGGCGACGCTGGCGGCGCTGGCGGCGCAGACGGACCGGCCGGACCGCGTGTTCGTGGCCGACGATGGGTCGGGGGACGATACCGGCGCGGTGGTGCGGGAGAGCGCGGCGGCGCTGGGGCTCGAGGTTGGCTGGCTGCGGCTGCCGCGCGGGGGGAAGGCGCGGGCGCTGAATGCGGCGTTGCTGGCCTGCGAGACCGATCTGGTGATGACGGTGGATGCGGACACGTTGCTGGCGCCGGGGGCGGTGGCGGCGATGCGGGGGGCGTTCGCGCGCGATCCGGGGCTGGTGGCGGCGACCGGGGTGTTGCGGCCGATCTGCGGGGCGGGGGTGGCCGCGCAGATGTTCCAGTGGTTTCAGACGTACGAGTACGTGCGTAACTTTTTGTCACGCTATGCGTGGATGCGGGCCGATGGGCTGCTGCTGATTTCGGGGGCGTTCGCGGGGTTCCGGCGGGCGCCGGTGGTGGAGGTGGGCGGGTTCGACACCGACTGCCTGGTCGAGGATTACGAGCTGATTCACCGGCTGCGGCGGTATTCGGCGCAGGCGGGGCTGGGGTGGCATACGGCGGTGCTGGGCGAGGCGGTGGCGACGACCGAGGCGCCGGGGGATGTGCGGGCGTTCCTGCGGCAGCGGCGGCGGTGGTTCGGCGGGTTCCTGCAGACGCAATACTGGTATCTCGAGATGGTGGGGAATCCGGCTTTCGGGCGGCTCGGGACGGCGATGCTGCCGGTGAAGGCGGCGGATACGCTGCAGCCGCTTTATGGGCTGCTCGCGGCGGGGTTGCTGGGGTTTTACCTGGTGACGGGGCGGTTCTGGATCCTGGTGCCGGCGGGGGCGGTGACGCTGGGGAAGGTGGGGGTCGATCTGGCGTTTCATCTGTGGTCGGTGCGGCTTTACCGGCGGTGGGTGGGGCGCGGGGCGGGGGTTTCGTATGGGATGGCGTTTCTGGCGGCGGTGACGGAGCCGCTTTTGTTTCAGCCGGTGCGGCATTTGGGGGCGGCGCTGGGGTGGGTGGTGTTTTTCTCCGGGTCGCGGCGGTGGGGGAAGCAGCGGCGGGTGGCGCTGGCGGGGATCGCGGCGGGGTAGGGGCGGCGGATCGCCGCGGGCTGTTGGGCATACGCAAAGTTTGCGATTGCGTGTCATATGCCGGGCATGAACGGCCGGATGTGGTGGCGGGGTTTCGGGCTGGCGGTGGCGCTCTTGGTGGCGGGGTGCGGGCCGTCGGATGCGGGGCTGCGGCGGCTGGCGGCGCGGGGCGAGATCGAGCGTGGCGCGGCGATCGTGGCGGAGGTGAGATTGTCGATCGCGGCGCCGCCGGAGGTGGTCTGGCGGGTGTTCACGGACGTGGATGCGTGGCCGGGCTGGTTTCCCGGCGTGAGCGCGGCGCGGATCGAGGGGCCGGTGGCGTCGGGGACGCGGTTCGACTGGACCAAGCGGGGGCGGCGGCTGCGCTCGATGCTGGTGCTGGTGGACCGGCCGCGGGCGCTTTCGTGGATCGGGCGGAGCTGGGCGGCGGCGGCGATCCGGGTGGTGCGCCTGACGCCGCTGCCGGATGGGCGGACGATGGTGCGGGAGTCGGAATCGCTGGATGGTCCGCTGATCGGGTGGCTGAGCGCGCCGGGGGCGACCGAGGGGAATTTGCGGGTGGAGCTGACCGCGCTGCGGCGGCGGGCGGAGGCGGTGGCGCGCCACGGCGCGCCTTGAGGGCCGGGGGGCTCTGATGGCGCCGCATCCGGAGACCTGGCTCTGCGTGCGGCCGGAGGGGCTCTATTGCCGGCCGGGGGATTTCTACATCGATCCGGTGAGGCCGGTGGCGCGGGCGGTCATTACGCACGCGCACGCCGATCATGCGCGGCCGGGGCATGGGGCGGTGCTGGCGACGGCGGAGACGCTGGCCTTGCTGGAGGTGCGGCTTGGGCTGTCGCGGTCGGGGACGGCGGTGCAGGCGCTGCGGGTGGGCGAGGTGGTGCGGGAGCGGGAGGTGGCCGTCTGGCTGCGGCCGGCGGGGCATGTGCTGGGCAGCGCGCAGGTGGCGATCGAATGGGCGGGCAGCCGGGCGGTGGTGAGCGGCGACTACAAGCGGGCGGCCGATCCGACCTGTTCCGCTTTTGAACCTATCGCCTGCGACGTGTTCGTGACCGAGGCGACGTTCGGGTTGCCGGTGTTTCATCATCCGCCGGCCGTGGCGGAGGCGCGCAAGCTGCTCGAGAGTCTGGCTTTGTTTCCGGAGCGGACGCATGTGGTGGGGGTTTACGCGCTGGGCAAATGCCAGCGGCTGATCGCGATATTGCGCGAGCTGGGGTGGGACCGGCCGATTTATGTGCATGGGGCGCTGGCGCCGCTGTGCGCGGTTTATGAGCGGCTGGGCGTGGGGTTGGGCGAGTTGCGGGCGGCGACGGTGGCGGCGAAGGCGGAGCTGCGGGGCGCGATCGTGCTGGCGCCGCCTTCGGCGATCGCGGACCGGTGGGCGCGGCGGCTGGCAGAGCCGGTGACGGCGGTGGCGTCGGGGTGGATGCGGGTGCGGCAGCGGGCGCGGGCGCGGGGCGTGGAGTTGCCGCTGGTGATTTCGGACCATGCGGATTGGGGGGAATTGTTGCGCACGGTCGATGAGGTGGGGGCGCCGGAGGTTTGGGTGACGCATGGGAACGAGGAGGCGCTGATCCATGCGGTGGGGTTGCGGGGGTTTCGGGGGCGGGCGCTGCGGTTGATCGGGTATGGGGACGAGGAGGTTTGAGCGCCGGGGGCGGCTGGCGGGCGTTTTGGGGGGCCTTACGCCTCCGCCCAAAAGGCCTGAGCCACCGCATCGTGTACGCCGCGCAGCTGCATCTGCACCCAGTCGAGAAACTCGTGCAGCCCGCGTTCCAGGACGGCTTCGATCGGCTGATCGAGCAGGGCTGCGCGCAGTTCCTCGAGCCGCTCGAGAGCGGGATAGGTGCCGCGGAGCGTGTAGCCCGAGCCGAGCTGGGAGAGGTAGATCTCGAGCTGCTTGACGCACAGTACGACCGAGCGCGGGAACGCGTGGTTCATCAGCAGGAAGCCGGCGACGAGGGCCGGGGTCATTTCGCTTGGATAAAGGCGGCGAAAGGCGTGATAGCCGCTCGCGGCGCGCAGCAGCGCGTGCCATTGGCTGACATCGAGCGGACCGCCGACATCGCCCGGCTTCGGCAGCAGCGTGTTGTATTTGATGTCGACGAGGCGTGAGGTCTGGTCGGCGCGTTCGAGATATCGGCCGATGCAGTAGAAAGCCCAGCCCTGGTCGCGGTAGAAGGTGCCATCGGTGATGCCGGCATGGGCCTGGCAGGCTTCCTTGAGGAAGGCGCACAGGCCGGAGACGCGCGAGGGGGCGGCATCGGCGCGCTTGAGCGCGCGCACGCGGTTGCTGAAGACGTTCATCTGCGTCCACATCTCGGTCGAGATCAGGGGACGCAGCGTGCGCGCGTTCTCGCGTGCCGCGAGCATGGCGGAGAGGATGGAGTTGGGGTTTTCCCGGTCGAGCAGGTAGAAATCGAGCACCGTCTCGGCGGTGGCGGCATCGTGCTTGCGGAAGAAGGGTTCGTCGTCGGAATTGATCCACACGACGGCTTCCCAGCCGCTCTGATCGGCGCCGTGGCGGACGAAAGTGTCGGTGACGTCCAGGATGCGCGCCAGATTTTCGATGCGCTCCATATAGCGGGCGAGCCAGACGAGACATTCGGCATGGCGGGAGAGAAGCAGCGGCCCGCTCATTCGAGCACCCAGGTGTCCTTCGAGCCCCCGCCCTGGCTCGAATTGACGACGAGCGAGCCCTGGCGCAGCGCCACGCGGGTGAGACCGCCGGGCAGAACCCAGGTGTCGCGGCCGGTGATGGCGAAGGGGCGCAGATCGACATGGCGCGCTTTCAGCTGGCCATCGGCGAGCGTCGGCGAAACCGACAGCGAGATCAGCGGCTGGCTGATGTAATTGGCGGGATCGGCGCGCAGGCGCTCACGGAATGTCGCGAGCTCGTTCTGTGTCGCGTGCGGTCCGATCAGCAGGCCGTAGCCGCCGCTTTCGCCGACCGGCTTGACCACGAGTTCGTGCAGATGGTCGAGCGTGTAGGCGAGCCCCCCGGCTTCCGCGCAAAGATGCGTTTCCACATTGGCGAGGATGGGATCTTCCCCGAGATAATAGCGGATGATTCGGGGCATGTAGGCGTAGATCGCCTTGTCGTCCGCCACCCCGGTGCCGACCGCGTTGGCGATGGCGACGCGGCCCCGGCGCCAGGCTTCGATCAGGCCGCGCACCCCGAGCGCGCTGTCGGGGCGGAAGATGTCGGGATCGAGAAAATCGTCGTTGAGCCGGCGGTAGATCGCGTGAACGGGCGCGAGACCCGCGGTCGTGCGCATGAAAACGCGGTGGTCCTGCACGACGAGATCGCGCCCTTCCACCAGGGGGACGCCCATTTCGCGGGCCAGGAAAATATGCTCGAAATAGGCGGAATTATAGATGCCGGGCGAGAGCAGCACGATCTGCGGGTCGGCGATGTCGGGCGGAGCGATGTCGCAGAGCGCCCGGTGCAGGCGCATGCCATAGCTGCCGACCGGACGGACCGCGATCCCCGCCATCAGATCGGGGAACAGGCGGCGCATCATGTTGCGGTTCTCGATGACGTAGGAGACGCCCGACGGCGTGCGGGCATTGTCCTCGAGCACCATGAAGGCGCCGCTCGAATCGCGCACGACGTCGATGCCGCAGACATGCACGTAGGTGCCGTGCGGGACGGCGAAGCCGACCATCTCGGCACAGAAACAGGGGTGGCCGAGCACGAGCGCGGCGGGCACGACGCCGTCCTTCAGGATCTTTTGCGCGCCGTAGAGGTCGCCGAGGAACGCGTTGAGCGCGGCGACCCGCTGTTTGACGCCGCGTTCGAGCGTGTTCCATTCGGCCGCGGTCAGCACCCGGGGCACGAGGTCGAAGGGGAGGATGCGGTCGATCGCGTCCTTTTCGGAATAAACCGTGAAGGTGATGCCCTGGTTGTAGAGCTCGGCCTCGGCGATGCGGGCGCGGCGTTCCAGCTCCTCGGCAGGGATCGCCGCGAGGCGCTCGGCGATGAGGCGCAGCGCGGGGTCGCGCGCGGCGCCGTCGACGAGCTCGCAGAAGAAGCCACCCTTGTCGTAGCCATCGAGCAGGTTTCCGCGTGCCAGCATTCTGCCCCCCTGTCGGCCGCGCTAGACCGGCACCAGCGAGACGCCGACATCGAGTTCGTGCGCGCCGCCGCCGAGCAGCACGCCGCGCAACGGCGAGACGTCGCCGTAATCACGTCCCCAGCCCAGCACGACATGTTCGTCGGCGACCACCATGCCGTTGGTGGGATCGAGATCGAGCCAGCCGAACTGCGGACCGAGCCAGCATCCGACCCAGGCATGGGACTGATCGGCGCCCACGAAATTCGCGTCGCCCTGACTGCGGATATATCCCGAGACGTAACGGGCCGGCAGGCCGAGGGCACGCAGTCCGGCGATCATCAGATGGGTGAAATCCTGGCAGACCCCGGCACGCTGGGCCAGGACCTGGCGAACCGGCGTGTTGACGGTGGTGACGCCGGGCCGGAAGGCGAAATCGCGATGGATGCGGGCATTGAGGTCGAGCAGCGCCTCGAGGATCGGCCGGCGGTCGGAGAAGGAGCGGGCGGCGTAATCGCGGGCTTCCGCGGCAGGCTCGACGAGCGGGCTCTCGAACAGGAAAGGTCCGGCTTCGGCGCCGCCGGGGCCGGCCGCCGCGGCGGCCGTCACGATATCGGTCCAGGGCGGGGTCTGCGTGGCGGGCGGGACCCGGGGGGCGGCGACCGAAAGCCGGGCATGCAGCGTGACATTGCAGGCGGCGTGAGGTGTTTCCAGAAAGAACCAGCGCACTTCATTGCCGAAGGCATCCTCACCCGTTTCGAGCCAGGAAGGTTGCGGCTCGATCTCGAGGTCGCAGCTGGCGACGTGCTGGGTCGGCAGGGGGCGGGGGGTGAGGTGAGCGAGATGGGCGGACAGGTCGACGGGGGTGGCGTAGCGGTAGCGGGTGGTGTGGCGAAGCGCGTAGGCGATTTCGGCTCTCATCGCTGGGTTCCGGTCCACGTCACCGGGAGCAGCGAGAAATACCGCCGGGTCACCGCATCCGATATGCGCGCCGCCTCTGCCCGCACTGCCCAAAGCCCTCCCGCGTCGGCGCGCGCCGCCATCTCGCGCACCGATGCGAGCGTCCCATTCAAAAGCCGCGCCAGTTCCTCCGCCTCGAGCCCTTCGAGCAGGGAGGCCGCCGCCGCCAGCTGAAAACCGAGGCTGCGCGGATTGCCTTCGTCGGCCAGCACGAGGTCGAGGACCGGTCCGGTCTGCGGCAGCCCGCGATAGCGCGTCCGGTAGGTGATGGTGCTGTCGCAGAGCTCGAGCGCGAGCCCGAGCGCCGCATCGCCCGGCGCGCCGGCGAAAAGCCGCGCCAGCGCCGCGGCGGTTCCCTGGGCCCGTTCGATGCGGCGCCCGAGATCGAGGAACAGCCGGCCACCGCCGCGCACCATGTTCTCGGCCGCGTAGCCCGACACGCCGGCGCAGAACGCGATGACCCGCCCGACATGGGCGCCGAGCGACGCGAGCCCCGGCCGCACGCCCGGATCGGGCCGCAGGAGCAGCGCCGCGCGGCTCGCATCGAGGGCCCGCACCCCTTGCACGATCATCGCATGCATCTCGCCGGACAGCCGGTCGCGCAGCGCATCGGCCAAATGCTGCACGTCGCGCTTGGCCGCCGCCATCGCGCCGCCTTCGCGCGCCAGGGCACCGGTCAGCAGCTCGCCCAGGACCGCCGGCCCTGCCTGGGACGCGAGCTCGGGGCTGAGCACGCCGGCATCGACCAGGCAGGCCGAGAGCGCGGTCATCTCGGCCAGGTCGTGCGGCAGCAGGCTCGCGCGGGACAGGCGGCCGAGCAGCGCGCGGCTCAGGCGGGCGGCATGCTCGAGCCGCTCCAGGTAGCGGCCGAACCAATAGAAATCGTCGGCGGTCCGGCTCGGCAGGTCGCCGACCGTGCGGCGCACCGCGGGGGACGGAACCGGCGGCGGATGGCTGCCGGCGATGTCCTCCGGCTCCTCGAGCCGCACCCAGACATCCTTGGCCATGCCCGCGGACGGGCCGGATTCCACCCTGGCGAGGCCGCCCGGCAGCGCGTGCCAGCCGGCCCTGTCGCGGATCAGGAACATGCGGAGCCGGACGGGCAGCGGCTCGAGCGTTTCGCCCGGACCGACACCGGGCGCGTAGCTCGCGGGCGGCAGCGCGCGCGCGGCGTCCTCGCGGACCGCGTAGGAAGCGGGCGTGGCGGCGACCCGGGCGCGCGCGTCGGCATCGCCCAGCCACAGCGTCTCCGCGTCCGGCAGGGCCAGCGTCTCGCCGCGCAGATGACGGCACAGCAGCGGCAGGAAGGCCGGCAGCGCAGGGGCCTCGGCCAGCCCGACCCCCGGACCGTTGGCGACCCAGACCCGGCCGGCTCGCATGGCGGTGAGCAGCCCCGGCACGCCGCGTGTGGCCGCGCCCGGGCATTCGAGCGGATCGATCGCGGTGCCTTGGACCATCCGCAGCAGACCGTCGACCGGCTGCAGCCCGCGCAGCGTCTTCAGCCAGAGTTTGCCCTGGCGCACGGTCAGGTCGCCGGGCTGCACGAGGGTGCAGCCGAGCTCCTGGGAGAGCAGCATGTGCTCGAACCAGTTCGGATCGGCATGCCCATGCGTGAGCAGCGCGGGCAGCGGCGATTCCGCGGGACCGAGCGCGGCGAGGGAAGCGGCGAAGCGCTCGAAGAAGGGCGAGAGCGGTGCGACGTCGAGGCTGCGGAACAGCTCCGGCAGCACACGGGCCATCAGCCTGCGGTTCAGCAGCGCCCGGGCAAGTCCGGCCGGCGCCGCCGTGTGATCAGCCACGACGCACCATTGCCCGTCGGGTCGGCGCAGCAGATCGGCGGCGTAGAACAGCAGCCCGGCACCCGGCGCGCCGCGGCAGGGGAAGAGATAGCGGCCGCCAGCGAACAGCAGCGCGGGCGGGAGCACGCCGCCGTCGACGAGTCTGCCTGCGCCGTACGCATCCTCGAGCACCGCGCTCAATAGAGAGGCACGCTGGCCCAGGCCGGCTTCGAGCGCCGCGAATTCCTGGGGTTCGAGCAGGAGCGGGATCGGATCGCAGCGCCAAGCGCCGCCCGCGACCGGCGAGAGCGAGGCGGGCCCTTCTTCGGCCAGCGCGCGGTCGAGCTGGGCGGTGCGTTCGCGCAGCGTGGCCGTGCCGAGGCCGAGCAGCGTGCCGAGCAGGCGCCGCCAGACCGGGCGCAGGCGGCCCGATTCATCGATCAGCTCGTCACGGGCAGCCTGCTGCAGGCTCAGCGTTTGCATCCCGGGGAGAATGCGACGATCGGGACGGATCGAGGAAGGAAGGATGTCGTTTTTCGGGAAAGAAGCCGACAAGATGTCGGGCTGGTGAATGGGGCGGCCGACCCTCCGTCCTCAGGATCCTTCCAGCCATCGAACTTTCATCGCGAGCCAGCGCGAGTCACGCTCCCTTTCCATCATGGCGGCCATTCTCGCGCCGAGCGATCGGAGCCGGTCCTCGCCCAGGCGCTGAGCGTGGCGGAACATCGCGCTTTCCTCGGAGCCCGCATGGTGATCGACGGCATCGCGCAGCGCGCGCAGGTGGCGGTCGAACGCCGGCGAGGCCGTGTTGAGCTTCAGCGTCGCGGCCAGGAGATCCGTCATCTGCCGGTGTTCCGAATGGGCAACCACGACATCGGGGCTGACCGGCTGCACGGCGGGGTAGAACACGCGATCCTCGATGTGTTCGTGGATATCGAGTTCGGTGGCGAGAACGCGCAACCGGTCGCGGCGCTCGGGATCCTCGCGCGGCAGCGCTTCGATCCTTTGAAACAGGTTCCGGATCAGCGCATGATGTTGCGTCAGCAGATCATCCGCGCGCGGGCCAGCATTCGGGGATGTTCCGGACGGCGGCGGCTCGGGCTGCGGCGATGAGAGCGGCACCTCGCCGGGCCTGGCATGGTGCCGGATCTCCACCGTGTCGCCCCGCACGCGGACGGCGTAGCGCGGTTGCGGGCAGGTGGCGGGACCCGAGGCGGGACGGCCGGTGCGCCAATCAAAGCGCGAGCCATGCCAGGGGCAGACGAGCGTGCCGTCGAGCACCCAGCCCTCGTCGAGCGGACCGCCCTTGTGCGCGCATCGGGCGCCGAGCGCGTGGACCGCACCGCCTGCCCGGACGAGGGCGACGGCAACCGGCTTGCGCGTCGCCTCGTCCCAGAATTCGGCGCGTCGCGGCCGGCCTTCCTCGAGATCGGCAAGGTGCGCGACCGGGGTCCAGGTTTCCGGCGCGGGCACCCGGTCGGCGTGGTCCGTGCCGATGCGGCGGCGGTAGACGAGGTGGCCGCCGAGATAGCCGCCGGCCGCCATGAAGCCCCAGGCCACGACGCTGGCAACACGGCCGGCGCCAAGCCGGTTTCGCCGGCGCAGGGCGAGCGAGAGCCCGTTCAGTGCGACGGAAGAGCCATTGATCAGCGCGTGCGCGGCGCCGACCCGGCGGTCCGCGCCGTTGGTGTGCTGCCAGTCGGCGAGGCCGGCTGTGGCGGCGAGGCCAGCCGCCGCGAGGCCGGTGGCGAGCGCCTGGCGGGCCGATCGTTCCGCCGCCCGGCGGCGAATCAGACCCAGCGCGCCCAGGAGATCGAGCGCGAGCGCGAAGGTCCAGGTGCCGATCGGGATGGTGACCAGCATCGGGTGAACCGGATGGCCCCAGCTTGTGCCGTGCAAGGCGTCCGCGAGCGGGCGGGCGGGGCGGCCGAGGAGCTGGGCAGGGCGCGAAAGCAGCGTCTCGGCGAGATAGCTTGGAGCGTCGAGCCAGCGCGCGGACTCGATGCGGCCGATCGCGCGATCGGCGCGGTGATCGAGGCGGGGCATACCGGGATCAACGCGCGATCGCGGCAGGGTTGCCTCGCGGGGCACGGGCCACGTCCCCGGCCGCCGGAGATGCCCGTCCGAGCTAGGCCGATTTGCGCGCGGTTTCGCGCTCCTCCGGGCGACCGCGGCGCAACCTCGCCCGGCTCAGGCAATCGTCTGGAGAACGTTGCGCAGTGTGCCGAACAATTCGTCGATCTGGGCCTCGCTGATGATCAGCGGGGGCGAGATGGCGATGATGTCGCCCGTCACGCGGATCAGGATGCCGGCTTCGTAGGCGGCGACGAACGCGTCGTAGGCGCGCGTGCCGGGGGCGCCTGGGCGGGGCGCGAGTTCGATCCCGGCGACCAGGCCCAGATTGCGGATATCGATCACGTTCGGGCAGTCGCGCAGGCCGTGCGCGGCTTCCTCGAAACGGGGTGCGAGGCTGGCGGCCCGGGCGAAGAGATCCTCGTCGGCATAGAGATCGAGCGTCGCGATGAGGGCGGCGCAGGCGAGCGGGTGACCGGAATAGGTGTAGCCGTGGCTGAGCTCGATCGCGTGGGCCGGCCCCTGCATCAGCCCGTCATGGATCTGGTTCGAGGCCACCACCGCGCCCATCGGCACCGCGGCGTTGGTGATTCCCTTGGCGAGCGTCAGCATGTCGGGAACGACACCAAAACGGTCGACCGCGAAAGGCGCGCCGAGACGGCCGAAACCGCTGATCACTTCGTCGAAGATCAGCAGGATGCCGTGGCGCGTGCAGATTTCGCGCAGCCGTTCGAGATAGCCGAGCGGGGGCACGAGCACGCCGGTGGAGCCGGCGAGCGGCTCGACGATCACCGCGGCGACGGTGGCGGGATCGTGCAGCGCGAGAATGCGCTCGAGCGCGTCGGCGGCCTCGGCGCCGTGCGCCGGCTGGCCGCGCGAGAAAGCGTTGCGGGCGACATCGTGCGTGTGCGGCAGATGGTCGACGCCCGGCAGCATGGTGCCGAATTGCGCACGGTTGCGGCCGATGCCGCCGACCGAAAGCCCGCCGAACCCGACCCCGTGATAGCCGCGCTCGCGCCCGATCAGCCGGGTGCGTTGCCCTTCGCCGCGGGCGCGGTGATAGGCGAGCGCGATTTTGAGCGCCGTGTCCACCGATTCGGACCCGGAATTGGTGAAGAAGACGTGATCCAGGCCCGGCGGAAGCAGGTGGGCGACGCGCGCGGCCGCCTCGAAGGCAAGCGGGTGGCCCATCTGGAAAGTCGGCGCGAAATCGAGCGTCTGCGCCTGGCGCTGGATCGCGCGGACGATCGGCTCGCGGCAATGCCCGGCGTTGCTGCACCAGAGGCCGGCCGTGCCGTCGAGGATCTGGCGGCCGTCATGGCTCGTGTAGTGCATGTTCCGGGCGGCGACCAGGAGCCGCGGCGAGGCCTTGAACTGGCGGTTCGCGGTGAAAGGCATCCAGAAGGCGTCGAGACTGTTGACTGGGGCGTCCATGGCTTCACTGGCCTCCGGCGGGCAGGGGAAGCGCGGCCTTGCCTGCCCCATGTCCCCTCACTTTGGGCAGGTTTCCCCGCGGCCGCCAGCCGGGATCGGCAAGGCCGCGGGGGACGGATCGTCCTCGAAGATCGCTTCGATCGGCCGTTCGAACAGGCGGGCGATCCTGAAGGCGAGCGGCAGGCTCGGATCGTAGCGATCCGCCTCGATGGCGTTGATGGTCTGCCGCGATACGCCGAGACGCGCGCCCAGTTCGCTCTGCGACCATCCGAGGCCGGTGCGCAACGCGCGCAGATTGTTCTTCACCGATAACGGCGCATGCCGACACCGAGGGCCAGAACCCACATTGTCGCCATGAGCGGCCAGACCACGAACATCGAGAGTTTCGGGTAACCGACACCTTCGAGGAACCCGTAGCCGAAAGTGATCAAGGCGGTGGCGGCGAACGATACCGCGATCGCCTCCAGCTGAAGCCGCCGCTGCATCTCGTCGATGCGCCGCAATTGCCGCAGGATCGCCCACGCGACGCCGAGCGCCGGCAGCATGGGCGCCAGCACGAACCAGGACGGCGCGGCGTGATGTTGCAACAACAGAATGGTCCCGGCCAGCACGGCCGCATAGGTGAGGGTGGCGATCCCGAGTTCGATGGCGTAGCGCATCCCGCCTCCGCTATGTAAAGTGCGGCTATGTAAAGCCTCCTTTCCATAGTGGCGGCCCCGGCGGGAGCTGTCAAGGATGCTTTCCATTACGCGCCGGTCCCGATGCGCCGGTCCCGACGCGCCGCTCCGGAGCCGGCCGGCAGCAGCCGCATCTACTCGCGAAAATCGCCGGCCCGGTAACCCTGCGCGAAGAGCGCGGAGCGAAGATCGGCGTGGTGGATGGCGTTCTCGATCGCGGCGGCCACCACGGGCTTCGGGCGATAGCCGATGCCGAGACCCGCTTCGCGCAGCATCGCCAGATCGTTGGCGCCGTCGCCGAGCGCCAGGGCCGCCTGCGGGCGCAGCCCGAGCGCGTGCGCCTGATCGAGCAGGGTTGCCCGTTTCGAGTCGCGATCGAGAATCGGTTCCGCTACCGCACCGGTCAAGGCGGTCCCGTCGTCGAGCAGCCGGTTCGAACATTGCATGTCGAACCCGCACAGCGCTGCGACGCGCGAGGCGAAATAATCGAAGCCGCCGGTGACGAGCACGGTGCGCGCGCCATGGGCGCGCATCGTGGCCACCAGGGTGCGGGCACCCGGGTTCAGGCGGGTGCGCGCATAGGTCGCCGCCAGCGCGTCGAGCCGGAGGCCGCGCAGCATGGCGACCCGCGCGCGCAGCGCCTCGCGGAAATCGATCTCGCCGTTCATGCTGCGCGCCGTGATGGCCGCCACCGCCTCGCCGACCCCGGCCGCTTCGGCCAGCTCGTCCAGCGTCTCGCCGGCGACGATGGTGCCGTCCATGTCGGCGATCAGCAGTTTCCGCCTCCGCCCATGCGCGCGGGTGCGGAAGACATCGACCGGCGCGTCTTCCAGCGCGGCGCGGACCGCCCCGAGATCGGGCGGTTGCTGGACCGGGATATCGGCGGCCTCGCCGTCGCTGAGCACGAGCGGCACGCCGCCGCGCACCGCATCGCGGACCCGGTCGACGGTCGCGAAACCGAGGCTGCCCGCGGCGCGCGCGGCAACGAGCGTGAGGACGTAAGCCATGGGCGGGGCAATGGCAGCCGGTCCGGACGCCGGCAAGCCCTTGGCGTTGCTGGTCGCGGGGCCGACCGCGAGCGGCAAGTCGGCGCTGGCGCTGGGGCTGGCGGAGCGGGTCGGCGGGACCGTGATCAACGCGGATTCGATGCAGGTCTATGCCGAATTGCGGGTGCTCACGGCGCGGCCCACGCCGGAGGATGAGCGTCTCGTGCCCCACGCGCTCTACGGGGTCCGGCCCGCGGCGGAGCCCGGCAGCGCCGCCTGGTATCGGGAGGCGGCCCTGGCCGCCATGAGCGCGGCGCGGGAAGCCGGGCGGGTGCCGATCCTGTGCGGCGGCACGGGTCTCTATGTCGCGGCGCTGATGCAGGGTCTGGCGCCGATCCCCGATCCGGGGCCGGCGGCGCGGGCCGAGGCCAGGGAGCAGCTCGCTTGTCTCGGACCCACCGGCCTCCATGCGCGGCTGGCGCGCGCCGATCCGGAGACCGCGGCGCGGCTGCGGCCGAGCGACAGCCAGCGGATCGCCCGTGCCTGGGAGGTCTGGCGGGGGACGGGGCGGGGGCTTGCGGCCTGGCAGCGCGAGCCGGGAGAGTCGCCACCCTGGCGGTTCCGGGCGGTGGTGCTCGATCCGCCGCGGGAGGCGCTGCGGGCGGCCATCGCCGCGCGCTGCCGTGCCATGGTCGCCGGCGGCGTGCTCGCCGAAGTCGAGGCGCTGCTGGCGCTCGGGCTTCCCGCGAGCCTGCCGGCGATGCGGGCGCACGGGGTCGCCGCGTTCGGCGCCTTCCTGCGGGGGGAGATCACGCTGGGCGAAGCGGAGCGGCGGACGGCGCAGGTCACGGCGCAGTACGTCAAGCGGCAGAGCACCTGGCTGCGGCATCGCATGCCGACCGCGAAGGCGGCGACGCGCATCATCGCTGCTCGATTTGAGCGATCCGCGCAATTTAAGGAAAGCGACATGGCTGAGTTGCGGCATTTTCTTGTTCAAGACGGTTGACGCGCCGCAGCACGGACCGTAATTCGCGCGCTTCCCAGGCGGAGCGAGCCATGATGGGTCAGCCGCAGAGCGGCGCCGAGATATTGTTGCGGGCGCTCGAGGAGCAGGGGGTCGAGGTCATCTTCGGCTACCCGGGCGGGGCCGTGCTGCCGATCTACGACGCGCTGTTCCAGCAGAATGCGCTGCGCCACATCCTCGTGCGGCACGAGCAGGCCGCGGTTCATGCCGCGGAAGGCTACGCGCGCAGCACCGGGCGGGTCGGGGTCGTGCTCGTGACGAGCGGGCCGGGGGCGACGAACGCGGTGACCGGCCTCGTCGATGCGCTCATGGACAGCGTGCCGGTCGTCTGTCTCACCGGGCAGGTGCCGACCCACCTGATCGGCAACGATGCGTTCCAGGAAGCGGACACGACCGGAATCACGCGGCCGGCGACCAAGCATAATTACCTGGTGAAGCGCGCCGAGGACCTCGCGCGGGTGATCCATGAGGCGTTCCACGTGGCGCGCAGCGGCCGGCCGGGCCCGGTCGTGGTCGATCTGCCGAAGGACATCCTGATCGGTCCCGCGCCCTATCGGAGCAAGCCGGAATCGGCGCACCGCACCTACCGGCCGCGCACCGTTCCCGATGCGGGTGCGATTTGCGCCGCGGTCACGGCGCTCAAGCGCGCGCGGCGGCCGATCGTCTATGCGGGCGGCGGCGTGATCAATGCCGGCCCCGAGGCCAGCCGGCGGCTGACGCATTTCGTGCGGCGCACCGGCTTTCCCTGCACGAACACGCTGATGGGGCTGGGCAGCTTCCCCGCGAGCGATCCGCATTTCCTCGGCATGCTGGGCATGCACGGCACCTACGAAGCGAATCTCGCGATGCATGGCAGCGACGTCATGCTCAATATCGGCGCGCGCTTCGACGACCGCGTCACCGGCCGGCTCGCCGCCTTCAGCCCCGGCAGCCTGAAGATCCATGCCGATATCGATCCGTCGAACATCAATAAGAACGTCGCGGTGGACATCCCAATCGTCGGCGACGCGGCGCAGGTGCTGGCGGCGCTGATCGAGGCCTGGGAGGCGGACCCCGAGCCCGCCGAAGCGATCGACGATTGGTGGCAGCAGATCGAAACGTGGCGCGGCAAGGACAGCTTGCGTTTCACGCAGAGGAAAAATCCCGACGCGCTGATCAAGCCGCAATATGCCGTGCGCCGGCTCTACGAGCTCTGCCGGGAGTCGGGGCGCGATGTGTTCATCAGCACCGAGGTCGGCCAGCACCAGATGTGGGCGGCCCAGCATTTCCGGTTCGAGCGGCCGAACCGCTGGATGACGAGCGGGGGCTTGGGCACCATGGGCTACGGGCTGCCCGCCGCGATGGGCGTGCAGGTCGCGCATCCCGACGCGCTCGTGATCGATATCGCGGGCGAGGCCAGCATCCTGATGAACATCCAGGAGATGGGCACGCTCGCGCAATACCGGCTGCCCGTGAAGGTGTTCATTCTCAACAACCAATATATGGGCATGGTGCGGCAATGGCAGGAATTGCTGCACGGATCGCGCTATTCCGAGAGCTACAGCGCGGCGCTGCCGGATTTCGTCAAGCTGGCCGAGAGCTTTCACGCGAAAGGGCTGCGGGCATCCTGCCTCGGCGAACTCGATGACGTGATCCGGGAGATGCTCGACACGCCGGGCGCGGTGATCGCCGACATCGCGGTCGATCCGGCGGAGAATTGCTACCCGATGATCCCGTCCGGGGCGGCGCACAACGAGATGATTCTCGGGCCGGAGCAGGCGGAGCGCGCGGCGAGCGTCACCGATGAGGGGTTGATGCTCGTATGAGAAAGGAAGAAAGCGCTTCTTTCTTGAAAGAAAGAAGCAAAGAACTTTTCTCTGTTTCCGGAGGGCGGGACCGCCTCAGCGAATGCGATTAAGGGACAAAAGTTTTTTTGGTTCTTTTTTTTCAAAAAAAGAACATGCTTATGCCTGAACAGCGCACGGCAACGATTTCGCTTCTCGTGGACAACGAAGCCGGCGTGCTCGCGCGGGTCATCGGCCTATTTGCCGGCCGTGGCTACAACATCGACAGCCTGACCGTGGCCGCAGTGGACGATGCGCGGCAGCAAAGCCGGATCAATATCGTGACCTCCGGCACGCCGATGGTGATCGAGCAGATCAAGGCGCAGCTCGACCGGCTGGTGCCGGTGCATAAGGTGGCCGACCTGACACAGCTCGGGGCCCATGTGGCGCGGGAGATGGCGCTCGTGAAAGTGGTGGCGAGCGGCGAGCCGCGCGTCGAATCGCTGCGCATCGCGGACGCGTTCCGCGCGCGGACGGTGGACACCACGCCAGGCAGTTTCGTGTTCGAGCTGACCGGCTCGATCGACAAGATCGATGCGTTCATCGCCCTGATGCGCCCCTTGGGCTTGGCGGAAGTCAGCCGAACCGGTATCGCGGCGCTCGCCCGCGGGCAGAACACGATCCAGCAATAGACGGGTCTGGGGCCGGGCGGCCCCAGCCGGGTGCGGGGACGAAGCCCCCGCCCGCCGAGGCAAGGAGAAACGACCGATGCGCGTGTATTACGATCGTGACGCCGACGTGAACCTGATCAAGGGCAAGCGCGTCGCGGTCATCGGCTATGGCAGCCAGGGGCACGCGCATGCGCGCAACCTCAAGGACAGCGGCGTCGCCGAGATCGCGGTCGGGTTGCGCGCGGGCTCGGGCGGTGTCGCGAAGGCGGAGGGCGCCGGCCTGCGCGTGATGGCGCCCGCCGAGGCGGCGGCCTGGGCCGATGTGGTGATGGTGCTGACGCCCGACGAAGGCCAGGCGGCGCTCTATGAACGGCAGCTGGAGCCGAACCTGCGGCCCGGGGCGGCGCTCGCCTTCGCTCATGGGCTCGCGGTGCATTTCAACCTGATCGTGCCGCGCCCGGATCTCGACGTGTTCATGATCGCACCGAAAGGACCGGGCCATACGGTGCGTGCCGAGTATGAGCGGGGCGGCGGGGTGCCTTGCCTGGTCGCCATCGCGCAGAATTCCTCGGGCAATGCCCTCGACATCGCCCTGTCCTATGCCAGCGCGATCGGTGGCGGCCGGGCCGGCATCATCGAGACGACGTTCCGCGAAGAGTGCGAGACCGATCTGTTCGGCGAGCAGGTCGTGCTGTGCGGCGGCCTCACCGAACTCATCCGCGCGGGTTTCGAGACGCTGGTCGAGGCCGGCTACGCGCCGGAGATGGCCTATTTCGAATGTCTTCACGAGGTGAAGCTGATCGTCGACCTCATCTATGAGGGCGGCATCGCCAACATGAATTATTCCATTAGCAACACGGCCGAGTATGGCGAATACGTCACCGGCCCGCGCATCATCACGAGCGAGACGAAGGCGGAGATGAAGCGCGTGCTCGACGACATCCAGTCGGGCCGGTTCACGCGCGACTGGATGCTGGAAAACGCGGTCAATCAGGCGAGTTTCCGGGCGATGCGGCGGCGCAGTGCCGAACACCCGATCGAACAGGTGGGCGAGCGGCTGCGCGGGATGATGCCCTGGATCGCGAAGCACCGGCTGGTGGATCGATCGCGGAATTAGAGCAACATCACCCAGACCGGAATCGGTCTGGGTGATAAAGTTGCTCGCCAAATCAAAGAGCCTAGAGCGGGTTCACTCTGACCACAGTCAGAGTGAACCCGCTCTAGGGACGCGGTTCTTTTTTGAAAAAAACCAAAAAACTTTCTTCTGCTGGACGGGGTGGTTCAAGCGCCCCGTCTTATACGGAAAAGGTCTTTTGCGTTCTTTATGTTCCGCAAACGAGGTTCCTTCAGCGCGTAAAGCGGCAATCCGCCCCTAGCGTCCCGGTGAAGGCCGGCCAGCGCTCGGTCGATCCGAATAATTCGATTCCGATATAGCCGCGCAGCCGCACCGCGCCGTCGCTGCCGCGCCAGAGCTCGGCATGATAGACGCGCCCGTTGCGGGGGTCGGTGACGCGGCCGTGCAGCCGGCCGTCTTCGCCCGGGCTCTGTCGGACGCGGATGAAGACGAAGCCGCAGAGCGGCTGTCCCGTCCAGGCACGGCTGCCTGGGGTGCTCTGTCCGGCGACGGCGCCGCAGATTCCCGTGTCGCAGGGGAAAATCCGGATCACGCCGTCGCCGTCTGCGGTCAGCCAGTTGCCGAGAACGGCCGGGGTCGCGGCCCGCGCGGGCAGCGCGGCGAGCAGCGGGAGCGCCAGGAGGGCGAAACGCCCCCGTGGCTTAGCCATCGTGGCGCGGCACCCAGGGAATGCGGGCGGTTTCGATCCCATCCTCGGCAAGCGCCTGCACCTCGGCGTCGGTTGCTTCGCCGTAGATCGGCCGGTCGGGCGCGCGGCCCTCGTGGATCGCCCGGGCTTCGGCCGCGAAATTCCCGCCCTGATAGTCACAGCGACGCTCGACCTCCGCGCGGAGCGTGGCGAGGACCGCCCGCCACTGGTCGGGCAGGGCGCCGACCGCGCGGGACGGCGTGGGTGGCGGCTGCGTCTCCGGCTTGGGCGCCGGCTCGCGGGCGCCGCTCGACAGCCGCGGCGCCATCAGCGCGCGCTCGACCTGGGTGTCGGCGCAAACCGGGCAGGTGAGGAGACCCGCCGCCGCCTGTGCCTCGAAACTGGCGCTGCTCGCGAACCACCCGTCGAAGGCATGAGCGCTGCCGCAGCGCAGCGCGTAATGGATCATGGGACCGGTCGATCTCCCGCCTGTGCCGCGCCGCTCAGAGGGCGGCCAGCAGCGTGTCGAGCTCGCCCGACCGGTCCAGCGCCAGCAACGCGTCGCTGCCACCGATATGCCGGCCATGGATGAAGATTTGCGGCACCGTCGGGCTGCCGCCGGCGCGGCGCACGGCTTCGGCTCGGGCCGGACTGCCGGGTGGCGCGTCGATCTCGCGGAAGGGCACGCCCTTGCGCTCCAGCAGGTTGATCGCGCGGGCGCAGTAGGGGCACCAGGGCTGGGTGTAGATTTCGACGCTCGGCATCCGGCTCTCCAGGCTCCGCTCCGCCCGGCGCTCAGAGGCGCGGATCGAGGGTACGGCACGCCACGAGTAGGTCGACATGGGCGGCGCCCGCGTCAAGCAGGGCCTGCGCGCAGGCGCGCGCGGTGGCGCCCGAGGTCAGCACGTCGTCGATCAGCAGGATGCGGGCGCCGGCGAGCATCGGGCGGCGGGTCCGCCGCACCGTGATCGCGCCTTCGAGCAGGATCATGCGCTGCGCCGGGCTGCGGTGCCCGAGCATCGGCGTGCGGCGCACCCGCCGCAGCGCGTCGGGCAGCAGCGGCGGCCGCCGTCCGGCCTGCAATTCCCGGGAGAGCAGCGCCGATTGGTTGAAGCCGCGCGTCCAGAGGCGCAGCCGGTGGAGCGGCACCGGCACGAGCCAGTCCGCGCGAGCCAGGAGCGCGGCCCCGGCGCGCGCCATCTGCCGTCCGAGGACCGTGGCGTTCTCGCGCCGGCCGCCGCGCTTGAGCCCGAGCACGAGCGCGCGCGAGGCGGGGTCGTAGGCGAAGGCGGCCCGTGCCTCGCCCCAGGGCGGCGGGTCGGCGGCGCAGCGCTCGCAGTGCCGCGCGGGGGAAGCGGGCAGCGGGTGACCGCAACCGGGGCAAGCCGGGCTGCCGATCGGCCGCATCCGGGCGAAGCAATCGGGGCAGAGCGCACCCGGCTCGGCGACGCGTGCCTCGCAGGCGACGCAAAGCGGTGGCAACACCACATCCAGCAACGTGCGCAGCGGGCGCATGCACGCGACGGTAGCAGAAGCGAGATGCGTTGAGCGATCTGATGGAGATTTTCGACCGGCGTGCGGTACGGCGCCGCCGGGACCGCGCGGCGTCCGGCATCTCCCGTGTCGAGCCGATCCTGGCCGAGGCCGCCGACCGGCTGCTCGATCGGCTGGACGACACGACGCACCGGTTTCGCTTCGCCCTCGATATCGGCGGGCGCGGAATCGTCGCGCCGCGGCTGCGGGCGCGCGGGATCGAGCCGGTTTGCTTCGATCTCTCGGCGCGCCTGGCCGCGCTCGGCACCAAGCTCGCGGTCGCCGGCGACGAGGAGTGGCTGCCCTTCGCGCCCGCGAGCTTCGACCTGGTGGTGGCGAATCTGTCGCTGCACTGGGTCAATGATCTTCCGGGCGCGCTGATCCAGATCCGCCGCGCGCTGCGTCCGGACGGGCTCTTTCTGGCGAGCCTTCCGGTGCTGGGCACGCTCGACGCGCTGCGCCGCGCACTCACCGAGGCGGAGGCGGCGCTGCGCGGCGGCGCCGCGCCGCGGGTCTCACCCTTCGCCGATCTCTATGATTGCGCGGCGCTGCTGCAGCGGGCCGGCTTCGCCCTGCCGGTGGCCGACGCGGACGAGATGCGGCTCGCCTATGCCGATCCGCTGGCGCTGCTGCACGATTTGCGGGCCGCCGGGGAGACGAATGCGCTGCGCGAGCGTGAGCGGCGGCCGCCGCCGCGCGCGCTGCTGCCGATGGCGCTCGCTTCCTTGCCGACCGAGCAGGGGCGGGTGCCGGTGCGGTTGCGCCTCGCCTACCTCACGGGCTGGGGTCCGGCGCCGAGCCAGCCCAAGCCGGCCGCTCGGGGCAGCGGGCAGGTGAGCCTTGCCGACGCGCTGCAAGACGGGTCTCGACAAGGGCCGGCGCCGCGGGAAGACTGACCCTCCCGCAACCATCCCTGTTTCATGCGCCAGCTCCTGCTCCTGCGCCATGCGAAGTCGGCCTGGGACGATCCAGCCTTGCCCGACCATGCGCGCGGCCTGAGTCCGAAAGGTCGCCGCGCCGCGGCGCAGATGCGCGCGGCGATCCATTCGCTCGGGCTGGTGCCCGACGTGGTGCTGGTGTCGACCGCGCGGCGCACGATGCAGACCCTGGAGGCGATCGAACCCTGGGACGAGATGCCGATCATCGAGCCGCTCGACCGGCTCTATCTGGCGAGCGCCGCGCAGTTGCTGGGCGTGCTGCACGGGGTGGCGAGCACGGTGCGCAGCCTCATGCTGGTCGGGCACAATCCGGGCCTGCACGAGCTTGCGATCGCGCTCGCGCGGGGGCACTGTGTGTCATCGAACCGTCATGAAGCCGAGGGAATGCTGCGCCGCCTGGCGGAGGGTTTCCCGGCTGGCGCGCTCGCCGAATTCACCATCGCTTCGGAATGGCGCGATCTGGGCGAAGGCGGCGGGCGTCTCGTCCGTTTCCTGTGCCCGCGCGACCTGCCGGAGATGGCCAGCTGAGCGAAGCCGCCCCGCCCGTCCCGGCCGATCTCGTTCCCGCAGGGCACCCCGCTCTCCGGCCCGACCCCGATCTCGCTTCCCGGCTTTCCTCCCGGCTTTCGCTCGAGTTCGCGCTCCCGCCCGGCCAGGCTGCCCGCCTGCTGCGGGAGCCGGCCCTGATCCGCCGCCGCCTCGGCCGCTGGCGCACGAGCCCGGTCCATGTGGTCTGGCACGACGGACCGGATGGCGAGCTGGCCGATCGCGGCCTTGTGCTCGCCGAACAGCGGGGCCGCTGGCGCCTCGAGCGCCTGGTGCCGATCCGTCCCACCGAGTGGCCGCCGGCGGCCGCGGCGCCGGTGATCCATGAGGCAGGCAGCCCGGCCGCTCTTCCCGAACCGCTGCCCGACCGGCTCGTGCCCGTCGGCGCCTTCTCCGGCCAGGCAAGGCGCCTGGCCCTCAGCGATCCGGCCGGCGAGACCCGCCTCACCCTGCTGGAGGGGGCGATCCGCGGCCTCGTTCACGAAACCCCGACCTGCCGCCTGCGCCTCGAAGGCGAACCCGCGAGCCTGGTCTCGGTGGCGCGCGAAGTCGCCGCCGCGCTGCCGCTCGGCATCCCCGAAGCCGGCCTGGCCGCCGAAGCCGCCGCCACCGCCCGGGGCCAGCTCGTCGCCCCGCGCCATCTCGGCGCGCCCCGCATCCCGCCCGGCGTGAGCGTCGGCGAGGCCTTCGAGACCGTGCTCATTCACCTCGTGGATGTCGTGCTGCATTGGGCGACGCGCGTCCCCGGGGCCGTGACTCCCGAACCGGTGCATCAGATGCGCGTCGGATTGCGCCGCCTTCGCTCGGCGCTCGCGCTTTTCCGCCCCGCCGCGGACTGTGCCGAGCTCCGCGGCGTCCATGCGCGGCTCAAATCCCTCGCCCGCCTTCTGGGTACGGCCCGCGACTGGGACGTCTTCGCCGAGGGTGTCGGCGCCGAGATCGGCGCCCGCTTCCCCGAGGACGGCGCGGTCCGCAAGATGCTGGCCCGCGCCGATCGGCAACGCCAGGCAGCCTACCGCGCGGTCGCCGCCTATCTGGCCAGCCCCGCCTGGCGCGAGCTCAGGCTCGACCTGGCGCTGCTGCCGAGCCTGCGCCCCTGGCGCGACATGCCGGAGACGGACGACGCGCTGGCCGGTCCGATCGAGGATTTTGCCGCCAAGGCCCTCGCGCGCCGGCATCGCCATCTCGTCATGCCGGGTTCCGACCTGCGTGCGCTCTCGCCCGAAGCCCGGCACGAACTGCGCAAGCAGGCGAAGCGGCTGCGCTATGCCGCGGAGTTCCTCGCACCCCTTTTCCCCGGAAAGGCGACGCGCAAATTCCTCGCGCGGCTGGGCAAGCTGCAGGATGCGCTCGGGGCTCTGAACGACGCCGAAGTGGCCGGGACCCTCGCGGCCGACCTTGGGCACGGCTACGGTGCCGGGGTCGTGCGCGGGTTTCTCGCAGCGGGCCGCGGCGACGCGCTGGAGCGGGCGCAGTTCCGGTGGAAGAAGCTGTTCGGGGCAGACGGGTTTTGGTGATCGCCTGCGGCGGGTTTTATGGATCGCCTGCGGCGCGTTTTATGAATCGCCTGCGGCGAGCAGGGAGGCTCCCGAACCGGCGGGGGGAACATTGAACCTTCTCTCCGTTCGCGTCGGCAAGGTCGCGTCGCTCGGCAAGCGGCGCACCGCCTTCGTGAAGCACCCGGTTGAAACCCCAATCGCGGTCACCGAGACCGGGCTGGCCGGCGACGAGGTCGGCGACCTGCGTCACCATGGCGGCCCCGACAAGGCCGTCTATGGCTACCCGTTCGCGCATTACGCGGCCTGGCGCGCCGACTTTCCCGAGCACGCGGCGCTGCTGATCCCCGGCGGCTTCGGGGAGAATCTGACCATCGACGGCGCCGACGAAACCACGCTCTGCCTGGGCGACCGGCTGCTCGTGGGCACGGCGGAACTGATCGCCTGCCAGCCGCGCCAGCCTTGCCGGACTCTGGCGCTCCGCTACGGCGACCCGCGCATGGTCGCCGCGATGACCCGCACCGGCCGGTCCGGCTGGTATTTCCGCGTCGCGCAACCGGGCCGGATCGGGCCCGGCGCAGCTGTCGAACTGCTCGATCGGCCCAACCCCGAATGGCCGTTCGCGCGATTTCTCCGCCTCCTGCGCAACCGCCGATTCTCGGCCGCCGAACTCCGCGCGCTCGCCGCCATGCCCGGTCTGGCCGCCCAATGGCAAAACGACGCCGCCGAGCGTCTCGGGCGCACCGTTGCGTCACGCATCCAGCCAAACGCATCCCGCTCCGGGCTTTAGTTGCGATTACGCCACCAAAAAGGCAGGCCCTTTCTTCTTCCCCTTGCATGAGGCAGAGGAAAGCCATGCTGATCGCTGCCGTTCTGATCCTCGGTTTCACCGTGCTGCTCGGCCTGACGCTCGGCGGCTTCTACCTGCTGCGCGATACCCCGCCTGCCCAGGCGCCCGTCATCGGGTGGGCGCATGGCGCTGCCGGCGCGATCGGCCTGGTCGTGCTCTGGCAGGCGCTCGGCCATGCGCAGCGCACCATGCCGCAAGGGGCGAGCGCTTTCGGATCGCTTTCCGCCCTCCTTCTGGTGGTGGCGTTCCTGGGCGGTCTCGTCATTCTCGTGACGCATCTGCGCCGCCGGCCGGTGTCGCTGCTGCTCGTTGCCATGCACGGCTCGATCGGCATCGCCGGCTACATCCTGCTCAGCGCCTATTTCTCGAGTCCGGTTTCCTACCGCGCCGCGCACCCGGCTCTGCACGAAACCGCGCCTTGAGCACGACGCCGCCCACGTTCGCGACCCCGCCAAGTTTTCTCGGCATCGCGCGGCAGGATCGCTCGGCGCCGATCGCGATCGCCGGGATTCCGCTCGATATCGGCACGACCCATCGGGCCGGCGCGCGTTTCGGCCCTGCCGCGATCCGTCGGGCGAGCGCCATGCTGGTCGATGGCGCGCATCCGATATCCTGGATCGATCCGAAAACTTTGCCGGTCGCGGATATCGGCGATTTCCCGATCGCGCTCGGCGATATTCCGCAGAGCCTGGCGCTGATCGAGCAGCATGCGGCCGATTTCGAGCATCTCGTGGCACTCGGCGGCGAACACGGCATCACGCTGCCGCTGCTGCGGGCGCTGCGCCGGCGCATGGCCGCGCCGCTCGGACTGGTGCATTTCGACGCGCATGTCGATACGTGGCCGGACAGTTTCGGTCAGCTGTTCGGGCACGGGTCGGTTTTTTATCACGCCATCCGGGAGGGCCTGATCGATCCGCGCCGCACGATCCAGATCGGCATCCGCAGCCCCATGCCGCGCGAGGTCTGGGACTGGACGGTGGCGCAGGGCGTTTCGATCGTCTGCGCGCAGGACGTTCATGAACAAGGGCCATCCTCGGTCGCCGCGCGAATCCGCGAGGTGGTCGGCGCTGGCCCCTGTTATCTCAGTTTCGATATCGATACGCTGGATCCGGCCTTCGCGCCTGGCACCGGCACGCCGGAGATCGGCGGCCTTGCCTCCTGGCAGGCGCAGGCGATCCTGCGGCGGCTTGGTGGCCTGGCGTTCGCGGGCATGGATCTCGTCGAAGTGGCGCCCGCTTACGATGTCTCCGAGATCACCGCGCTCGCGGGCGCGACGATGGTTTGGGAGTATCTCTGCCTGCCACGGTGAGGCGCGGCTCCGGCGGCCCGGGCTCCGCCCGGGACAAACTGGGGCCGGACGGCCCCAGACCCCAGGACGGCAGGGTAGAGCCCTGCCCGAACGAGGCGCGGGTCCGGCTCAGTCGGCCGCCAGCGCCATCGTCTTCCGCGCCTGCACCTTGGAGACGTAATCCTCGAGGGCCGCGCTGACCTGCTCGGCGTGGTTGGCGAAGACGTGGTCGGCGCCGGCGAAGATCCGGTAGTCCACCGAGACGCCTTTCTGGGTGTTCAGCTTGTCCACGAGCTTGCGGACCGTCGGCTCCGGGACGAGCTCGTCGGCTTCGCCGTGAATCAGCAGGCCGCCGCAGGGGCAGGGGGCGAGGAAGCCGAAATCGTAGTGGCTGGCCGGCGGGGCGACGCTGATCCAGCCCGAGACTTCCGGGCGGCGCATCAGCAGCTGCATGCCGACGAAGGCGCCGAACGAATAGCCGGCGATCCAGAGGCCGCCATGGCTCGGGTTGACCATCTGCATCCAGTCGAGCGCGGCGGCGGCGTCGCCGATCTCGCCGATGCCGCCGTCATAGCGGCCCTGGCTGCGGCCCACGCCCCGGAAGTTGAAGCGCATCACCGAGAAGCCGAGCTTCTGGAAGCTCTGATACATCGTGTAGGTGATGCGGTTGTTCATCGTACCCCCATGCAGCGGGTGGGGGTGCATGATCAGGGCAAGCGGCGCGCCCTGTTCCCGGCTGTGGTGATAGCGACCTTCGAGACGGCCGTCGGGGCCGGCGAACATAACCTCAGGCATGGGTTTTCGATTCTGTCCCTTGTCCGCTCCCCGGGCATGGGGCGGATCCTCAACACGTCCACGCGTCCAATGCCGTGCTATGCCCCGCACGTAGGGGACGCGAACCCCTCCCCCATCCGGCCCTGCTTGTGCCCTTGCGGGCGGCCGCGGCGCCTTTATCCCTGCTGCACAAGCGCTCAGGCCGGGCGCCTTCAGCCAGCGTCGGGATGACCAAATATAGGCAAACGTCGCGCCGAGATGACACAGGAATCAGCGCCCACCTCTCACGATTCTGCCATATTTCGCGGAGCCTTGATGCGCGAAGGACGCATGCCTCTGGCCTATCTCGACGCCAACGCCACCGAACCGCTGCGTCCGGAGGCCCGGGCGGCGATGCTGGAGGCGCTGGAAATCACCGGAAATCCGGCGTCGGTGCATCGGGCCGGCCAGGCCGCCCGGGGCATGCTCGAGCGAGCGCGGGAGCGGGTGGCGGCCCGTTTCGGGGCGCGGACGGCGGATTGCGTCTTCACCTCGGGCGGGACCGAAGCGAATGCGCTTGCGGTGCATGGGCTCGGGCGCGGCCGGCGCCTGCTGGTGGGGGCGACCGAGCATCCGGCCGTGCTCGCGGCGGCGCCCGAGGCCGAACGATTGCCGGTGAGCGAGGGCGGGCAGGTGCGGCTCGAAGCTTTGGAGGCGGCGCTGCGGGGGGGTGAGCCGGCGCTGGTCTGCCTGATGCTGGCGAACAACGAGACCGGCGTGCTGCATCCGATCGCCGAGGCGGCGCTGCTGTGCCGGGCCCATGGCGCGCTTTTGCATGTGGATGCGGTGCAGGCGGCGGGGCGCATGGCGGTCGATCTCGGGGCGCTGGGGGCGAGCAGCCTCGCGGTGTCGAGCCATAAAATGGGTGGACCGGCCGGCGCCGGGGCGCTGCTGCTGGCACCCGGCCTCGAGGTGACGGCGGTGATGGCCGGCGGCGGGCAGGAGCGGGGCCGGCGGGGCGGGACGCCGGCGCTGGCGGCGATCGCGGGGTTCGCGGCGGCGTGCGGTTGCGCGCCCGAGCCGGCGCGGCTGACCTCGTTGCGGGACGCCGTCGAGGCGGTCGCGGTCGGGCGCGGCGCCGTCGTGTGCGGGGCCGGCGCGCGGATCGCGAATACGACCTGTCTCGCTCTGCCGGGCCGGTCGGCGCAGGCCCAGGTGATTGCCCTCGACCTGGCGGGCGTGGCGGTTTCGGCCGGAGCGGCCTGCAGCTCGGGGAAGATCGGGGCAAGCCCGGTGCTTCAGGCGATGGGGCTGGCGCCGTTCGCGGCATGTGCGATCCGCGTGTCGCTGGCCTGGAATGCCGGCGAGGACGAGGTCGCGGCGTTCGCGCGAGCCTATGCCGGGGGGAAGCAGGCGGCGTGCGCGTGATCTATCTCGACAATCAGGCGACCACGCCCTGCGACCCGCGGGTCGTGGAGGCGATGCTGCCCTGGTTCGGCGCGCGGTTCGGCAATCCGCACAGCGTCGAGCACGGGGTCGGTCGCGAGGCCGCCGAGGCGGTCGAGGCGGCGCGCGCGGAAGTGGCGGCGCTGCTCGGCGTCGAGGCGCGTGAGATCGTCTTCACGAGTGGCGCAACGGAGGCCAACAACCTCGCGATCAAGGGGTTCGCGCGGTTCACGGGGCCGGGCGAGCGGCGGCGGATCGTGACGCTCGCGACCGAGCATAAATGCGTGCTCGAGAGCGTGCGGGATCTGGAGCGGGAAGGGTTCGAGCCGGTCGTGCTGCCGGTGGGGCCGGATGGGCGGGCCGATCCGGCGCGGCTCGCGCGGGCCCTCGAGGGCGCGCTGCTGCTCAGCGTCATGGCGGCGCACAACGAAACCGGGCTGTTGCAGGACCTGCCGGCGCTGGCCGCGACCGCGCACGCGGCAGGCGCGCGCTTTCACACCGATCTCGCGCAGGCCGCCGGAAAGGTGTCGCTCGCGCTCGGCGACTGGGGCGTCGATCTGGCCTCGGTCAGCGCGCACAAGCTCTACGGGCCTAAGGGGATCGGCGCGCTCTTCGTGCGGCGGCGACCGAGGGTCAGGCTCGCGCCGCTCTTCTCGGGGGGCGGGCAGGAGCGCGGGCTGCGATCGGGGACGGTGCCGGCGCCGCTCGCGGTCGGGTTCGGCGAGGCTTGCCGGATCGCGCGGGCGGAGATGGCGGCGGAACAGGCGCGGATCGGCGCGCTGCGCGACCGGCTGCTGGCGGGGCTGCGGGCGCGGATCCCGGGGCTCGGCCTGAACGGGCCGATCGAGGGGCGGCTCGCCGGCAATCTCAGCCTCCGCTTCCCGGGCGTGCGGGCCGCCTCTCTGATCGAGGCCTGCCCCGGGATCGCCATGTCCACGGGCTCGGCCTGCACCTCCGCGGAAATTGCGCCGAGCCACGTGCTGACCGCGCTCGGGCTCGATGCGGCGGAGGCGGGGGCGACCTTGCGCCTCTCGGTCGGACGATTTACGAGCGCCGGCGATATCGAGATGGCGATCGAACGGCTTGGCGAGGCATATGCAGGCCTGCGCGCCGAGGCTCGCGTGGCCTGCGCGGATGGTGCCTGACAGACTATGCCGAAGATGATTTTCGTCGAGCGGGACGGCCAGGAACGCGAAGTGGAAGCGCCGCTCGGCCTATCGGTCCTGGAAATCGCCCATAAGCACGGCGTGGACATCGAGGGCGCGTGCGAAGGCTCGCTGGCCTGCTCGACCTGCCACGTGATCGTCGATCCCTCCTGGTACGGCAAGCTCGCGAAGGCGACCGAGGACGAGGAGGACATGCTCGATCTCGCATTCGGGCTGACCGCGACGAGCCGGCTCGGGTGCCAGATCGTTATGACGCCGCAACTGGATGGTTTGAAGGTGAAGTTGCCGGCGGGCGTGCGCAACGCGCAGAAATGACGCCTCCGGCGGGCAAGGGGCTCTGCCCCTTGCATCCCCGCTGGGGCCGCGGGCCCCAGACCCCGTTAGTTGGCGACGGTCAGGCAGCTAACGCGGTGCCGCTCTTTCGGCCAAAAGGTGTCGCAGTCTGTCCAGTATTGAGATTCTCTGGTGACCTGCTGGTATCGCTCTCGGATGAGGACCGTAAACAACAATGTTGTTATGGTCTAATCGAGCTTCATACGTGCCAGCGTCCTCAGGCACTCCAGGAGAACGTTCGAACTGATTTTGTTTTTTTATTTCATAAACGATACCGAAGTTATTTGCGGCGGAGCCTACATAGACGACCGAGTTTCGTAACAAACTTAGCTCAAACTTCAGAGCGCAGATGCACGAAGCTCTTTGAGCATCTACCATCTCCGGTCCCCATTTGTCCGGTCCACAATCGTTTTGTTCAGAAAACGCCCCGACTTTAAGTAGGTTCGACCAGCCCCAGCGTCTTTTTGCAGTTATCAAACTCGAACCGAACGCTTCGATCACGAGTTGGTTGCAGAAACACCAAAAGGGGTTGCCCAACTCGCCCCGAAGGCCTTCGTCAATAAAAGATATTGTTCGTTTGATCGCCTCTTCGGCAGTTGAATCTATCTGGTCAGAATACCAGCTGCCGCGTGTTGCTTTCCCGACGAAGTAGATGCCACCTGAACTACATAAAGCTTCTCCAATATAGGGATGAAAAACCCCCGCCGGCTTAAGACCATTTCTCAATAGACCGCACTTCACGATTTCGGTGCGCGAGTTGACAATCTGCTGATAGATTCTGTCATCGAGGACCATGGTTACCGCCGTGGTGCGAGTTTCAGCGTGGCGCCCAGCGACCAGCGGTGGCCGAACGGGTCGCGCAGCTGGGCGTAGCGATCGCCCCAGAACATGTCGGCGGGGGGCATGATCGGGGTGGCGCCGGCGGCGATGGCCTGGGCGAAGACCACGTCGACGTCGGGGACCTGCATGTGCATCGTGACGCCGGTGGGCGCGCCCGGCTGCGGGGCGGAGGGCTTTCCGTCGTGATATTCGGGGAAATCGTCGGACAGCATCAGGATGCCGTTGTTGATCCCGAGGCGGGCATGCATCAGGCGCTTGCCATCTGGCGCCGTCATGCGGGCGATTTCGGTGGCGCCGAAGGCCTTTCTGTAGAAGTCGATCGCGTCGGCGCCGCCGGCGACGGAGAGATAGGCGATGACCCCGTCCGGGGTCGGCGGCATGGGTTCGCTCATGGACGTTCCCCTGATTTGTTCTTCTGTGCCCGCGAGGCTAAGACCCCGCTGCTCTTGAGTGAAGGGGGCCGGGGCCTTCCGGCCCCAAGCGGGTGCAGGGCGGAGCCCTGTCCGCCGGAGGCAACAGTGTGATGCGCGTAGTTGTGGCGATGTCGGGCGGTGTCGACAGCAGCGTGGTGGCCGCGCTGATGCACGAGGCTGGGCACGATGTGATCGGCGTGACCTTGCAACTTTACGATCATGGCAAGGCGGTCGGAAAGCGTGGCGCGTGCTGCGCGGGTCAGGATATCCACGATGCGCGCGACGTGGCGGCGGCGCTGGGGATTCCGCATTACGTGATCGATGCGGAGGCGAGGTTTCGCGAGGCGGTGATCCGCGATTTCGCCGATAGTTACGCGTCCGGCGAGACGCCGGTCCCGTGCGTGCGCTGCAATCAGAGCGTGAAGTTCACCGATCTCGTGGCGCTCGCGCGCGAACTGGGTGCCGCGGCGCTGGCGACCGGCCATTATGTGCGGCGGGTCGAGGGCGCGGAGGGCGCGGAGCTGCACCGGGCTGCCGATGCGGCGCGGGATCAGAGCTGGTTTTTGTTCGCGACCACCCGGGCGCAACTGGAATTCTGCCGGTTCCCGCTGGGCGACATGCCGACCAAAGACCGCGTCCGGGCGGAGGCGGCGCGGCTCGGGCTGGCGGTTGCGGCCAAGCCGGACAGCCAGGATATTTGTTTCGTGCCCGAAGGGGGATATGCGGCGCTGGTGGCCAGGATGCGGCCCGATGCGGGGATGCCCGGCGACATCGTCGATCGCGAGGGACGGGTGATCGGTCAGCATCGCGGGATTGCGCATTATACGGTGGGCCAGACGAAGCGGCTGGGTTTGCCGGGCAGCGCGGATGGGGCGCGGCCGGCCGTGCTCGCGCTCGATCCGCGGGCCAGGCGCGTGGTGGTGGGGGAGCGGCGCGGCCAGGTCATGCAGGTGCGCTTGCGGGAGGTGAATTGGCTGATTGCCGCTGGGCAGACGGCGTGCGCGGTTCAGTTGCGGTCTCGCGACAAGCTGCGGGAGGCGGTGGTGCGGCCGGAGGGGGAGGGCGGGGCAGTGGTGACGTTCGCGGAGCCGGCCTTGCCGGCTCCGGGCCAGGCCTGTGTTTTTTATCGCGACAGCCGCGTTCTCGGCGGCGGGATCATCCTTCGCGAAGAAAATGGCGTGGGGGGAGAGCCCCCCACGCCCGCTGAAATGCGATAGCCGTGCTGGCGACGAATCGCCAACGCGGAGGCCACACCCCAGCGCCTCAAATCTCAGCCGGCGTGCGGTCTAGGTGCCATAGTCGGCGATGCGCCGCCCAGCAACACCGAAATGGTGACAATTTCGGTCATTTCGTTACAAGCGTCATCCCAGATTGACAGTCGAGGCGTGCGGCGATCAAAAATTCTTGATTGCCCTCGGGTCCGAGAATGGGGCTGGGCTCGATCCCGAGCACGCGCCAACCGGCGCGTTCCGACCACCATGCCGCGATTTTTTCGCAGATTTCCTGGCGAATCGCGGCGTCTCGCACGACGCCGCGATCGACCCGCGCAGGGCCCGCTTCGAATTGCGGCTTGATGAGTGCCACGGCCCACGCGCCCGGGACGCACAGCGCGAGTGGGGCGGGCAGGATTGTTTCGAGTCCGATAAAGCTAGCGTCGCACACCAGGGCGGCGACCGGATCGGGGATGGTTTCGGCATCGAGCGTGCGCGCATTCGTTCGCTCGTGGATTGTTACTCGCGGGTCCTGACGCAACTTCCAGGCGAGCTGGCCGTGGCCGACATCGACCGCATGAACGCGCGTCGCGCCGCGAGAGAGCAGCACGTCGGTGAAGCCGCCGGTGGAGGCGCCGACATCGAGGCAGATCCTGCCTTCGGGCGAGAGGCCGAAATGGTCGAGCCCGTGGGCGAGCTTGACGCCGCCGCGCGAGACCCAGGGGTGGTCGCGGCCGCGCAATTCGAGCGGCGCGTCGGCGGGGAGCAGGTCGCCGGGTTTGCCGACGCGGCGCTCACCGGTGAAGACGAGGCCGGCGAGAATGAGGGCCTGGGCGCGGGTTCGGCTCTCGGCGAGGCCGAGTTCGAGGAGGCGGGCGTCGGCGCGGGTGCGGGCCATGGGCGTGCTTGCCAGGGGGAGGGGCCGCGCGTATAGGCCCCGCTTCGTTCGCGCGCTCCGGGCCTGGAATTGGGCATGCCCGGCCGCGACGCGTGCTCGCGTGCCATGGGGCAAGGCTGGGCGCGGCAGCGTAGAGGAGATGCAAATGCCCAAGATGAAGACGAAGTCTTCGGTGAAGAAGCGGTTCAAGATCACCGCGACGGGCAAGGTGCTCGCCGGTCCCGGCAAAAAGCGCCACAATCTGTCGGCGCGCAGCCAGAAGGCGAAGCGGAGCAACCGCGGCAGCCAGGTGCTGACCCATGCGGATGGGCTGACCGTCAAGCAATGGGCCCCTTACGGCCTCTAACCGGAGACTGAGCAATGGCACGCGTGAAGCGCGGGGTTACGACCCACGCACGGCACAAGAAGGTTCTGGCGCAGAGCAAGGGGTTCGTCGGCCGGTCCGGCACGACCTACCGGGCGGCGCGGGAGCGGCTCGAGAAGTCGCTGCAATATGCCTATCGTGACCGGCGGGTGAAGAAGCGGGAGTTCCGGGGCCTCTGGATCCAGCGGATCAATGCGGCCGTGCGGGCGCATGGGCTGACCTACAGCCGGTTCGTGGACGGGCTGAAGAAGGCCGGCATCGAGCTCGACCGCAAGGTGCTTGCCGCGATCGCCTATGACGACGAGGCGGCCTTCGCTGTCATCGTCGACCGCGTCAAAGCGGCATTATCAGCCTAAGTGATGAGGTCTGGGGCCTTCCGGCCCCAGCGGGCTCGCCATCGTGTGCGCCATCGGTTCAAGCACCGATGGCGAGGGGGCAGAGCCCCTGCCCGCGGAGGCACGTTTGAACGAATTCATTGACCGAATTGCGGCGGCAGGTGATTTGCGCGCGCTCGATGCGGTGCGCGTCGAGCTGCTCGGCAAGTCCGGTGCGATCACGCAGCAATTGAAGCAGCTCGGGAGCCTCGATCCCGAAGCGAGGCGCGCGCGCGGCGCGGAGTTGAACCGGCTGCGCGATGCGCTGACGGCGGCTGTCGAGGCGCGCAAGCAGGCGCTCGAGGCGGCCGAGATCGCGGCCAGGATCGCGGCCGAGCGGATCGACGTGACGCTGCCGCCGGTGCCGGATGTTGTGGGATCGATTCATCCGGTCTCGAGAACGATCGAGGAGATCGTGGCGATCCTGGGGGCCATGGGGTTTGCGGTCGCCGAGGGGCCGGACATCGAGAGCGACTGGAACAATTTCGGCGCGCTCAACATTCCGGCGCATCATCCGGCGCGCGACGATCACGACACGTTCTATCTGGCGGCGCAGGACGGCGAGGCGCGCGTGCTGCGCACCCATACCAGTCCGGTGCAGATCCGCACCATGCTGCGCGAGCCGCCGCCGATCCGGGTGATCGCGCCGGGGCGGACATTCCGGGCCGATCACGATGCGACGCATAGTCCGATGTTCCACCAATGCGAGGCGCTGGCGATCGACCGGGACATCACGCTCGGGCACCTGAAGGGCTGCATCATCGATTTCCTGCGCGCTTTCTTCGGGATCGCCTCCCTGCCGGTGCGGTTCCGGGCGAGCTATTTTCCGTTCACCGAGCCTTCCATGGAGGTGGATATCGGGTGGAACCGGCGCAGTGGCGAAATCGGCGCCGGCGGTGACTGGCTCGAGATTCTCGGCAGCGGCATGGTGCATCCGAACGTGCTCGCCAATTGCGGCATCGATCCGCGGGAGTGGCAGGGATTTGCGTTCGGCATGGGCGTCGAGCGGCTGGCGATGCTGAAGCATGGCATCGCCGATCTGCGGCCGTTCTACGAAAGCGACATTCGCTGGCTCCGGCATTACGGAACCCCGGCTTGCGCGCCCGTCACGCTGCATGAGGGCGTGGCGTGAAGTTTTCGCTTTCCTGGTTGCGGGAACACCTGGCGACGGATGCGCCGCTGTCGCGGATCGTCGATACGCTCTCGGCGATCGGACTCGAGGTGGAGAGCGTCGACAATCCGGCCGAGCGCCTCGCGCCATTTCGCACCGCGCGGGTGATCGAGGCGGTGCCGCATCCGAATGCGGACCGGCTGCGCGTTTGCCGGGTCGAGGCGGGCGGGGACGAAATCACCGTGGTATGCGGTGCGCCCAATGCGCGCACCGGCATGAGCGCGGTGTTCGCGCCGCCGGGCGCGTTCATTCCGGGGACCGGAATCACGCTCAAGGTGGGCGAGATCCGCGGCGTGGCGAGCGCCGGGATGCTGGTCAGCGCGCGGGAGCTGGCGCTCGGCGAGGACCATGACGGCATCATCGAACTACCGGAGGGCACGCCGCCCGGGCTCGATTATGCGGGGTGGGCCGGGCTCGACGATCCGGTGATCGAGATCGGCGTGACGCCCAATCGCGGCGACGCGCTCGCGGTGCGCGGGGTGGCGCGCGATCTCGCCGCGGCGGGGCTTGGCGTGTTGAAGCCTTGGGCGGGAGAGATTGTCGCGGGGAGCGCGCCGGCGGCGGTCCAATGGCGTGTCGAGTGGCCGGAAGCCTGCCCGTGGATTGTCGGCATCAGCGTGCGCGGCGTGCGCAACGGACCGTCGCCGGACTGGATGCAGCGCCGCCTGACCCAGATCGGTCTGCGGCCGCGCAACCTGCTTGTGGACGTGACCAATTATTTCACGTTCGACCTCGGACGACCGCTGCATGTCTTCGACACCGCCAAACTGGCCGGCGGCACATTGACCTTGCGGCGGGGGGCCGGCGAGACGTTCGCAACACTCGCGGGCCGCGATGTGACGGTCACGGAACAGGATCTCGTGATCGCCGACGCCGGCGGTGTCGTGTCGCTGGCGGGGATCGTCGGTGGCGAGGCGAGCGGCAGCGACGCGAGCACGACGGATGTGTTCATCGAATGCGCGCTGTTCGATCCGATTCGGATCGCGCTGACCGGGCGGCGGCACCAGATCTCGAGCGATGCGCGGGCACGGTTCGAGCGCGGCATCGATCCGTCGCGCTTGCGCGACTATGCGGTCGCGGCGGCGTGCATGATCGCGGGCCATGGCGGCGGCGAGGTTTCGGCGCTGACCGAAGCCGGCGGCGAACCGGCATGGCAGCGGGAGGCGCGGCTGCGTTTCGCGCGCATCGCGGCGCTTGGCGGGTCGGCGATCGAGCCTGGCACCGCGGTGGGGATCCTCGAGCGGCTCGGCTTTTCGGTGCGGGCGCAGGATGCGGAGAGTGTCACGGTCTCGGTGCCGCCCTGGCGCAACGATGTGGCGGCGGGCGCGGCACCGGAGCCGCGGGGCGTGGAAGCGGCGCGCGCCGATGCCGCGATTGCCGGCGCGCGCGAGATTGGCCCGGAGGCGGAACTGATCGAGGAGGTGCTGCGCATCGGCGGCATCGACGCGGTGGCGGCGGTCTCGATGCCGCGGGCGGCGCCGGTCCCGGCGGCGGCGCTGTCGCCGGGGCAGGCGCGGGTGGCGCGGGTGCGGCGGCTGCTGGCCTCGCGGGGGCTCGCGGAATGCGTGGGCTTCGCCTTCCTCGACCGGGCCAGCGCGGCGCGGTTCGGGGAGGTGCCCGAGAGCCTGCGGCTGCTCAATCCGATCGCGGCCGACCTCGATCAGATGCGGCCGACGCCGCTCGCGAGTCTGGCGCTGGCCGCTGCGCGCAACGCGGCCCGCGGGTTCGGCCATACGCGCCTGTTCGAGATCGGCGGTGCGTACGGCAGGGACGGTCAGAACACGCTGGCGGCCGGGCTGCGCTGCGGGACCACGCCCCGACACTGGGCCGCCCCGGCGCGGCCCTGGGGGGCGATGGACGCCAAGGCCGACCTGTTCGCGCTGCTCGCCTCGCTCGGCGTGCCGGCGGAAGCGGTCAGCGTCACCGCGGATGCGCCGGCGCATTATCATCCCGGCCAGTCCGGCGTGGTGCGGCAGGGGCCGAAGATCGTGCTCGGCCAGTTCGGCACGCTGCACCCCTCGCTGGTCGCGGACCTGGAACTCGGGAATGCCGCCGCCTTCGAACTGTTTCTCGATGCGGTCGCACCGGCCAAACGGCGCCGGCGGGGAGCGCCCGATTTGGCGCCCTTCCAGCCGGTGCGGCGCGACTTCGCTTTCGTCATGCCGCACGAGGTGAGCGCGGAAACGGTTTTGCGCGCGGTGCGTTCGGCCGATCGCGGGATCGCAGACACGTCGATCTTCGATGTGTATGCGCTATCGTCGGAGGCGCGGTCGGTGGGCATCGAGATCGTGCTGCAGCCGAAAGAGCGCACGCTGACCGATGCCGAGATCGAGGCGGTGTCGCAACGCGTCGTCGCGGCGGCGGCGAAGGTTGGGGCCCGATTGCGCTGAGAGAGGAGGCAGAATTGGCGGAGCCAGAGACAATCGGCCGTATCCGGACTCTGGCCCATGATCTCGCCAATCTGCTGACGGTTCTGGAAGGTAGCCTCGAGCTGTTCGAACGTCAGTCGGCGGGCAACCCGGCGATGGGGAAGCTGGTCAGGAATATGCGGCTGGCGACCGAGCGGGCCGACACGATCGCGAAGCAGCTGCGCGAGATCGGCGGTGTGCGGTGAGGGCGGGCCGGGAGGGCCATGCCTCGCCCGGCTGGCTCCCGCCACGGCCACGCGGCGCCGGACCCCGCTATCTCGGGGCTTTCCTCCTCCTGACCGGCCTTCAGGCCGCGGCGGGGGGAGCGCGTTTCCACGTGATCGACATGGTCGATCCGATCGAGATCAGCGAGGACACCGTGCTGTTCGTCGATGGTCATCAGGTGGCGCGTTTCCGGCTCGATGCAGCGCATCCGGAGGGACAGGCGGAGATCGAGATCAGCGGCGCCGGGCCGCATGAATATGCGCTGTGCGGGCGCATCACGCTGCGGAAGCTCGATGGCAGTTCGGAGCAGCGCGTGGTGGACGGAGGCGGGACGCTGATCGATCCGGATGGGCGCGTCTACCAGGCACTCGCGGCAGGAGATTTCCACATCTTCTACCTGGCGCCGTCGGATGCGGTGCGCGCGGGCATCCCGGAGGGGACGCATCACAGCGGCGCGTGCGACCTGCCGGTGGCGGCGGCCGGCGTTCCGCGCGGTTTTTCGTGAAAGGACGCCCGTCCTTCTGGTAAGGGGCGGCTCGCGAGAAACGGGGGGCAGTATGAGCGGCAATGTGGCTGAGATGGTTCGGGGCCAGGGCGTCTCGGCGCCGTCGCACCTGGCATGGCTCGAGTCGGAGGCGATCCATATCATCCGCGAGGCGGTGGCCGAGGCGGCGCGGCCCGTGATGCTGTTCTCGGCGGGCAAGGATTCGACGGTGATGGCGCATCTGGCGATGCGGGCCTTCGCGCCGGGGCGGCCGCCCTTCCCGCTGCTGCACGTGGATTCGACCTGGGAGTTCCGGTCGCTGCTCGATTTCCGTGACCGGTTCGCGCAACGGCACGGGTTCCGGTTGATCGCTTATGCGAACGAGGAGGGGCGGGCGGGCGGCATCAATCCGTTCGACTACGGCGACCGCTATACGACGATCATGCGCACGGAGCCGCTCAAGGCGGCGCTCGACGAGGGCGGCTACGACGTGATCTTCGGTGGTGCGCGGCGGGATGAGGAGAAGAGCCGGGCGAAGGAACGGGTCGTGTCGATCCGCAATCCTGGCCATGTCTGGGAGCCGCGGCAGCAGAGGCCGGAGTTGTGGCGCGTCTATAACACGAGGCTGTCGCGCGGGCAGTCGGCGCGGGTGTTTCCGCTCTCGAACTGGACCGAGACGGATATCTGGAGCTACGCGCTGCTGCACGATATCGAGCTGGCGCCGCTTTATTTCGCGGAGGCGCGGCCGGTCGTGCGGCGGGGCGGCGCTTTCATCGTCGTGGATGACGAGGCGCGGATGCGCTGGGCGCCGGGCGAGCAGGTCGAGATGCGGCAGGTGCGGTTCCGGACGCTGGGCTGCTGGCCGGTGACGGGCGCGATCGAGAGCGACGCGGTGACGCTGGCCGACGTGGTGCGCGAGACGCTGGGCGCGTTTTCCTCGGAGCGTCAGGGGCGGATCAGCGACGGCGAGGATGGTGGGTCGCTGGAGCAGAAGAAGCGCGAGGGCTATTTTTAACAGGCGGGGCCTGGGGCCTTGCGGCCCCAGCGGGTCCCGGGCAGAGCCCGGGCCGCCGGAGGCGCGCCGGGTTCAGTGAAGATGCCGGAGATGGTCCGTGTGCCGGAACTCGGCCGGCTTGATGATGCCGGCGCTGGCGACCCGGACCGAGTGGAGCTTGCCCTCGATCTCGCGCTCCCAGAAGGCGAGGAAGCGGCTGAGCACCGGGTAGCGGGGGGCCAGATCAAGATTCTGCCAGACGAAGGTCTGCAGGACTGCCGGGTGGTCCGGCATGTGGTAAAGGATCTCGGCGGTGGTGAGCCGGTAGCCTTCGATCTGGCGGGAGAAATCCATCGCTGTCTGTCCCTTGCGCGAAAGTGGCGGTCGGTGCCGCGCGTTCTCGGTGTTGGCTCCCCATCCGCCCGGTTGGTGACGTGCGACCCTCGAGCGGGTTCGTCAGGATGAGCGATCTTCGCGCTTCGGCGCAAAGAAAAAACGCAAGCTGCGCAAGAGCTTAGCACTCGCACACCAGGAGTGCTGCTTCAACGCTTGACTTGCTCCGGCGGGGAAACTAGATCGTTGGCACTCTCCTCGGGGGAGTGCTAACAGCCTGCCACCTGCCTCTGAGAGGGGGACCGTGCGGGCTGCAACCCAATCAGAGGATCGATCCGCATGGCGAAGTTTCGTCCCCTGCATGACCGCGTCGTCGTCCGCCGCATCACCGCGGAAGAGAAGACGGCCGGCGGCATCATCATTCCCGACACCGCGAAGGAGAAGCCGATGGAAGGCGAAGTGATCGCCGTCGGTCCCGGCGCGCGCAACGAACAGGGCGCGATCGTGGCGCTCGACGTGAAGGCGGGCGATCGCGTGCTGTTCGGCAAGTGGTCGGGCACCGAGGTGAAGCTCGACGGCGAAGAGCTGCTGATCATGAAGGAAAGCGACATCATGGGCATCGTGGAGAACCACCATGCTCATGCGAAGGCCGCTTGATCCTTCTGCTTCCAGTTCTCCGAACGTAACTAAGAACAGGGAATAGAGACACATGGCTGCGAAGGAAGTCCGCTTTTCCGGCGACGCCCGCCAGCGCCTGCTGCGCGGCGTGGACGTGCTCGCCGATGCGGTGAAGGTGACGCTCGGTCCGAAGGGCCGTAACGTCGTGATCGACAAGAGCTTCGGCGCGCCGCGCATCACCAAGGACGGTGTGACGGTGGCGAAGGAAATCGAACTGGCCGACAAGTTCGAGAACATGGGCGCGCAGATGCTGCGCGAGGTCGCGACCAAGACCAACGACATCGCCGGCGACGGCACGACGACGGCGACCGTGCTCGCCCAGGCGATCGTGCGCGAGGGCGGCAAGGCGGTGGCCGCCGGCATGAATCCGATGGACCTCAAGCGCGGCGTGGATCGCGCGGTGGCGGCCATCGTCGACGAGCTGAAGGCCCGCACGCGCAAGATCACGACCCCGGCGGAAACCGCCCAGGTCGGCACGATCAGCTCGAACGGCGAAGCCGAGATCGGCCGCATGATCTCGGAAGCGATGCAGAAGGTCGGCAACGAGGGCGTGATCACGGTCGAGGAAGCCAAGGGCATCCAGACCGAGCTCGACGTCGTCGAGGGGATGCAGTTCGACCGCGGCTACGTCTCTCCGTACTTCATCACCAATGCCGAGAAGATGGTGGCCGATCTCGATCAGCCGTACATCCTCATCTTCGAGAAGAAGCTCTCCGGTCTGCAGCCGATGCTGCCGCTGCTGGAAGCCGTGGTGCAGTCCGGCCGTCCGCTGCTGATCGTGGCGGAAGACGTGGAAGGCGAGGCGCTGGCCACCCTGGTGGTCAACAAGCTGCGCGGCGGGCTGAAGGTCGCGGCGGTGAAGGCCCCGGGCTTCGGCGATCGCCGCAAGGCGATGCTGGAAGACATCGCGATCCTGACCGGTGGCCAGGTCATCAGCGAGGATCTCGGCATCAAGCTCGAGACCGTGACCCTGGCGATGCTCGGCAAGGCGAAGAAGGTGCTCATCGAGAAGGAGAACACCACGATCGTCGAAGGCGCCGGCAAGAAGGACGACATCAAGGGTCGTTGCGGGCAGATCCGGGCGCAGATCGAGGAGACCACCTCGGACTACGACCGCGAGAAGCTGCAGGAGCGGCTGGCGAAGCTGGCCGGCGGCGTCGCGGTGATCCGCGTCGGTGGCGCTTCCGAAATCGAGGTGAAGGAGCGCAAGGACCGCGTCGATGACGCGCTGCACGCGACCCGCGCCGCGGTCGAGGAAGGTATCGTTCCGGGCGGCGGCGTCGCCCTGGCGCGCGCCAGCCTGATCCTGGCGAAGCTGAAGGCCGACAACGACGACCAGCGCTTCGGCGTCGATATCGTCCGCAAGGCGCTGCAGGCGCCGCTGCGCCAGATCTCCGAGAATGCCGGCGAAGACGGCGCGGTGATCGCCGGCAAGGTACTCGACAACAACGAGTACAACTTCGGCTTCGACGCGCAGAGCGGCGAGTTCAAGGACCTGGTGAAGGCCGGTATCATCGACCCCACCAAGGTCGTGCGCACCGCGCTGCAGGACGCTTCGTCGGTTGCCGGCCTGCTGGTGACCACCGAAGCGATGGTGGCCGAGCGGCCCGAGCGTAAGTCTGCGTCGATGCCCCAGGGCGGCGGCGGGATGGGCGGCATGGGCGGCATGGGCGACATGGACTTCTGATGTCGCGCAGGCGGGGCTCGCCCCGCCCGCACCGCTGAACGGATCGGGGCAGGCGCTCGCGCCTGCCCCGTTTCGTTTGTGGCCTAGGTGCGACCGGCCCCTGATGCTCCACCTGCTTGCACCCCTGCTGTCGGACGGCCCGTTGCAGCGGCCCATTCCTGCGGATTGACAGGCCCAAGGGTTTCTGTGCCAACTGTGTAACGCAATCGCGTTTTGGCTTGGCTTGCTGTGCCTCCCGTCCCTCGGGTGCTCTCAAGACGACCAAAGGCCCGGTTGTCTAACCGCCGCGCCCCAACGCGGCTTCCAACGAACAGAGAGAGTGACTCGAAAGATGGCTACCGGCACGGTCAAGTGGTTCAATACCACCAAGGGCTTTGGTTTCATCATGCCGCAGGATGGCGGCAAGGATGTTTTCGTCCACATCACCGCGGTGCAGGCCGCCGGCCTGCGGGGCCTGAACGAGGGCCAGAAGGTCACCTACGAAGTGGTGATGGAGCGCGGCAAGGCCGCCGCCACCAACCTTCGCGTCGCCTGAAGCGCAACTTTCGGTCCGACCGGTGGGGGTGATGCGAGGCATCGCCGCGCCGGATGCGTCCGAATTTCCCCCGCGACCGATTTTCCCCCGCGACCGGCGCCCCCGCGGCAAGACTTTCGGGGCGCTTCCTGAGGAGAGACGACGAATGGCTATGGGAACCGTGAAGTGGTTCAACGCGACCAAGGGCTTCGGCTTCATCGTGCCGCAGGACGGCGGCAAGGACGTGTTCGTCCACATCACCGCGGTGCAGGCTGCCGGCCTGAAGGG
>DAIDJM010000006.1 GCA_027451405.1 Acetobacteraceae bacterium | reverse complement strand
TCTTGGCGCCGCTGATGGCGACCTCGCCCCGGAGCGGCACGCCGCCCTCCACGCGGAACACCTCGTGCTCGACGGGCGGCGGTTCGTACTCCCAGTGGAAGAGCCTCGTGTCGACCACCATCGGCTATCCGTGGTGGCGCGGACCCTCGCGCCGGCGCCGCTCCGCGACCCTGATCCGCAGGAGGGCCTTCTGCAGTCCGGCACGCGCCCGCGCCAGGTCGGCCGGCTCGAGGTAGGCGACCTCGAGCGTGCGCTCGGCCTCCTCGCGCGCCTCGTGCGCGCGCTCGAGATCGATCTCCGAGCCGAGCTCGGCGGTCTCCGCCATCACCACCACGCGGTCGGGCCGGACCTGCAGGAAGCCGCCGGCGATCGCGAAGAACTCCTGGTCGGCGCCCTTGCGGATGCGCAGCTCGCCGAGCCCGAGGGTGGTCAGGAGGGGGGCGTGGTGGGGGAGGATGCCGAGCTCCCCCTCGACCCCGGGGCACACGACCTCATCGACGTCGTCGGAGTAGGCGAGCCGCTCGGGCGTGGCGATGTCGAGTCGGATGGGCATCAGCGCGTCTCCCGGTCCACTGCCGGGTACAGGGTAGTCGCAGTGGAGGCCGCCCGTGACGAAAGGGGGCAGGCGGCGAACGGACGACGTGCCCGGGCCGCGGCTGCCATGCTGCTGCCCACGCCTACTTCATCTTCTCGGCGTTGGCCCGGACGTCATCGATGGTGCCGGCCAGGAAGAACGCCTGCTCGGGCAGGTCGTCGCCCTTGCCCTCGAGGATCTCCTTGAACGACGCCACGCTGTCGCGGATCGGCACGTACTTTCCGGCGCGGCCGGTGAAGACCTCCGCCACGAACATCGGCTGGCTCATGAAGCGCTGCAGCCGCCGCGCCCGGGCCACCGTGGCCTTGTCCTCCTCGGACAGCTCGTCCATGCCCAGGATCGCGATGATGTCCTGCAGGTCGCGGTACTTCTGCAGCACCCGCTGCACCTCGCGCGCCACGTCGTAGTGCTCCTGCCCCACCACCAGCGGGTCGAGGATCCGCGAGGTGGACGAGAGCGGGTCCACCGCCGGGTAGATCCCGAGCTCGGTCAGGTAGCGCTCCAGGCGGATGGTGGAGTCGAGGTGGCCGAACGCGGTCGCCGGGGCCGGGTCGGTGTAGTCGTCCGCCGGGACGTAGACCGCCTGCAGCGACGTGATGGAGCCCTTCTTGGTGGAGGTGATGCGCTCCTGCAGCGCGCCCATGTCGGTCGAGAGCGTCGGCTGATAGCCGACCGCGGATGGGATGCGGCCGAGCAGGGCCGAGACCTCGGCGCCCGCCTGGGTGAAGCGGAAGATGTTGTCGACAAAGAACAGAACGTCCTGGCCTTCCTCGTCGCGGAAATATTCGGCGATCGAGAGGCCGGAGAGGGCGACGCGCGCGCGGGCGCCCGGCGGCTCGTTCATCTGCCCATAAACCAGGGCCACCTTGCTGCCTTCGGTGGTGTTTTCGCCGAGCTTGATCACGCCGGCATCGATCATTTCGTGATAGAGGTCGTTGCCCTCGCGCGTGCGTTCGCCAACACCGGCGAACACCGAGACACCACCATGGGCTTTGGCGATGTTGTTGATCAGCTCCTGGATCAGCACGGTCTTGCCGACGCCGGCGCCGCCGAACAGGCCGGTCTTGCCGCCCTTGAGGTAAGGCGCGAGCAGATCGACGACCTTGATGCCGGTGACGAGAATTTCGCTTGCCGCCGCCTGCTCTTCGAAGGCCGGCGCCTCACGATGGATCGGGTAATATTTCGCGCCTTCGATCGGCCCCCGCTCATCGATCGGCTCGCCGATCACGTTCAGGATGCGGCCCAGCGTGCCCGGTCCCACCGGCACCTCGATCGGATGGCCCGTATCGGTCACTTCCTGGCCGCGCACCATACCGTCGGTGCTGTCCATGGCGATGCAGCGCACCGTGCGCTCGCCGAGTTCCTGCGCCACTTCGAGCACCAGACGGCGGTCGCCGATCTTCGTCTCGAGCGCGTTCTGGATAAACGGCAGCTCGCCCTCGAACTGCACGTCCACGACCGCTCCGAGGATCTGCGCTACGCGGCCTACATTGTTCTTTGCCATGGTCGGCACACTCCTCTAAGCGATTTTGTTCTTTTTTGAAAAAAAGAACCAAAAAACTTTTACCCGCTCGGCGCGTGCCCCCGGCGATGCAACGTCCCGGTAAACAGATAAAAGTCTTTTTGCTTCTTTTTCTTCAGAAAAAGAAGGTTCCTTGCCTTCGTTCATACCGCCTCGGCCCCGGAGATGATCTCGATCAGCTCCTTGGTGATGTTCGCTTGCCGCGTGCGGTTGTAGTTCAGCGTCAACTTCTTGATCATATCGCCGGCGTTGCGCGTCGCATTGTCCATGGCGGTCATCTGCGCGCCATAGAAGCCGGCATTGGTCTCGAGCATCGCGCGATAGATTTGCACGGCAAGATTTTGTGGCAGCAGACGATTCAGGATCGTCTCCTCGTCCGGCTCAAACTCATACATCGCCCCCGGCCCTTTACCCTCACCCTCGGTGGCGGGCGGCGGCAGCGGAATGAGCTGCCGCTCGGTCGGGATTTGGCTAATCACAGAATGGAACCGGTTGTAGATCAAAGTCGCGACATCGAACTCGCGTCGGTCGAACATCGCCGACACGCGTTCGGCGATTTCCTGCGCCTGCGCGAACTCGATGGTCCGCCTGCCGCCGAACATCATGTCGCCGGCCATGGCGTCATAGAAATCGCGCCGCAGGTAATCGCGCCCTTTGCGCCCGACCGCCAGGATCTTCACGGTCTTGCCCTCGGCGAGCAGCCGCCGGACCAGATTGCGCGTCTGCCGCCCGATCGAGCTGTTGAACGCGCCCGCCAGTCCGCGGTCGCCGGTGATCGCGACGATGAGATGCACCCGATCCGCGCCGTCACCCGCAAGCAATCGCGGCGCGCCAGGCCGTCCGGCGACATTGGCTGCCAGCCGCGACAACATTGCCTCCATGCGCTCGGCATAGGGCCGGGCGGCCTCGGCCTGCGCCTGAGCGCGGCGCAGCTTGGAAGCCGCCACCATCTTCATGGCGGACGTGATCTTGCGCGTCGATTTGACGCTGTTGATCCGCCCCCGAAGGTCTTTCAGCGAGGGCACGGATCAGCCGCCTTGCGCGAACCGCTTCGTGAAATCATCGAGGAAGCTCGCGAGCTTCGCCTCGGTCTCCTTCTTGATTTCGCGGTCGTTGCGGATCGCGTCCAGGATGCCGGCATCGTTCGCCCGCAACTCGGAGAGCATCTGCCGCTCATAGGCGGTGACTTTCGCGACCTCGATCTTGTCGAGATAGCCGCGCGTGCCGGCGAAGATCACCGCCACCTGCTCCTCGACCGGATAGGGGTGGAACTGCGCCTGCTTCAGAAGCTCGGTGAGGCGGGCGCCGCGCGCGAGCAGTTGCTGCGTCGCCGCATCGAGATCGGAGGCGAACTGGGAAAAGGCCGCCATTTCGCGATATTGCGCGAGCTCGAGCTTGATCTTGCCCGCCACCTGCTTCATCGCCTTGATCTGCGCCGCCGAACCAACGCGCGAGACCGAGAGCCCGACATTCACCGCCGGCCGGATGCCGCGGAAGAACAGTTCTGTCTCGAGGAAGATCTGTCCGTCCGTGATCGAAATCACATTGGTCGGGATATAGGCCGACACGTCGCCCGCCTGCGTTTCGATCACCGGCAGCGCGGTGAGCGACCCGGCGCCGTGCGCGTCCGACATCTTGGCGGCGCGCTCGAGCAGGCGCGAATGCAGGTAGAACACGTCGCCCGGATAGGCCTCGCGTCCCGGCGGCCGCCGCAGCAGCAGCGACATCTGGCGGTAGGCCACCGCCTGCTTCGACAGATCGTCGTAGAAGATCACCGCGTGGCGGCTGCTGTCGCGGAAGAACTCGCCCATCGCGCAGCCCGTGTAGGGGGCGAGGAACTGCATCGGCGCCGGATCGGACGCGGTCGCCGCGACCACGATGGAATATTCCATCGCGCCATACTCTTCGAGCGTGCGCACGAGCTGCGCGACCGTCGAACGCTTCTGCCCGACCGCGACATAGATGCAATAAAGCTTCCGCTTGTCGTCGCCGGTCGCGTTCACGGTCTTCTGGTTGATGATCGTATCAATGATCACCGAGGTCTTGCCGGTCTGCCGGTCACCGATGATCAGCTCACGCTGGCCGCGCCCGATCGGAATCAGCGCGTCGATCGATTTGATGCCGGTCTGCATCGGCTCATGCACCGACTGCCGCGGGATGATCCCCGGCGCCTTCACCTCGACCCGCGCCGGCTTGACGTCGGTGAGCGGCCCCTTGCCGTCGATCGGATTGCCGAGCCCGTCCACCACGCGGCCGAGCAGGCCGAGCCCCACCGGCACTTCGACGATGTTGCCGGTGCGGCTCACCGTGTCGCCCTCGCGGATCGATCGGTCATCGCCGAACACCACGACGCCCACATTGTCGTTCTCGAGATTGAGCGCCATGCCGCGGAGCCCCGCATTCGGGAACTCCACCATCTCGCCGGCCATCACGTTCGAGAGCCCGAAGACGCGCGCGATGCCGTCGCCGACCGACAGCACCTGCCCGGTTTCGGACACGTCGGCCTCAGTGTCGAACGCGGCGATCTGCCGCTTCAGGATGTCCGAAATCTCGGCGGGACGGATATCCATCACGCGGCTCCCTTCATGGCGAATTTCAGTCGGTGCAGGCGCGAGCGAAGGCTGCTGTCGAACAGACGCGAGCCCACCCGCACCACGAGGCCGCCGAGCAGCGACGGATCGACCTGCTCGCGGAAATTGACGTTGCCGTAACCGGCTTCGATGAGCCGCGCGCGCAGGCTCTCGCGCTGCACGTCCGTGAGCGGATGCGCGGTCGTGACCTCGGCGGTCACCAGGCCGCGCCGCGCCGCCACCAGCGCCGCGAAGGTCGCCACGATCTGACGCAGAATGGTCAGCCGCCGGTTGGCCGCCACCACGCCCACGAACCGCACGATCAGCGGCGAAAACCCTTCCTGCTCCAGCACCGCGCGCGACGCCGCGACACCCTCGCGGATATCGATCAGCGGGCTTGCCAGCAGACGCCGGAAATCCGCGCTCCCATCGATAAGTTCGCCGAGCCGCGCCATCTGCCGGACGGTCTCGTCGAGCGCCCGCTCGTCGTCGGCCAGACTATAGAGTGCCGTCGCGTAACGATCGGCCACACCGCCACCATGAGATACTGCCGAGCCGGTCGAGGCCACGCTACGCATCCTGTCAGGAAGGGAGCCGGGAACCGCCCGGCGCGGCGCCTCTAGCATGGGGTATGCCCCCCTTCAAGCGGCGGAACTCACGCTTTTCCGGGGCTTTTCGCATGGTCAGGCAAACGCCAGCGGCGTGGCCTGCACAACGAGCGGAATGCCCCGCACCTCGGCGAGCACCGGCTCGGGCAATTCCTCGTCCACCGAAATCAGGCAGATCGCATCGCCCCCGGCGGCCGCCCGGCCCATATGGAACGTGCCGATATTGATCCCGTAGCGCGCCAGCGTCTCGCCGAACCGGCCGACGAAGCCGGGCCGGTCCTGGTTGGTGACATAGAGCATGCGCCGGCTGAAATCGGCCTCGACGCGAATCCCCTTGATTTCGACGATGCGCGGCTTGTCCGCGAACAGCGACCCCGCCACCGCCCGCGTCGAGCGGTCGGTCGCGACCGTCACCCGCACCAGCGTCTGATATTCCCCGGGCCGCGCATTCACGGTCTCGGCGACCTCGACGCCGTGCTCGCGCGCCAGAACCGGCGCGTTCACCATGTTCACGCCCGCCAGCACCGGCGAGAGCGTGCCCGCGAGCACCGCCGCCGTCAGCGGCCGCTGATTGAGCGAAGCCGCCGCGCCCTCATACTCCACCGTGATGCGCCGGATCACCCCGTCCTGCGCCCGCGTGAGCTGCCCCGCGAAGGCGCCGAGCTTCTGCGCCAGGTCCATATAAGGCCGCAGCCGCGGCGCATCCTCGGCCGAGACGCTCGGCATGTTGATCGCGTTGGTCACCGCGCCTGTGAGCAGAAAATCCGCCATCTGCTCGGCCACCTGCAGCGCCACGTTCTCCTGCGCCTCGGTCGTCGAGGCGCCCAGATGCGGCGTGCACACCACCTCCGGCAATCCGAACAGCGGGCTTTCGCGCGCCGGTTCGGTCTCGAACACATCGAGCGCCGCCCCCGCCACATGCCCGGCCTGGATCAGCTCGGCGAGCGCCGCCTCATCCACGAGCCCGCCCCGCGCGCAATTGATGATGCGCACCCCGGCCCGGCAGGCCAGCAACCGCTTCCGCGAGAGAATATTCCGCGTCGCCTCGTTGAGCGGCGTATGCAGCGTGATGAAATCCGCCCGCGCTAGCAGCGCCTCGAGCTCCACTTTCTCGACCCCGAGATCGAGCGCCCGCTTTTCCGAGAGATACGGATCGTACGCCACGACCTTCATGCGCAGGCCGCGCGCCCGGTCGGCCACGATCGAGCCGATATTCCCGGCGCCGATCAGCCCGAGCGTCTTGCCGGTCAGCTCCACGCCCAGAAACCGGTTCTTCTCCCACCGCCCGGCCTTGGTCGACTGGCTTGCCTCCGGCAATTGCCGTGCAAGCGCGAACATCAGCGCGATCGCATGTTCCGCGGTCGTGATGGAGTTGCCGTGCGGCGTGTTCATCACCACGACGCCCCGCGCGGTCGCTGCCTTCACATCGACATTGTCAACGCCGATCCCGGCCCGCCCCACCACGCGCAGCCGGGTCGCGACCTCGAGCAATTCGCGCGTCACCTTGGTCGCCGAGCGGATCGCCAGCCCGTCATAGTCGCTGATGATGTCCCGCAAAGCGGCCGGCGCCAGGCCTGGCCGCACATCGGCCTCGACCCCGCGCTTCTCGAAAATCGCGACCGCCGCCGGCGACAGCGCGTCGCTGATGAGCACTTTCGGCATGGGGATACTTCCTCAGGCCGCCTGCTGTGCCGCGCCGGGCCGCACCTGCGCCTCGGCCCAGTCGAGCCAGGGCAGCAGCGCCGCGATATCCGCGGTCTCCACCGTCGCCCCACCCCAGATTCGCAACCCCGGCGGCGCATCCCGATAAGCGCCGATATCGAGCGCCACGCCCTTTTCCTCCAGCAACGAAACGATCTTCTTCGCCGCCGCCGCCTGTCCCGCCGTGTCGAGCGCCGTGAACCAGGGCGCCACGATCTTGAGGCAGATCGAGGTGGAGGACCGGATCTCCGGCCGCTCCGCCAGGAACGAAGCCCAATCGCTGCGCCCAACCCAGTCCGCGACGCAGGCAAGATTGGCCTCGCTCCGCGCGATCAGCGCCGGCAGCCCGCCGATGCGCTCCGCCCAGACGAGCCCATCGAGCGCATCCGCCACGCACAGCATCGACGGCGTGTTGATCGTCTCGCCCGCGAAAATACCATCGATGAGCGCCCCGCCTTTCGCCAGCCGGAAGATCTTCGGCATCGGCCAGGCCGGCTTGTGGCTCTCGAGCCGCGCCACCGCCCGCGGCGACAGCGCCAGCATCCCATGCGCCGCCTCGCCCCCCAGCACTTTCTGCCAGGACCAGGTCACCGCATCGAGCTTGCTCCAGGGCAGCGCCATGGCGAATGCGGCCGAGGTCGCGTCGCACAGCACGAGGCCTTCGCGCTCATCCGGAATGAAATCACCGTCCGGCATGCGCACGCCCGAGGTCGTGCCGTTCCAGCACAGCACCACGTCGCGCGCGAAATCGATCGCGCTAAGATCGGGCAGCGCGCCGTAGGGCGCCGACAGCACGCGCGCTTCCAGCCGCAGCTGCTTCACGGCATCGGTCGCCCAACCCTCGGAGAAACTCTCGAAACTGAGCACATCCGCCGGGCGCGGCCCGAGCAGCGACCACATCGCCGCCTCGAACGCCCCGGTATCCGACCCCGGCAGGATGCCGAGCCGCCAGTCCGCCGGCATCCCGAGCAGCGATGTAGAGCGCGCGATCACCTCGGCAAGCGCCGCCTTCGGCGCCTTCGCGCGATGGCTGCGACCAAGATGCGCCGTGTCGAGCCCAGCCAGTGACCAGCCGGGACGTTTCGCGCAAGGACCGGAGGAAAACCGTGGATTGGCCGGACGCGTGTCCGGCGCCGCCGCAGGGCGCATGACGAACTCTCCCTTCCAGAAGAGGAGCGCCCCGGTGGGGGGGCGTGACCCGCCGCCGGCATAGCGCCGAATTGACCCGCTGTGCAACATCCGCAAAACGACGCGCCAATGCGAATAACGGGAGGTTCCATGAGCGCTTTGGCTGAAACGCCGGGCTTATTCTCGCGCGCGCGCACCATCGCCCGCCCCGGCTACAATCGCTGGCTCGTGCCGCCGGCTGCGCTCGCGATCCATCTCTGCATCGGCATGGTATACGGGCTCAGCGTGTTCTGGCTGCCGCTTGCCGCCTCCCTCGGCGGCGCCCACCCGATCGCCTGCCCCGCCGGCACCGGCCTCGCCTACCGGCTCACCGCCGCCGATTGCGACTGGCACGTCTCCGACCTGAAGGAAATATTCCAGCTCGGCATCGTCTTTCTCGGCCTCTCGGCCGCCATCTGGGGCGGCTGGCTCGAGCGCGCCGGCCCCCGCGCCGCGGGCCTGGTCGCGGCCCTCTGCTGGCCCGGCGGCCTCGCGCTGATGGCGCTCGGCGCCAAAATCCACGCGCTCTGGCTGCTCTGGCTCGGCGGCGGCGTGATCGGCGGCGTCGGGCTCGGGCTTGGCTACATCTCTCCCGTCTCCACACTGGTGAAATGGTTTCCCGACCGGCGCGGCATGGCGACCGGCATGGCCATCATGGGCTTCGGCGGCGGCGCCATGATCGGCGCCCCGCTCGCGACCAAGCTCATGGCCGCCTTCCATGGCGAGAGCGGCAACGGCGTCTGGCAGACGCTCCTCGTCATGGCGGCGATCTATTTGGTCTTCATGGTGGGCGGCGCCTTCGGCTACCGTCTGCCGCCCGAAGGCTACGCGCCCGCTGGCGCCGCGCAGGCGCTGCACAACACCGAATCGGTGCCGCTCAACCCGGCCACCGCCACCCCGCAATTCTGGCTGCTCTGGGCCGTGCTCTGCCTCAACGTCACCGCCGGCATCGGCGTGATCGAAATGGCGAGCCCCATGCTCCAGGAAATCTTCGGCGGCGCGCTGATCGGCGCCCCCACGATCGGCTTCGCCCAGCTCGGCCCCGACCAGCACAAGGCCGTCGCCGCGATCGCCGCGGGCTTCATCGGTTTCCTCTCGCTGTTCAACATCCTCGGCCGCTTCTTCTGGGCCTCGGCCTCCGACCGGCTCGGCCGCAAACCCACCTATTCGATTTTCTTCCTGCTCGGCATGGCGCTCTACGCGCTGGCCCCCAGCCTCGCCCATGCCGGCAGCCGCGCCGGGTTCGCCGCCTGCTTCGCGGTGATCCTCTCCATGTATGGCGGCAGTTTCGCCACCATCCCGGCCTATCTCGCCGACCTGTTCGGCACCGGCTTCGTGGGCGCCATCCATGGCCGGCTGCTCACCGCCTGGTCCGCCGCCGGCATCATCGGCCCGGAAATCGTCAATGATTTCCGCGACCGCCAGCTCGCCGCCGGCGTCGCCCGCGCCCATGTCTATGACCAGACGATGTATGTGCTGGTCGGTCTGCTGTTCCTCGGCCTGATCTGCAATCTGCTGGTCCGGCCGGTCGCCGCCGGAAAGTTCACCTTCCGGCCGCATGCGATCCGGACGGCCGCGGCCACGCCCCGGGCGGGCGCGGGCCGGTTCGGCGCGGCGACGCTGCTGCCTTGGCTGGCGGTGGGGGTGCCGCTGGCCTGGGGGTTTGCGCAGACGATCCAGAAGGCGTCGGCGATTTTCCGGTGATGGCCGCGCCTCCGGCGGGCCCGCTGGAGGCCAAAGCCCCCAGGTTCCATATCGTATGGATGGGCCTGGGGTCGCCGGCCCGAGCGGAGGTGCAGGGGGCGAACCCGCCTGCCCGCCGGAGGCATGTTTGAGACTCGTGTCCGAGCAGGAAGGTTCCTAAACCAGCGCAGGCACGCGCATGACCGACGACACCGAATACCGTTTCGACCAGTTCCGGCTCGAGCCCGGACGCCGGCTGCTGCTCGAGGGCAACGAGCCGATGACGATCGGCAGCCGCGCCTTCGACGTTTTGTATGCGCTGGTCCGCCGCCGCGGTGAACTCGCCACCAAGGCCGAGCTCATGAACGAGGTCTGGCCCAACGTCGTGGTCGAGGAGAACAACCTCACCACCCAGATCGTCACGCTGCGCAAATTGCTGCGCGAGGCCCCCCCGGACCGCCGCTTCATCGCCACCGTGCCCGGACGCGGCTACCGGTTCGTCTGGCCCGTCGCCGCCGACGGCGCGGCGCCCTCGCCCGCCCCGGCCCCCGCACCCGCCGCGGAGGCCCCCGCCTCGGCCCTACCCGCCCACAATCTCCCCGCCGAGCCCAACAGCTTCATCGGCCGCCAGCGCGAAATCGCCGAGATCGCGACCCGCCTCGCCGCCCGCCCGCTGGTCTCGGTCGTCGGCTCCGGCGGCATCGGCAAGACGAGGCTGGCACTCCGCCTCGGCCGCCAGGTGCTGCCCGACTTCCCGGACGGCGTCTGGTTCGTCGATCTGGCCCCACTCGCCGACCCGGCACAGGTGCCCGAGACGCTCTGCCGCGTGCTCGGCCTGCCGCTCTCGGGCGAGCGCCCGCCGACCGAAATCGCGCTCACCTTCCTGCGCGAAAAGCGGCTGCTGGTCATTCTCGACAATTGCGAGCACGTGCTGGCCGCCGCCGCGCCGCTCGCCAGCGCGCTGCTCGCGCAATGCGCCGGCGTCAAACTGCTCGCCACCAGCCGCGCGGCGCTCGGCATCCATGGCGAGACGGTCTTTCGCCTCCCCTCGCTGCCGCTCCCCGACCCCGACCCGAACCTCACGGCGGAAGCGGCGCTGCGGTCGGAGGCCGTGCGCCTGTTCGTCGAGCGCGCCGCCGACGCGGCGGGCGGCTTCACGCTCACCGACGCCGACGCGCCGGCGGTGGCCGCCATCTGCCGCCGGCTCGACGGCGTCGCGATGGCGACCGAACTCGCCGCCGCGCGGCTTCGCCTGCTCAAGCCCGCCGAGATCGCCGCCCGGCTCGAGGACGTGTTCCGCCTGCTCACCGGCGGCAGCAAGAGCGCGCTACCGCGCCAGCAGACATTGCGCGCCACCATCGACTGGAGCCACAATCTCCTTTCGGCACACGAACAGATCGCCCTCCGCCGCCTCTCGGTGTTCGTGGACGGCTTCACGCTCGAGGCGGCGACCGCGGTTGCCGCCTGCGATCCGATCGACGAGTTCGAAATTCTCGACCTGCTCGACGGGCTGGTGGACAAATCCCTGGTCGCGGCGGACCTCACGGGCGAGACGGCGCGCTACCGGATGCTGGAGACCACGCGCCAATATGGGCGCGAGAAGCTCGAGGCGGCCGGCGAGAGCGATACCGCGCTGCATCGTTTCGCCGCGGACATGGCGGCCTTCTGCACGCGCGCCGAGCGGAGCTGGGCGGTCACGGCAACGGAGCCGTGGCTCGCGGAGTATGGGCCGGACATCGAGAATGTGCGCGCGGCGATCGAGTGGGCGTTTGGGCTTGGCCCAGGCCGCGGCGCGCCCGGCGACCCATCGCTTGGCCTAATTCTGGTGGCTCATGTAGGGAGTCTCGCGGAGGAAATGTCGCTACAGGCCGACATGCGCCGCTGGACCCGCGCTGCGGTCCACGCGATCACCCCTTCGACGCCGCCCGGAACGGAGGCATGGGTTCTTTTTTGGGCCAATCGCCATCAGGGCATGTTCGGCGACACTGAACTGAAGAAGACACGCAACCGTGTGATTGCTTTGTTCCGGGAAGCCGGCGATGTCAGTGGTCTGGCCTGCGCCTTGCGCACCGCGGCACTCGCGGATGCACGGATCGAGAGCGAGCGGGAAGCCTGTTTCGCAATGATGCAGGAGGCGGCTTCGTTGCTACGGCCGCGTGGACCAAGCAAGGACCTCGCTGGAGTGCTCATGCATCTCGGCTCGCTGCACTATTTCGATGGTAACTACCCCGAATCGTACCGGCTGAACGAAGAGGCGCTCGCCATCCGTACCGCGATCGGAGATCGCACTGGCGTCCTATCCTCTTACATCAACCTGGCAGAACTCGAGGCAGCACGGGGAAATCCGGAGAGAGCGATCGAGTTCGCTACCCGAGGGGTCGCGGAAGCGGGCGCTGCGTCGGCCCTCGGCATTCTATCTGTGACGATGTTCAACCTGGCCGGTTATTGGCTCGCCGTCGACAACGCGGAGGAAGGCCTGCGTTGTGCGCTTGATGCGCTACGCCTGAACCTTGCGCTCGGCTACGAGGACTACGTAACAATCTGCCTTGAGCACGCGGCGCTCGCCTGGCACCTGCTTGGTCGCTCCGAGCTTGCGGCCGAACTGTTCGGGTTCACCGACTCGTATTACCGCCGCACCGGCCAGGTTCGATGCCGGCTGGAGGAAAGTGGAGCGAACCGGCTTCGCGCGGCGCTGGATGAGGTGCTCTCTGTCGAGGAACGAGAAACCTGCATCGCGCGAGGTGCTGGATGGACCGAGACCGACGCGGAACGAGCGGCGTCCGGCTGGGGCAGACCGGACGAAACGGAACCAAGAGGTGCAGAGACGGTCTCCGCACGTTAGCAGCTTGCCTCCAGACCCGCATCGTTCTATAGAAAAAACGACGTTGTGCTTGGGCGTGACTTTTGTCCTAGACAGCAATGTGGAGGCTTTGATGCGGCGCCCATGCAAATTTGTTGCGCTCGTCGGAGCGATTGCGGCTTCGATGGCGACTACGAGCTGCGGCAAGCAGGACCACACCCATCAGGGTAACCCGTCAACTGTTTGGCATGGCCCGTTGGTCCTCTACCAGCTTGCGACCACCATCAACCCCACATCGAAAGATGCAACTTCGGCGAGTAAGGCTACCCCCGTCTCCGCAACGGTGAAAGAACTGACGCTTCAGGACTATTGGAATCAGAACGGGGACACCGAAAAGGGGTATATCGATACATGCCTTCGAAGCCAGGGTGCCAGCCCGGTCGGTACGATGGTCGTCTACGAACTCGATCTCGACTGGAAAGGCCACGACGATTCCGACCGCAAAGCCGATGCGGTAATCGTCATCACCGGCAGCAACCAATTCGTGCTTTACAAGTCGCCTGGTGGCAGTGGGCAATGTCAGGGGAGTGCGAGTTAAACTCCACAACGAAGCGTGCAACCGGGTGAGCTCGGGGATACCGCCGCGCTGTCGCCGGGACGATGTCGAATGTGCTGGCACTACAGGAGTATGACATGGCCTACCGAGTCACTGCCAAAAAGGGCGATGTGGACATCAGCCGCGATTTCTCCTCGCAGGAGGAAGCCACGGCGCTCGCCGCCCAGCTGAAGCACGAAGGATACGTACCGGTGGCCGTCACCGAGATCGATGTCGAAGTGGCGACGGTGTGGCACGGGCCCGGAACAGGCACCACGACATCCGACTTCGCCTGAAACAGATTAAAGTCAGCGGGACCGATGGCGGTCCCGCTGAACGTTACGGGCAAGCTCAGGCAGAAATTGCCGCCATCGGGCGCTTAAGCGCCCGCGAAACGCCTTCGGCATACGTCGAGTCGACACGATCAAAGAGCGCCAGCTGCCGCTCCACGATCATGCCGGGCGCATCCGCGAGCGCGCCCGCAACCGTGCGGCAAAGCCGGTCCTTTGCCTCCGAACCCAGGCGCCGGAACAGCACCCGCGCCTGCGCATAATCGTCCGACGCCGCCACCGCCACGCGTGCCGCAGCCTGGTCTGCACCAGCCCCCACAAGGCTCGCCTCCAGACCGCGCCCACGCGCCTCCGCACCCTGCACCCGGCAGTATGGGTCCCCACCCAGCCGCGGCGCATTCACCGTCAGCGCCTCGTAATGCGCCCCCAGCCGCGCCCGATGCGCTTCCGCATAGGAAAAAATCCGCGCCTGCAACATCCGGTCCGGACTGAACCCGATCCCCGGCACCACATTGCTCGGACTGAACGCCGCCCGCTCCACCTCCGCGTCCGCATCCACCGGATTCCGGTCGAGTTCGAGAACGCCCGCCTCGATCAGCGGAAACTCCGCCTGCGGCCACACTTTCGTCAGATCGAACGGGTCATGGCCCAGGCGCGCCACCTCCGCCTCGCTCATGATCTGCACGCAAAGCCGCCAGCGCGGGAAATCCCCCTGCCCGATCGCCTCCGCGAGGTCGCGGCCGAACCGGTCCGCCCCCTCCCCGGGACCCGCCTGCCGGTAGCCCTGCATGGTCTTCAGGTGAAACTTCACCCAGAACCGCTCGCCATTGTCGTTCCAGAATGAATAGGCGTGCCCGCCATAGCCGCTCATGAAACGCGGACTCGCCGGCCGGCCCCGGTCGGAAAACAGGATTGTCACCTGATGCAGCGTCTCGGGATGGCGGCTGAAGAAATCCCACATCGCCGCCGGCGAGCGCCGCCCCGTCGCCGAATCCCGGCTGCGGCTGCGCACCATCGCCGGAAACGCAGCCGGATCGCGGATGAAAAACACCGGCGTGTCGTGCCCGACGAGATCCCAGTTGCCTTCCTCTGTATAGAATTTCAGCGAAAAACCCTGAACGTCGCGCTCCGCCGGCATATCGGCCGGCCCCTCCCCGGTCGAGAACCGCGCCAAAACCTCGGTCCGCTTGCCCAAACCCGCAAACAGCCGTGCCCGCGTGAAACGCGCGATGTCCCCCGTCACCGTGAAGCTGCCGAACGCGCCGCAGCCCTGCGCGTGCACGACGCGCGCCCGCCCCTGCGGCGCAAACGCCGACAACAGCCCCCGATCCGCCGGCCGTTCCGTCATCCGCCCCTCCCTGGACATTTGCGGCTGCGCGCCGCAGACCGCACCGGCGTAACCAGAGGAACACCGATCCGTGGCGAAGACCCTAGCGGCCCTGATCTTCGACGTCGACGGCACGCTCGCCGAGACCGAGGAACTCCACCGCGCGGCTTTCAACGACGCCTTCGCCGCCGCCGGCATCCCCTGGAGCTGGGACCGCCCGCTCTATGCCCGACTCCTCGAAGTCACCGGCGGCAAGGAGCGCATCCGCCACTATATCGAAGGCCACGGCGCTGCCCCCGCCCTCGACGCCGAGACCATCGCCGCCCTCCATCGCGACAAGACCGCGCGCTACACCGCGATGGTCGAGGGCCATGTCGAACTGCGCCCCGGTGTCGCCGACCTTCTCCGCGAAGCCCACGCAGCCGGCCTCAGGCTCGCCATCGCGACCACCACGAGCCGCCCCAACGTCGACGCGCTGCTCGCCGCCGCCGGCCCGCTCCCCGCCTTCGACGTGATTGCCGCCGGCGACGAAGTCCGCGCCAAAAAACCCGCCCCCGACATCTACGTCTCGGCCCTCGAGCGCCTCGGCCTCGCCGCCGATTCGTGCCTGGCGATCGAGGACACGCTGAACGGCTTGCGCAGCGCCCAGGGCGCCGGCCTCGCCTGCCTGCTCACCAAAAGTTTCTATGGCGGCGACGGGCCGTTCCCGGGCGCGCTCCAGGTGGTCGATCATCTCGACGGCATCGGACTTGAGCAGGTGCAGGCGTGGTTTGCGCACGCCGAGCCGATGCAGGTGGCGAAGTAGTTCTGTTCTTTTTCTGAAGAAAAAGAACCAAAAAGACTTTCCCGGACTCAACCCGGAGCGTTGCTGCAACTCCTCTCATACGGAGAAAAGTTTTTGGGTTCTTTTTTCAAAAAAGAACCGCTTACTTTTTCATCTCCACCGCCCGCCGATAAACCTCCCGCCGCGCCACCCCCGTGGACGCCGCCACCAGCTCCACCGCCTCCTTTACGCTCCGCCCCTCCATCGCCTTCCGCAACAAATCATCCACCGCCTCGCCCCCGAGCGAAGCCGCCTCGCCGGGCCCCACGACCACCGTGATCTCCCCTCGAGGCGCCTCGGCGCGATACCCATCGGCCAGCGCCGCGAGTCCCCCCCGCCGCACTTCCTCGAACCGCTTCGTCAGCTCGCGTGCCACGCAGGCCGGCCGGTCCCCGAGCGTCTCCGCGAGATCGGCCAGCGTCTCGCCGAGCCGGTGCGGCGCCTCGTGCAGAATGAGCGTCGCCTGCAAACCGGCCGCCTCCGCGGCCCGCAGGCGCTCGATCGCGGCGATACGCGCGGCGTGCTTCGGCGGCAGAAACCCCAGGAACAAAAACGGATACGGCGGCAGCCCCGACAGCGTGAGCGCCATGAGCGCGGCATTCGGCCCCGGCACGGCGCTGACCGCAACGCCCGCCTCGATCGCCGCGCGCACGAGCCGGAAGCCGGGATCGGAAATCAGCGGCGTGCCGGCGTCCGAAATCAGCGCGACCCGCGCTCCGTCGCGCAGCCGCGCCAGCACGCGCGGCACCATCGCCGCTTCGTTATGATCGTGCAGCGCCTCGGCCCGCCGGGCGATTCCGGCTGCGCGCAGCAGAGTGGCGCTCGTGCGCGTATCCTCACAAAGCAGCAGATCGGCCTCGCGCAGCGCGTTCGCGGCGCGCGGCGAGAGGTCGCCGAGGTTGCCGATCGGGGTCGAAACCAGCACAAGACCCGGCGCCGCGCCGGGCAGCGCATCGGGAGGATCGGATGTCTCGTGGGAACTGGGCTCGGGCATGCGGGCTCGCCTCGCTGCTGCTGGCCGCCGGATGCACCGCCTTCGAGACGCCGGCAAATCCGGGTCCGCCGGCAACCCCGATGGTGGGCGCGACGCCGCCCAACCCGTCCGGCCAGGTCGCGATTCTCCTGCCCCTCACCGGCCCGAATGCCGGGATCGCCGCGGACATGCTGAACGCCGCCCGGCTCGCCCTGTCGGTCCCGGGCTCCCCCGGCCTCGACATCCGCGATACCGGTGGCGATCCGCAGCGCGCCGCCGCCGCCGCCCAGGCCGCCATGGCGCATGGTGATCCGATCATTCTCGGCCCCCTGACGGCGGTGGAAACCCAGGCGGTGGCCGGCGTGACCGGCAGCGCCAATGTCCCGGTGCTCGCCTTCACCTCCGACCCGGCCGTGGCCCGCCCCGGCATCTGGACGCTGGGCCTCACGCCCGCCCAGCAGATGCGCCGCCTCATCGCCGCCGCCCGCGACGACGGCCGCACCCGGATCGCCGCCATCCTGCCCCCCGGTCCGTTCGGCGACGCGCTCCAATCCGCGCTCAGCGAAGCGACGTCCGATGCCGGCCTGGAACCCCCCACGATCGCGCGCAGCGACGGCACGCTCGCCGGCTTTACCACAGCCCTCAAGACCGTCACGCAATTCGAGCAGCGCCGCGGCGACCTTGATGCGCGGCTCCGCGCCATGCGCGAATCGACCGACCCCGACCAGCGCCGACAGGCCGCCCAACTTGCCGCCCAGCCGGTGGCGCCAGTCCCGTTCGACGCACTTCTCCTCGGCGAAAACGGTCCGCTGCTCCGCCAGGGTGCAGAGGAGCTGAGCGGCTTCGATGTCAATCAGCCGCAGGTGCGCGTGCTCGGGCCCGCCACCTGGGCCGCGCAATCCAGCCATCTCGGCCGCTTGGCCGGCGCCTGGTACGCCGCGCTCGACGACAGCACGCGTCCCCCCTTCGTCCACGCCTTCGAACTCAAATATGGCCACCTGCCGAGCCCGCTGGCCGACCTCGCCTTCGACGCCGCGGCCATCGCCCGGGTGCTTGCGGGGGAGCACGATTTCTCCGCCGATGCGCTGACCCGTTCCGAGGGCTTCACCGGCGTCGACGGCGCGATCCTGCTCCTCGCCGACGGCCGCGCCCGGCGGGCGCTCGCGGTGTATCAGCTTCTCCCCGGCGGCGGCGCCAGGATCGTCAGCCCCGCTCCCACTGACCTCGCCTCACCCCCGAGCTGAGCCGCCGATGCTGCCGCTGCTTCGCATCACGGCAGCCATCGCCGGCGCCCCACTCGGCGCCCTGGCAGGCCTCCTGGCCCTCGGCCGGACGGACGCGCTGGCGGCCGGCGCGGCCGCGGTTTTCATCGCTCTTGCCGCGCTCGCCTTGGCCCTCGTCTGGCAGCACGACCTCCAACGTCTCTCGGCCCTGCTCCAATTCGCAGGGAGGAGCGATCGCGCGCCGCTGCCCGCCGGCCCTGCCCCGCTCTCGCTCCCGTCCGACCTGCTCGGCGGTGTCGAGGCCCTCTCGCAGACCATCGAGGCAAGCTCGGTGCAGCTCGAGCGCTTGCTCCGCGCCGAGGAGGGCATTCTCGAGCGCCTGCCCGACCCTCTGATCGTGCTGGGTCCCGATCGTGCCGTGCGCCGCACCAATGCCGCCGCCCGCGCGGCATTCGGCAACGAGATCGCGGCCGTGCTGCGCCACCCGGAGCTGCGCGCCGCGATCGACCGGGCGCTCGCCAGCCGAGGCGAAAGCACCGGGGCCCAGACCGCCGAACTCCACCTGCCGGTGCCCGTGCCGCGCGAGGTGCAGGCCACCGTCACGGCCCTCGATTCCGCGCTCACGGGTGGCGCGGGCGTGCTGCTCGTGCTCTCCGACCGTACGCGCGAGCGAGCCATCGAGCGCACCCGCGCCGATTTCGTGGCGAACGCGAGCCACGAACTCCGCACACCGCTGGCCAGCCTCACCGGATTCATCGAGACGCTGCGCGGCCCGGCCGCCGACGACGCGCCGGCCCAGGCCCGCTTTCTTGCCATCATGGCCGAGCAGGCCGCGCGGATGAACCGTCTGATCGACGATCTGCTCAGCCTCTCGCGGATCGAGCTCACCGAACATCAGCCTCCAGCCGACCCGGTCGATCTCGTCGAGATCGTCGAACGCATGCTGGCGGCCTTCGAGATCCGCATGCGCGAACGTCGCCTGGCCCTGGACTGGACGGCGCCGCGTGACCTTCCGAGCGTCGCCGGCGACCCCGATCAGCTCGAACAGGTGCTGCAGAACCTGCTCGACAATGCCGTGAAATACGGGCGCGAAGGCGGCACGATCCGCATCCGGCTCGCCAGCGCGCCCGCGGAGGCGCCCTGGCCGGCCCGGCCCGGCATCGTGCTCTCGGTCGCGGATGATGGTCCCGGGATTCCCAGGATGCACCTGCCGCGCCTGACGGAACGTTTCTACCGCGTCGATGCGGGCCGCTCCCGCGCGATCGGCGGCACCGGCCTCGGGCTCGCGATCGTCAAGCACGTCGTGAACCGCCATCGCGGCCTCTTGCATATCGACAGCGAGGAAGGCTGCGGCGCGCGCTTCTCGGTTTGGTTGCCTTGTGTGCGTCAGAGCGCGGGGGAGTGAGATGTTCTTTTTTTGAAAAAAGAACCAAAAAAACTTTTGCTGGTTTATCTGTGCTGCTGCACCAACCATCAAATGCGACTCGCATTGGAAGGTTGCCGTAACAGCCAAGAAAACAAGAAAAGGTCTTTTTCCTTCTTTTTCTTCAGAAAAAGAAGAATCCCATTTCCTCCCTACGACAACCGAGCCAACGCTGCCGCAAGCCGCGCCGCCTCCGCCAGCGCCGCCGCTTCTCGCGCACGGCTCTCATTCACCACTTCGGGCTTCGCGCGTGCCAGAAAATCCGCATTCGCGAGCCGGTCGCGCAGCTTTTCGGCCTCCTCCTGCGCCCGCCCGCGTTCCCGGGCAAGCCGCGCCCGCTCGGCATCGAGATCGATCAGACCCGCAAGTGGCAGCACCACGACAGCCTCGTCGAGCACGATCTGCGCCGAGCCGCGCGGCAGATCGCCCTCCAGCGCCGAAATCTCGCTCGCGCGCGCCAGCCGCCGCGTCGCCTCGGTCCAGCGTGTGGCGCGCGCCAGTGTCTCCGGAGCCGCATCGCGTAACCGGATCGGCGTCAGCACCGACGGCGGAACGTTCATTTCCGCCCGCACGGTGCGCACCGCGCCGATGAAACGCACCAGCCAGTCGAGTTCCGCGCGCGCCTCCGCGGCGCCGAAAACCGCCGCAGGCTCCGGCCATGGAGCGCGGATCAGCGACAGCTCCGCGCCAAAGCCAAGCCCATCCCAGAGCGCCTCGGTCACGAACGGCATCGCCGGATGCAGCAGGCGCAGGATGATGCCGAGCCCATGGGCCGCGACCGCGCGCATTTCGGCAGCGGCCGCTTCATCGGCGCCGGTCAGCACCGGCTTGGCGAGTTCGAGGAACCAGTCGCAGAAGACGTTCCAGGTAAAACGATAGCCAGCGGCCGCATATTCATCGAAACGATAGGCCTGGAGCGCGGCGTCCGCCTCGCGGACCGCCGCGTTCGCGGCATCGAGCAACCAGCGGCCGAGCGGCGAGGCGACCCGCCCGGGATCGAAACTGGGCTGTGGCAACGCCCCGTTCATTTCGCAGAAGCGCGCTGCATTCCACAGCTTGGTCACGAAAGTGCGTGCATCGGCGACCCGCTGGCGCCCGAGCTTGATGTCCCGTCCGGGCCCGGTGAGCTGGCAGACCGCGAAGCGCAGCGCATCCGTGCCGAACTCGTCGATCAGCGCGAGCGGATCGATGACATTGCCTTTGCTCTTCGACATTTTCTGGCCGCGCTCGTCGCGCACGAGCCCGTGGATGCAGACGTCGCGGAACGGCACGTCCCCCATGACGTGCAGCCCCATCATCATCATCCGGGCGACCCAGAAGAAAATGATGTCGAAACCCGTGACCAGCACGTCGGTGGGATAGTAGCGCGCGAGCGCGGCGGTCTTCTCGGGCCAGCCGAGAGTCGAAAAAGGCCAGAGCCCCGAACTGAACCAGGTATCGAGCACGTCCTCGTCCTGAACCAGCGCCACGGGTGCGGCGAATTTCTCTGCGGCCTGGGCTTGCGCCTCTGCCTCGCTGCGTCCCACGAACACGCTGCCATCCGGCGCATACCAGGCGGGAATCCGGTGCCCCCACCAAAGCTGCCGGCTGATGCACCAGGGCTCGATCGCGCGCATCCACGCAAAGAACGTGTTTTGCCAGCTCTCGGGAACGAACCGCACGCGCCCTTGCTCCACCGCCTCGATCGCGGGCTTGGCAAGCGTTGCGGCATCGCAATACCACTGGATCGTCAGCAACGGCTCGATCACCGCGCCCGACCGGTCTCCGTGCGGCACGGCATGGACGTGCGGCTCGATCCCCTCGAGCAGATCCAGTCGCTCGAGTTCGGCAACAATCGCCTTGCGCGCCGCCACGCGGTCCAGGCCGGACAGCCCACGCACGAATTCCGGCTCAGCGATCCCCGGCACTGCGCGCAGATCAGCGCCGATTTCATCGAGCGTGATGCGCGCCTGGCGGTCGAGCACCGAAGGCGTGGGCAAGCCATGCCGCTTGCCGACCGCGAAATCGTTGAAATCATGCGCTGGCGTGATCTTCACCGCGCCGGTACCTTTCTCCGGATCCGAATAGGCATCCGCGACGATCGGCACGCGCCGCCCGGTCAAGGGCAGCACCAAGAACCGGCCGATCAGATCGCGATAGCGCTCATCCTCCGGATGCACGGCGACCGCGGTATCGCCCAGCATGGTCTCGGGCCGCGTGGTCGCCACCACGAGAACGCGGTCGCCACCCTCCACCGGATAGCGGATATGCCAGTAATGGCCGCGGATTTCGCGACTCTCGACCTCGAGGTCGGAAATCGCCGATTGCAACACAGGGTCCCAGTTCACCAGCCGCCGGTCGCGATAGATCAGACCCTGTTGGTATAACGAGACAAATACCTCGCGAACCGCAGCTGATAGGCCGTCATCCAACGTGAACCGCTCGCGCTCCCAGTCGAGCGACGCGCCGAGCCGGCGCAATTGCCGCGTGATCGCGCCACCGGATTCCGCCTTCCACTCCCACACGCGCGCGACGAAAGCCTCGCGGCCCATCTCCCGCCGGCCTGGCAGCTTGCGCTCCGCCAACTGCCGCTCGACCACCATTTGCGTAGCGATGCCGGCATGGTCGGTGCCCGGCTGCCAGAGCGCATCGCGGCCCTGCATACGCCGCCAGCGGATCAGCGCATCCTGCAGCGTGAAGGTGAGCGCATGGCCCATATGCAGGCTGCCGGTCACGTTCGGCGGTGGAATCATGATCGTGAAGGGGGCGCCGTCCTGCCCTGCCGCGAAAGCGCCCTGTCGTTCCCAGCCCTCGTAGATCGCGGGCTCGGTCGCGGCGGGGTCGAACGTTTTGCTCAGCATCCTGCCTTCCGTCTGCGGCGGGCAGGGGCTTTGCCCCTCGCCCGGCGTGCTCAAACCCAGGGCACACGCGAGGCGAGCCCACCCGGGGCCGGAAGCCCCAGCCCCGCTACGGGGTGGCGGTTTTCACCCGCGCTGGGCCAATCGCGCAATCTCCGCCTGCACGGTCCGCTCGATCAGCGCCGGCAGGTGGTTATCGAGCCAGGATTGCAGCAGCGGACGCAGCTCCTCGCGCACGATCTCCTCGAGGGTGAGACCGCCGCGGCCAAGCCCCGCCTGGCGTTCGCCCAGCGCCCGGCGCAGCGACCCCAGCGATTGCGCTGCGGCCGAGGCCGCTTCCGGCCGCAACATCGCCGCCTCCGGGGAAGCCACCGCGCTCACGGGCTTCTCCACATTTTCCATCATTTCGATCACCGCTGGCGTCTCCTCGACCTCCGGCGCGCTCATCGGCGCCTCCACCAGCATGGACTCGTCGAGTTGAAAAACCTCTTCCACTGCCCCGCCGGTCGCAACCGTCTCCGTTGCCAGCTCGGTTCCTTCCGGCTCGTTCAGCATACGCCGAATCGAGGCGAGGATTTCCTCGACCGAGGGCTCACCCTCGGGCCTGGGCTGGGAAGGCGGTTCCTCGCTGCCGCTCACCGGGATCAGCGCCCGGGCTGATGCACAGCCCGATCCCCAGTGCCCCAGAGCCGGTCGCGCACGGCGTTGTAGTAGGCGGTTTCGTCATAGAGCGGCACCTGCAGCCCGAGATCGCGCGCCGTCAGTCGCCCGATCGCGGATGCCACGCTGTAGGAGGCGTTCACCAGCGAGGTCACGTTCTGGACCAGCGTGATCTGGGCGGAAAGCAGGTTCTGTTGCTGGATGAGAACGTCCTGGGTGGTGGCGCTACCGACCAGCGCCTCGCGCTCGGTGCCTTCCACCGCGACCTGCGCCGAGCGCACCGCGATGTGGGAACTGGCGATCGCCGCCTTCGCGGCGATCAGCGTGTCCCAAGCCTGCACCGCCTGCTCGCGCGCCGCGCGCCGCGCATCCTCGGTCTGCCGCACCGCCTGCTGGTAATTCTGCCGCGCCTGCCGAACGGCGGCATATTCTGCGCCGCCCTGATAGAGCGGAAAGGTCAGCTGGATCAGCCCCATCTCCCCGTAATTCTCGTCGTGGGCGATGGAGGTGCCGTTCTCGTAAAAGGCCTGCCCTTGCAGGCTGAGTTGCGGCCCGAGCGCCGCGAAGGCCACGTCGACGGCATCGAGCTGGGCTGCCTGGTTGAAGCGCGCCGCGATCACATTGGGATTGTTGCGCACTGCCAGCTCTGCGGCATCCGCCTCGCTGCTGACGGGCAGCCGCAGCGGCTGCGGATCGGCCAGATCGCGCGGCGGCGCCACGCCCACCTCCCGCACGAACGTGGCCGACGCGGTCTGCAGATTGCCTTCCGCGGTCTGCCGCTGCGCGATCGCCTGGGCCAGCGCGGCCTCCGCCTGCGCCACATCGGTGCGGGTCAGTTCTCCCACCCGGAACCGGTCATTCACGGCGCGAAGCTCGTCGCCCAGCACCTGCTCGTTCTCGCGGTCCAGCGCGAGCAGCTCCTGATCCTCGATATAGGTCACGTAGGCATTGATGGTGTCGGTGAAGACCGTCTCTTCCTCGGCGATCAGCCGCGCCCGCTCGGCATAGACCTGGTTCACGGCCTGATGCGTCTGCGCCGTGGTCTTGCCGCCGCGATAAAGATACTGCGTCACCGTCGTGGAGATGGTCCGCTGGGTGCGATTGGTCTTCTCAAAGAATTGTTGCGTTGTCCTTCCGTTCGGAAAGATCGACAATATGTGGCCGACCGCCGCCCCATAGGCGCCATTGACGGTGATGGTCGGCCGCCAGCCCGCCAGGGCCGTCGGCACGTTCTCGTCGGTCGATCGGAGATGCGCCCGCTCGCCCGTCAACTGCGGATTCGTCTCATAGGCGACGCCCAGCGCATCCATCAGCGTGTGCGGCACCGAATCCGGCTCGCTGCTCGGCAAGGTATTGTCGGGATAGGGTCCCACCGGCCGCGGCAGCTTCTGCGCCCACGACGGCGCGGCTCCCACCATCGCGACGGACATAACGACCCAAGGCCACAGGCGCATGCGGCACTCCCCCGAAACGCTCGCGTGTTCTGCCACAAGCCTCGCCGCGCCGCCAATTCAACGCCCGGGCAGTATCCTGCACCATCCAGGATAAGAGAGCGTTACCCGGCCGCGCCGCCGGCGTCCGGATCCTCGACGAAACGCGCGAGCCTGACTGCCGTGTGTCCTCGGCTCGGCCGCAGGCTCGGCATCACGAGCAGGCAATCGTCGTGCGGCGTGCGAATCTCGACCGCGCCGTCGGTCGCGATGAGCGTGTCGCGCGCCTTCACCACCGCGCCGCCGCGAAAGGGCTGCGTGAAGGTGAACTGGCCCGATTGCGGTGCGATCGCCTTTGTCACCTCGGCGATCCGCGGCGCCGCGCGGGGCAGCGGCTCGGGCCCGAGCCCGGTCGCACCAAGCAGCGCCTCGACCGTGTCCAGCATCGCGCTCGCCGTCTCCGGCTCCCAGTGCGGCCCCGCCTCCGCGAGCAATGCCGTGGCCCCGCTCTCCGGGCTCACGAATCGCGTGTAGTCGATGAGCCGCCGCCCGGTCGCATGCCCCTCATCGGCCACCACCAGCGGCGGCGTGCCGAGCCGCGCCGCGAGACGGCGCCCGCGCCGCGGCAGGCCGCAGAGCAGAAGCGGATCCGACGGCCACAGCATCGAATGCAGATCGAGCAGCACATCGAGCCCGTCGATCAGAGGCCGGATCGCGCGCGCCCGCTCGAGCTCCACCGAACGCCGGCCGCTCTCGAGCACCCCTTCATCCCATAGGCGGTTGAGATCCTCGTCCACGAATCGCGACGCGGTCGGCTGACCCGGATCGAACCGGTCGAAGGCGGCGAGATTGACGAAGCCCAGCAGCAGGCTGCCCACGCGGGGCCGCACGCGATCCTCGAGCAGCCGCAGCAAGGTCACCGCCCCGGCGATCTCGTTGCCATGAACGAGAGCGGTTATGCCCACGGCAGGCCCCGGCCGCGGCGCCTCGAAGCGCCAGAAACCCTCGACACCGGTATTGCCGGCCCGCCATTCCCCAAGCACCGGCGCCTCAAGGCGCACCGCGAATTCCGGCAGGCCCGACGCGGCGCACCACGCAACCGTCTGATCCATGCCGCCCTTCTATAGCGGAGCCGCGACCGCCCCCGGAAGCGCGCAAGCCCGATCGTTGCGCCTGCTGCGCGCTTGCCGGCCGCACCGCCGGCCGCCGAGTCTAAAGGATTTCATAAGATCGTTGCGCCTGCTCCGCGCTTGCCGACCGCACCCGGTCCCGGCACGGTCGCGCCATGCATCCGCTCCATCGTGCATGGCGCGCGCTACCCGTGGCGCCGCGCCGGGCGGCCTTCGCGCGGCTGACCGCAGCCCTGGCCCCCGCGGCGGATGCCGATCCCCTTCCCCCCGCGCCCGGTCTGGCCGTGGCCGGCGAACTCGACCGGGCCTCGGGCCTGGGCGAAGGCGCGCGCCTGATGCTGGCCGCCCTCGCGAAACTCGGCGTGCCCCATTGGCCCATACAGCCCGGCACCGCACCAGCGCCCCCACCCGCCGGGGTGCCTCTCGTGCTGCACGTCAACCCACCCATGCTCCCGGCGGCCCTCTTGCGCCTGCCGCGCGCTGCCGTGCGCGGACGCCGCCGCATCGGCTACTGGGCCTGGGAGCTCCCCGTCGTCCCGCCGCTCTGGCGCAGCGGCGCGCGCTTCGTGCACGAGGCCTGGGTTCCCTCGCGCTTCACGGCCGCGGCGCTCGAACCGCTGCTGCCCGGCCGGATCCGCGTGGTGCCGCACCCGGTCGCCGCCGCGCCCCCGGTCCCGAGCGCGCTCGGGCGCGCTGATTTCGGCCTGCCGGAGCAGGCGCTGATCGTGCTCTGCGCCTTCAGCCTCGCCTCCAGCTTCGCCCGCAAAAACCCGCTCGGCGCGATCGCCGCCTTCCGCGCCGCCTTCGGGCCCAGGCCCGATCGCCTGCTGGTGCTGAAGCTCGGCAACCCCGGGCATGACCCGGCGGCGCTGGCCCGGCTGCGCGCCGCGGTGGCCGACGCGCCGAACATTCGGCTCGAA
>DAIDJM010000005.1 GCA_027451405.1 Acetobacteraceae bacterium | reverse complement strand
CGAATTATCCACTTCAGAAACCGATGGTTCCGTCAGACAGCAACATTTCGACGATATTCGGGGGCAAGCAGATTTGGCGGCGGTGTTGTCACGATTTGTAGCCTTGGCGAGGCAAGACCGACTTTTTCAACAGCCTGCTAGCTGATCGTTTCCCCCAGGGTGGTGTGGGAGCTGTGGATAAGTCGCGGGCCGGTGCAGGCCGCTTATTAGTCCTTTGCTTTGGCGAGCCCCGGGCCCCGTTCCTCTCCTTTCGTCGAAGAAACGGAGCTTGGCAATCGGTGGCGCTGAGCTCGGGGTACTGGGTGCGTTGCCCGGCTCGACGGTTGCGCTATGATTGGGATGCCGCGGCCCGGATGCTTCGGGCTTCGCGGGTGCATCTGGGAGGATGGCCATGACATGCGCCGGAGGGTTTCGCGCGTTGCCGCTCGGGGTTGTTTTGGTTTCGTTGGTTTTGGCCGGCGAGGCGGCTCGCGCCGCGCCGCCGCCGGGTACTAGAGCGTTTCTCGATACGGTGACCCGCGGCGGCACCGTCCATCAGGGGGCCTCGATCGCGGCGTCGGCGGCCGGTTTTCACACGCTGAATGTCAGTTTCTGCGCGCAGTATAATTACTCGTCGGGTCACACTTACATGTTTGTTTACGGGACGCAGCAAAACTACATCTATACGGACAATCCCGTGAACCAGATCATGCTGGCGCCCGCTTGCGTCACCGGTTATCTGGTCGGGGTGGACGTGATCGATAATGCAGGCGATTGGAACAATGTTTACGTGTATAATCATCCCTGATGGGCGGGTGGGTTGCTTTGCAACCCACCCTGGGATCGAACGCGACGTCTTCCGTTCAGGGCGTCGGCAGCGAGAGCCAGAAATTGCAATGATGCGCGGTGTTGAATTCGCTGAGGGTTTCGGTTGAGTTCGCGGGGACGTTTTCGACGAAAATGTCCGGGGTGCTCGCCTGGCCGGTGAAGACCGGCCAGGGGCTGTTGCCGGTGCCGTCCGGGTTGCCGGTCCAGGCGAAGTTGGTCCAGGCAGTCACGAGTTCGTTGGAGAGAACGGCCTGGTCGCCGATGAGCGGGTGCGGCGTGCCGAGGCCGCCATGGTAGAGCGGGAAGAGAAACTGGATGTCAGCGGTGTGGTAGGCGAGCGGTGTGAATCCGGGCATCGAGGGGAAGTAGAAAGGCGGTGTCTGGTCCTCGAACAGATAGGCGTAGACCGGGATTTGTTTTGCTAGCAGCGTATTGAGCGCCATCTCGCGGCAGAGGCCGGGGTCGGTGCCGGCGCGGTCCCACGCGATTTGCGCGGATGGGTAGTTGGTGACGGGGTAGAGTTTCAGGACCTGGGCCGCGGTGCCGGTGGGGTAGGCGGGCGGCGCGTAGGTGTTGGCGATTGTCTCCATGTATTGCGTGGCGGTGGCCGGTGCGCGCGGGTGGGAGAAATATTCGGTGATGGCGAGGCCGAAATTGGTTTCGTCCTGCACGTTGCCGTTCATCAGCGGCACATGGGTGAACTGGCCGTTGGCCCAGGCGGTGGGCGGCTGGACCGGCAGCACGGTGCCGTCGAGCATCGGGCCGACGACGTAAGGGCTTGCGGCGCTCGCGGTGCCGGCCAGGGCTTCGATGGTCATGGCGGGAACGCTGCGCAGGCATTGCGCCTGGGCGGCGCCGGTTTTCCGGCCGCAGCCGGCGGCGGTCGCGAATTGCTCGCCGATCGTCTCGGCGGTGGCGAGCGTGCGAAGATTGCTGGTGGGACAAAAGCTTTCGCAGATGGCGTGTTCGAAAAGGCCGGCGGCGCCGGGGGAGAGCATGGCCAGGCCGGTGTCTTCCGCGCCGGCGGATTGGCCGCCGAGCGTGACGTTGGCCGGATCGCCGCCGAAGGCGCCGATATTCTTCTGCACCCATTGGAGCAGCTTCTGCTGGTCCATCAGGCCGTAATTGCCGGCGGGATGGCCTTCCGCGTCGATCGAGGGGACGGCCATGAAGCCCATCAGGTTCAGGCGATAATTGAAGGTGACGACGACGGCCTTGCCCTGGATCGCCATTTTGCTGCCATCGTAATCGTTGCTTTCGCCGTCAAGGTTGCCGCCGCCATGGATCCAGACGATGACTGGGAGTTTCGCGCTGGGATCGAGGTTCGGGGTGAAGACGTTGGCGTAGAGGCAGTCCTCGTGGTCATTGGCGGGACCGGCGAAGACGCCGAGCGTGGTGATCTGGGCGCAGGTGGGCCCGTAGGCCGTGGCCTGCTTCAATCCGTTCCAGGATGCGGCGGGTTGCGGCGGTGTCCAGCGCCGTTTGCCGACCGGCGGGAGAGCGTAGGGGATGCCGAGGAATTCGGCGACGCCATTTTGCAACGTGCCCTGCAGGCGGCCGGTGGAAATCGTCACGATGGGGGTGGACGTGGCGTAGGCGATGCCGCTGCACGCAAGCAGCGCGAGGGCTGCGGTCGATCCGAAAAAAGAACAAACGCGCACGCGCCGCATGGCAGCGATTTTGTCGATCGGCATGATGACTTTCCTCCGGGCGTTCGGTCTGTTCCGCCGAACTGCGAGGGACTCTGGAAGCACCAATCCGAGAAGAGCAACTTAAAGGCGATGAGTGTGTCCGCAGAATCCGGTGAGTGATCATACCTCATGGATTGCGGCTCATATCTGAAGACCGGCTGCATCAGCACGCACCAGCAGACAAAAGTCTTTTTGCTTCTTTTTCTTCAGAAAAAGAAGAGTCATGAGTTTCAGCAAGCATGTTCTTTTTTGAAAAAAAAGAACCAAAAAACTTTTTCGCGTTCGACCGGGCGGTGGAGAGGCTTCCGTCTTATGCGAAGTGTGGTTGATCTTAGGTGTCGATAAGGAGCCCGTCGAGTGTTGCGAGCGCGTCGGGCGGGAGGACCAGGTCCGCGGCCGCGAGATTTTCCTGCAGATGCGCAACAGACGAGGTGCCGGGAATCGGCAGGATGTTGGGCGCGCGGTGGAGGAGCCAGGCGAGGGCGGTTTGCATCGGCGTGGCATCCAGGCGGGCGGCGATGGTGGAGAGGGTTTGCGATTGCAGCGGCGTGAAGCCGCCGAGCGGGAAGTAGGGGACATAGGCGATGCTGTCGCGGGCGAGCGCGTCGATCAGGGCGTCGTCAGCGCGGTGGATCAGGTTGTAGTGGTTCTGCACGCAGGCGATCGGGCAGATGCGGCGGGCTTCGGCGATTTGCGCCGGGGTGACGTTGCTGACGCCGATATGCTGGATCAGGCCCTGGCGTTGCAGCTCGGCGAGCGCGGTGAGCGGCGCTTCGATTGAGCCTTCCGCGGGGCCGAGCCGGCTGAACATGGCGCGGAAATTGACCACTTCGAGCATGTCGAGGCCGAGATTGCGGAGATTGTCCTCCGCGCCCTGCTTTAGTTCCTGAGGCGTTATGGCCGGCAGCCAGGCGGTGTCGGGCGTGCGGCGGGCGCCGAGTTTGGTGACGATCACGAGGTCGGCGGGGTAGGGGTGGAGCGCCTCGCGGATGATTTGGTTGGTGACGTGGGGGCCATAAAAATCGCTGGTGTCGATGTGGTTGACGCCGTTCGCGACCGCGTGGCGCAGGACGGCGATCGCTTCGGCGCGGTCTTTCGGCGGACCGAACACGTGGGGGCCGGCGAGTTGCATCGCGCCGTAGCCGAGGCGGCGGACGGGGCGGGAGCCGAGGATGAAGGCGTCGGTTTGGGGCGTTTGCGGCATGCGGGGTCTCCTTTCGCGCCGGAGAGATGGGGGAGGAGCCGTGTGCGATAAGCATCTATAGTCCGCACGGGCTGTGCGGGAGATCGGACAATGCGGGCGGAATTCGCCGAGCTGGGCGCGTTCGTGACGGTGGCCCGGGCGGGTGGGTTTCGCGAAGGGGCACGGGTGAGCGGGGTGAGCGCGTCGGCCCTGAGCGATGCGGTGCGGCGGCTCGAAGGGCGGCTCGGGCTGCGGCTGCTGCACCGGACGACGCGGAGCGTGGCGGCGACGGAGGCGGGGGCGCGGCTGCTGGCGCGGCTCGAGCCGGCGCTCGGGGAGGTGGAGGCGGCGCTCGACTCGCTGGGGGCGCTGCGGGGGCGGCCGGCGGGGATTCTGCGGCTCAATGTGCCGGTGAGCGCGGCGCGGCTCGTTCTGCCGGCGATCGTGCCGGGGTTTCTCGCCGCCTACCCGGACATACGGCTCGAGGTGACCGCGGAGGACGGGTTCGTCGATGTGCTCGGCGCGGGATTCGACGCCGGCATCCGGTATGACGAGCGGCTGGAGCAGGACATGATCGCGGTGCCGATCGGGCCGCGCGAGCAACGTTTCGCCGCCGCAGCATCACCCGCCTACCTGGCACGGCACGGACGGCCCGCGCATCCGCGCGAGCTGGCCGGCCATGCCTGCATCGGCTTCCGGCTGAGCGACGGGGCGATCGCGCCCTGGGAATTCGAGCGAAACGGCGAGAGTGTGCGGATCGAGCCGGCGGGGCCGCTCGTGACGCGGGTGGGGCGCACAACCGATCTCGCGATCGAGGCGGCCGCTTCAGGGGTTGGCGTGGCCTATATCTTCGAGGATTGGCTGCTTCCGTATTTCGCGCGTGGCGCGCTGGAGCCGGTGCTGGAAGCGTGGTGGCCGCGATTTTCAGGGCCGTTTCTGTATTATTCCGGGCGCAGGCTGGTGCCGCCGCCTTTGCAGGCATTTGTTGATTTCTTGCGGGGGCGTGGGGAAGGGGTTCTTTTTTGAAAAAAAGAACCAAAAAACTTCTTCATTTTGGATGGGGTGGTTGAGGGGCTTCTTCCTATGCGGATGGCGGCGCAAGTGGGTTGCGCAGCCCGCGGCAAAAGCCGATTTTATTTGGTACACGCAGAGACCCGTGGTCTAGGATGAGCGGTACTCTTCAGATCGGGTGTCGTGAGGGGGAGGTCGAATGGCGGGTGTCGATGGTGCAGCATATGCCTGGGTCGAGCGGGTGCTTGGTGTGCGTGTTGCGACCGCCGGTGCGCCTGCCGGCGCAGCGATGAAGCTATGGCAGGAAAAGCGGGCGGCCACCATCGCGGCTTTGAAGCTTTTGCAGGATCAGATCGTCACGTCGGAAGATCCGGAAGCACCGCGCGCCACCATATTGATTCAGGCCATCATCAAAAATCTGACGCCTGAACCGGCGACGCTCCAGTCGGTCATCGAGCTCGAACGCTACGTTACCGAGGATGACATCATTCAGGACGTGGAGCGGCCGAACCCATTCGGGGTCGACGTTCAGGTGAGGGCGGCATTGCTGCCGGCCATCACTCAGTTGCGCGAGCAATATGCCGGGTCGAAGGCCTGAAGGAGCCGTCTGCCATGTCCGATTTCTTTGGAAAACTCTACCAGCGGCAGGCCAAGCAACGCAGCCAGACCCGGATGCGGGCGCGCGATGAGAAATACGGCATCGGGGGGGCGCAGAACGACGGCGTGTCGGCAGAGGAGTCGATGGCGGAGGCGAAGCTTGCGCGTCAGGCGGAAATAGAGCGGGAGAGAAAGGCCGAAGCAGAGCGCGAAAGCGAGGCGCACGCGAGGGGAGAAGAGGAGCGGCTGTTCCGGGAGCGGGCTGAAGCGAGGGCCCGCGCGGAGGCGGAAGCGAGGGCTCGCGCGGAGGCTGAAGCGAGGGCCCGCGCGGAGGCGGAGGCGAGGGCTCGTGCGGAGGCGGAAGCGGAAGCCGAGGCGATGCGGCGGGAGAAATATTTTGCGCAAGTTACGAACGATCTGCCCAAGATCGGCCTGGCGGTGCGTCGCGACATGTCCGGAGATCGTTCCATTGAGTTCAAGGACTGGAACGCCACCAAGAGCCTGGTGGGCAGCGCGGAGAGCGCGCTGAAGGCGAGGGATTACGATGGGCTGCAGAAATTCATGTCACCGCTCTATGAAAACGCGTGGATCCGCGACAGAGTCGGCGTCAACGATGCCTTGGCGAAAGAGCGGGCTGAGGCGGAAAAGCCGCTCACCGCGGAGACGGTGGTCGGCATGACATTCCGCTATGACGTACCCGGCGGGCACAGGTCGGGGGAGCCGCTTGCGGCGGTCAATACGCCGGCGCGCTTGGTGCCGAGGGGGAATATCATTTTTACCAATCCGGGGATTGCAAGGCCGGATGGCTCACCACCGAATGCGAGCGATGAGTTCGTCATCGGGAATCTGGCGTGGGACGGGAACCGCTGGACGGCGACGGTTCTGCAGGTGGTTGAGAAGACACCGAGGAAGCTATCGGATCGGATCGATCTGAGAGCGGTCAAGCTGGAGCGGCGAGGCGGCCGGATTACGGAGCATCGTGCCTGGGCGACGACGCAGGCGATCCTGCGGCGTCATGCCGGGAACGTCGAGACATCGGGTTTGAGCCGGGAGGGGTCGGCTTGGGTTTACCGTGTGAATGTCGACCCTACTGATCAGGATTACGATAGATCCGGCGGCATGGGCGTGGACAACATTGCTTTTGAGTTCGATGAAAACAGCAACACTATTTTCGTCTTCCACTCTGGCCGCAGCAGCTAAGCGTCTCACCGTAGCGGCCAAAGCGCCGCTCGATTCGATGCCGCATGAAAAGGCCGGCGGCTGAGTATGAAGGCTGCCGTTTTGTCGCTCTTTGCATTCGAGCTGCAGGCCGTGCCCCCGACGGCATCCGGTTCATCGGCTCGGTGACGTAGCGGGGTCTGGGGCCTTTCGGCCCCAGCGGAGTGCAGAGGCAGAGCCTCTGCCCGCCGGAGGCGCCTCTCAGCCTGTATAACCGTCAACCATGAGCGATTCGCCCCTCTCCCCTGAGCGCCTGGAGGAAGATATCGGGGAGGCGTCGCTGCGGCCGCAGTTGCTGGCCGAGTTCGTGGGGCAGCGGGCGAGCCGGGAGAATTTGGCGGTGTTCATCGGGGCGGCGCGGGCGCGGGGGGAGGCGCTCGATCATGTGTTGCTGCATGGGCCGCCGGGGTTGGGGAAGACCACGCTGGCGCAGATCGTGTCGCGGGAGCTGGGGGTGGGGTTCCGGGCGACCTCGGGGCCGGTGATCCAGCGGGCGGGGGATCTGGCGGCGATTCTGACCAATCTGCAGCCGCGGGATGTGTTGTTCATCGATGAGATTCATCGGCTGCAGCCGGCGATCGAGGAGATTCTCTATCCGGCGATGGAGGATTTTCAGCTCGATCTGATCATCGGGGAGGGGCCGGCGGCGCGGAGTGTGCGGATCGATTTGTCGCCGTTCACGCTGGTGGGGGCGACGACGCGGGCGGGGTTGCTGGCGACGCCGCTGCGCGACCGGTTCGGGATCCCGCTCCGGCTGGTGTTCTACACGCCGGAGGAGCTGACCCGGATCGTGGAGCGGGGGGCGGAGAAGCTGGCGTTTGCGCTGACGGCGGAGGGGGCGCGGGAGATTGCGCGGCGGTCGCGGGGGACGCCGCGGATCGCCGGGCGGCTGTTGCGGCGGGTGCGGGATTTCGCGCTGGTCGAGGGCGCGGGGCGGGTGGACCGGGCGGTCGCGGATGCGGCGCTGACGCGGCTCGAGGTGGATGCGGCGGGGCTCGATGCGATGGACCGGCGCTATTTGCGGCGGATCGCCGAGCATCATGCGGGCGGGCCGGTGGGGATCGAGACGCTGGCGGCGGCGCTGGCGGAGGCGCGGGATACGCTCGAGGACGTGGTGGAGCCGTTCCTGATCCAGGAGGGGTTCGTGCTCAGGACGAGCCGGGGGCGGGTGCTGGCGGAGGCGGGGTGGCGGCATTTGGGGATGACGCCGCCGGCGCCGGTGATGGGGCAGTTCGATTTCGGTGAGGGAAATTGATCACGCACGAGCATGCGGCGCGCATCTATTACGATGCGACCGACGCGGGGGGTGTCGTGTATCACGCGGCCTATCTCGTGCTTGCGGAGCAGGCGCGGACCGAGGCATTGCGGGAAGCGGGGCTGCCGCATGCCGCGATGATCGCGGAACATGGCGTGAGTTTCATGGTACGGCGGCTCGAGATGGAGTATTGGCGCCCGGCTCGGCTGGACGACCTGATCGCGATTCGCACCCGGTCGGTGGGGGCGAGCGCGGCGACCGTGACGCTGGAGCAGCGTTTCTGGCGCAACGATACGCCGCTTGCGGCATTGAGCGTCGTGCTGGCCTGCGTGAAGGCGAGCGGGGCGCCGGCCCGGATACCGCCGCGCTGGCGCGCGGCGCTGATGGCTTGAGGAGGGGATTTTCGTGAATGACGCGGTGACCGCCGCCAACCTGGCAGCCCCCGGCGGCGACCTCTCGCTGGTCAGCCTGTTCCTGCAGGCCGATATCGTGGTGAAGCTCGTGATGCTCGTGCTGCTCTGCGCCAGCATCTGGGTGTGGGCGATCGTATTCGAGAAGATCACCGCGCTGCGGCGGGTCAATCGCGAGGCGGACGCGTTCGAGGACCGGTTCTGGTCGGGCGGGAGCCTGGAAGCGCTCTATGATCAGGAGGGGGTGCGGCCGGCCCATCCGATGGCGGCCGTGTTCGGCGCGGCCATGGGGGAGTGGCGGCGCAGCGCGCGGGTGGCCGGCGCCGACATGGCGCGCGGCGCCGTCGGCAACCGGATCGACCGCGCGGTGAACGTGACGGTTGTTCGCGAGATGGAACGGCTGGAGCGGTGGATGGTGTTCCTCGCTTCCGTGGGGTCGATCGCGCCGTTCGTCGGGCTGTTCGGGACCGTGTGGGGGATCATGCATTCCTTCTCGGCGATCGCGGCCATGCACAATACCAATCTTTCCGTGGTGGCACCGGGCATCGCCGAATCGCTGTTCGCGACCGCGATCGGTCTCGTCGCCGCCATTCCGGCGGTGTTGGCCTATAACCAGATCAGCACGTCGCTGGCGCGGTTCGCCTCGAGGCTCGAAGGGTTCGGCAGCGAGTTCGGGGCCATTCTCTCGCGGCAGTCCGAGGAGCGGGCTTAAGTGTCGGAAGAAGGGATTCTTCTTTTTCTGAAGAAAAAGAAGCAAAAAGACTTTGTCTGTCTGGCGCCGTGCGGTTCCAGCCGCCCGGGCGCCAAACAGACGAAAGTTTTTTGGTTCTTTTTTTCAAAAAAGAACAATTCTTCCTTTTCGGCGGGGCGCTGACCGATGGCTGGCGGGGTAATCAAACGCGGCGGCGGGGGCACGGGGCGCTACCGGCCGCTCGCGGAAATCAACGTCACGCCGCTCGTCGATGTGATGCTCGTGCTGCTCATCGTGTTCATGGTGACGGCGCCGCTGATGACCTCGGGCGTGAATGTCGATCTGCCGAAGGCGGACGCGAAGCAGCTCAATTCGGACAGCGAGCCGCTGACCGTGTCGATCAACGGCGAGGGCAAAATCTTCCTGCAGGACCAGGAAGTTTCGACGTCGGAACTGGTGTCGAAGCTGCAGGCGATTTCGTCGGGCGATCTGGCGCGGCGGATCTTCGTGCGCGGCGATCGCGGCATCCCCTATGGCGAGGTGATGCAGGTGATGGCGACGATCGCGCAGGGCGGATTCACGAAAGTGGCGCTGCTGGCGGAACAGGCCGGGAGCCCGCCGAGCACGCCATGACCCGGGCTTCCCCCCGGGCGAGGGTGGGCGGCGCGGGGGTGGCTTCGTGCTGATGCAGCCCGATCCACCCGTTCGCCGGCGGCGGACCCGCTCCGGGATGCGCGGCGGCGTGCTGATCTCGGCCGGGCTGCACCTGGCCGCGCTGCTCGCGCTCATCGTCGTGATTCCGGCGCCGAAGCCGCCGCCAGCGCCGCAAGACGAAGCCTTCTCGGTCGCGTTCGAAGGCGCGGCCGATCTCGTGCAGAAAGGCGAGCACCCGGCGAAAGTGGCAGCGCCCGCGGACGCGCCGGAGCCGGCGAAGGACAATCCCTCGCCCACGCCGCCGAAGCCGCAGCCGACCGAGACCGCGCCGCCGCCCCCGCCGCCGCCGCCTCCCCCGCCACCGCAGGAGAGCCAGGCGAAGCCCGAGGTGAAGCCGCCGCCGCCGAAGCCGCCGACCCCGGCGCCGGCCCCGGTGCATGTGCGGCCGCCGCCGCCGCCCGTGAAGGCGAAGCCGGCGCCGACCCCGCCGCGGACTGTCAAGACGGTGACGGCGCAGCCGCATCCGACCAAAAATCCGGCGCCGGATACGCACTCACTGCTGGCGACTTTGGAAAAATTCACGGTGGAGCAAAAGCAGGTTCATCCGCCAACCCATGTGTACAACCCAGAGCGCGGCGGTCGTCTGCATGGCGGCGGCGCGGCGCAGGGCAATCTCACGGGGGCGTTGAGCAATGGGCAGCGCAAGCGGATCGGCGACGAAGTGCGGCGCTGCTACAGCGAAGATACCGAGGCGCGGAACTATGCGACCTATTCGGTGGTGATGGTGGTGACGATCGACGCGAACGGCGAAGCGCGGGACGCGACCTTCTCGCCGGCAGACATGGCGCGGGCAAACGCCGATCCGGCGTTCCTCGCCTTCGCCGAACGGGCGCGGCGCGCGGTGCTCGATCCGGAATGCGCGAAATTGCCGGTGCCGCCGGATCTGCTGGGGAAGCCGGCGCAGCAGCTTACGTTCCGGTTCCGGCCGTGAAGAGAAGACAAGATGTTCTTTTTTGAAAAAAAGAACCAAAAAACTTTTGCGCATTTGACGAGGTGGTTGAGAGGCTTCGTCTCATGCGCGAGCGGCGTGTTTGCTGCGAAGGCGGAAGAAGGGTTCTTTTTTGAAAAAAAGAACCAAAAAACTTTTGCGTATTTGACGAGGTGGTTGAGAGGCTTCGTCTCATGCGAGCAAAGTCTTTTTGCTTCTTTTTCTTCAGAAAAAGAAGAGTCCTTGCCTTGCGCCGCAATGGCGGCGATGAAGAGAAAGTTGTTCTTTTTTGAAAAAAAGAACCAAAAAACTTTCTCGCATTTGACGAGGTGGTTGAGAGGCTTCGTCTCATGTGAAGAAAGTCTTTTTGCTTCTTTTTCTTCAGAAAAAGAAGAATTCCTGCCTTGGAGTCTGGCCCGATGAATTTCCCGAGACGCTCCCTGCTTGCCGCCGGCGGTGCCCTTGCCGCGTCGGCTGCGTTTGCGCAGACGCCGGCGGCGGATGCGAATCAGCCGATGATCGATGTCGAGGGGGCGCAGACCAATCCGATCCGGATTGCGATCACCGGGTTCAATTCGCCGGCGGGCGCCGAGATCGGCCAGGTGATCACCAACGATCTGAAGAATTGCGGGTTGTTTTCGCCGCTCGATCCGAACGCGTTCATCGCCGGGGATAATGGGGCGATGCCGAATTTCCAGAACTGGAAGGCGCTTGGGGCGCAGGCGCTGGTGACGGCGAACGTGGGCGATGCGGGCGGGCAGACGCGCGTGGAGTTCCGGCTGTGGGATGTGCTGACCGGGCAGCAATTGCAGGGAACCGCGTATACGAGCCCGAACCGCCGGCGCATCGGGCATATCATCGCCGATGTGATCTATGAGCGGATGCTGGGCGAGAAGGGCTATTTCGACACGCGCATCTGCTACGTGGCGGCGACCGGGCCGCGCGGGCGGCAGGTGAAGCGGCTCGCGATCATGGACCAGGACGCCGCCAACAACCGCATTCTGACGAATGGCGAATGGCTCGTGCTGACGCCGCGCTTCAATCCGGTGCGCGACGAGATCGCGTTCATGAGCTACGCGAACAACCGGCCGCGGGTGTATCTGTTCGACCTGAATACCGGGCGGCAGTCGGTGCTCGGCGAGTTCGAGGGGATGAGTTTCGCGCCGCGCTTTTCGCCGGATGGAGGGAGTTGCATCCTGTCGGTCACGCGCGGCGGCGGGTCGGATATTTTCGTCGTGGACGTGGCGTCGCGCTCGAGCCGGCGGCTGACCAGCAGCGGCAGCATCGACACCTCGCCCTGCTACAGTCCGGATGGCGCGCAGATCGTGTTCAATTCGGATCGCGAGGGCGATCAGCAGCTCTATGTGATGAGCGCGAGCGGCGGCGGGGCGAAGCGCATCAGCTATGGGCACGGGCGGTATGCGACGCCGGTGTGGTCGCCGCGGGGCGATCTGATCGCGTTCACGCGGCTGTCGGGCGCGACCTTCGCGATCGGGGTGATGCATCCGGACGGGACCGGCGAGCGGATACTCTCGGAGAGCTATTCGGTGGAGGGGCCGACCTTCGCGCCGAACGGGCGGGTGCTGATGTTCTGGCGCGAGACGCGGGCGGTGGACGATTACGGGCACGGATTTTCGTCGCGGCTCGTGGAGATCGATATTTCGGGGTTCAACGAGCGGCAGATCAACACGCCGACCGATGCGTCCGATCCGGCCTGGTCGCCTCTGAACACCTAGTGCTCCGCCGGAGGGGCCGGCGAGGCAGAGCCGTGCTGGCCGCCGGTGGGGTAGGCCGTATCACCCCATGCGACAAATGGGTCCGGCGCGCCAAAAACGGTTGGTTTTTCGCCTCGCGGGGAGGCGCCGTTCACAATCCGGGATTGCGCGGAAAAATGGCGGCGCCGCGCCGCCCGGTCGATAAAAAGGCGAGCGGTGACTTTTTATTGATGGTATATTTGGAAACATTCTTGATGCTGCCTTGATATTTGCTTGCGCATCGAATCGCGCTTTGCCAGAGATCGGGCATGGACGGCGATTTCCGGCGCGGGCGCACGCTCACCATGCGGCAGGGGATCGGGGCGGAGGCCCTGCGGATCCTCGAGATCGGCGCGCTCGACAAGCCGATCGCGCGGCGGAGCGACGGCGAGGTCGTCTATGTCGATGTCGTAACTGACGACAGGCTGAGGGAGATGCACGCGGGCAACGCGCGGGTCGATCCGGCGTCGCTGGTGCCGGTCGATGCGCTGTGGGGTGAGCGGCGGCTCGCGGAATGCGTCGACCGGGGGAACGGGTTCGATCTGGTAATCGCGAGCCATGTCGCCGAGCACGTGCCCGATCTGATCGGCTGGCTCGGCGAGATCGAGGAGGTGCTCAAGCCGGAGGGCGAATTGCGGCTGGCGCTGCCGGATTGCCGGTTTTCGGCGGATGCGTTGCGGCGGGAGACGGGGCTCGGCGATCTGCTGGCGAACCATGTGATGGGGGCGCGGCGGCCGACGGTCGCGAACGTGGTGGATTTCTGGGTGCATCACGCGCCGCGGATGGATGGGTGGGGGCGCTACGAGGGGCGCTATTCGATGGCCGGGCTGCGGCCGGAGCGGTCGCTGCGCGAGGCGATCGCGGCGGGCGAGCGGGTGCGCGACGATCCGGACGCTTATGTGGACGTGCATTGCTGGGTGTTTCAGCCGCGCTCGTTCGCGCGGGCGATGGCGCGGCTGGCGGAAGAGGGGCTGGTGCGGTTCGCCTGCGGCCGGCTGATCGATCCGGTGATGCCGCTGCTCGAATTTTATGCGTTTTTGCGGCCTTGCCGCGATCCGGCGGCGGCGGCGGCGAGCTGGCGGCGCGCGGCGGACGCGGCGGCCGATCCGGTCGAAGGCTCGGCGGAGGCGCGGATTGCGTCGCTCGAGGCGGCGCTGATGGCGGCGGAAGACGCGATGCGTGTCGTAAAAGCCTCAACCTGCTGGAAGATAACGGCGCCCCTGCGTTGGATTGGGGGGCGAATCGCTTGACCGGCGCAGGGTAGGAAGCTATCGGCTGCCGACGCTGCAACGATCCGGTTTGTGCCTCGTTGCAGGGCAGTTTACTGGCTTTGCAGCCCTATGAGGACCGGGACCCGATGAAACTCCATGTGTTGGGCGCGTTTGCCGCCCTTGCCCTGCTTGCCGCTTGCTCCAGCAACAAGCCGGCCGAGACCGCGACCAGCACCGGCGCGGCGCAGACCACGCCGACCGGCCCGGTGCCGGGGAGCGAGGAAGATCTGGTGCAGAATGTCGGCGATCGCGTGTTCTTCGCGTTCAATTCGTCGACGCTGTCGGACGAGGCGCAGTCGACGCTGTCGAAGCAGGCCGCGTGGCTGCAGAAATATCCGAACGTCCGGGTGCAGGTCGCGGGCAACTGCGACGATCGCGGCACCGAGGAATACAACCTGGCGCTCGGCCAGCGCCGCGCCAACGCCTCGAAGGATTTCCTGGTGGCGAAGGGCGTGGACGCGAACCGGATCACGACCATCAGCTACGGCAAGGACCGTCCGACCGCGCTCGGCGACAACGAGCAGGCCTGGGCGCAGAACCGGAACACGATCACCGCGGTTCAGTAAGTTACGACGCGTAACCGGGGGCCGGGGAGCGACGCTCTCCGGCCCTTTTTTGTGTTATGGGCGCAGCGCAGCCTCCGTGGCACCCTGACCCCCGGGAGATGGGGTCTGGGGCCTTCCGGCCCCAGCGGGGTGCAGGGGCGGAGCCCCTGCCCGCCGGAGGCAAACGACGAATGCGTTCGACACGATGGCTCCCCCTCTTCCTGCTCGCGGCCGCGCCCGCCTGGGCGCAGATCGAAAGCCGCGAGGGAATTGCGCTGCAGAACCAGATTCTCGAGCTGCGCAACGAGATCCAGCAATTGCAGTCGCAGGGCGGCGGCGGTGGCGAGCCCGCGCCCGCGCCGGAGGCGTCGCCGGCGCCGAGCGGCGGGCAGAGCGACATCGAGGCGAATCTGGTGGTGCGGGTGACCGCGCTCGAGGAGCAGGTGCGCACGCTGCAGGGGCGCGTCGACGAGCTGACCAATCAGTTGCAGAAGCAGCACGACGATCTGAGCAAGCAGATCAGCGATCTCGCGTTCAAGCTGGGGCAGGGTGGCGGGGCCGCGGCGGCGCCGGCCGAGGGCGGCGGGGATGCGGGGGTGCAGACCGTGCCGGCCGAGGCGCCGGCCCCGGCTCCGGTTCCGCCGCCGCCGCCGGTGCGGCGGACGCCCGAGCTGGCGCTGAAAGAGGGCAACGCGGCGCTGGCGCGGCGGGATTATGCCGGGGCGGCGGCGATGGCCAACGAGGTGATCGCCGGCGGGCATGGGCCGCGCGTGGGCGATGCGGAGTTTTTGCTGGCGCGGGCGCAGTACGGTCAGCACCAGTACCAGGCGGCGGCGACCAATTTCTATAAGGTCTATTCCCATAATCCGCGCAGCAACCGCGGGGCGGAATCGCTGCTCGGCGTGTCGAACGCGCTGCTGCAGCTCGGCGATGCGAAGGATGCGTGCGAGGCGGTGGCGAAGCTCGGCGCGGAGTTTCCGCATGCCGAGGGCGGCGTGAAGGCGGGCGCGGTGTCGGTCCGCAAACGCGCCCACTGCCGTTAGGGGGGAAAAACCCGGACTGGCGGCCATCTGACGGCGATTGGCGGCGCTCCGGTGCTCACGCACTTCCAGTGCGCTCCGCTCCGGTGCTCGCCAATCACCGCCAGCTGACTCGCCATTCCGGGTTTTTCACGCCGTGGCTAGCCGGCTCGCGGGCTGGCGCCCTCTCGCGTTTTGGCGGCTAGGTGGGGCGATGAGCCAGGGAGCGGGGTCTGGCGCAGAGGCGGAGCCTCTGCCCGCCGGAGGCGTGGCTGATCCTGAGTTTGCTGAATGGATGGGCCCACTCGGCCCCTGGGGCGCGCGGCGCGTGGCGGTCGCGGTGAGCGGCGGCGCGGATAGTCTGGCGCTGGCCTGGCTCGCGTCGCGCTGGGGCGAGGCGGTGGGGTTTGTGGTCGATCATGGGCTGCGGGCGGACTCGGCGGCGGAGGCCGAACTCGTGGCTGGGTGGCTGCGCGGGTTCAGGGTGAGCGCGCAGGTGTTGCGGCTGGGGCTCGGGCCTGGGCCGGGAGTGGCGGCGCGGGCGCGGGAGGCGCGGTATGCGGCGCTCGGGGCGGCGGTGGCCGGGGCCGGGTTGTGCGATCTGCTGGTGGGGCATCAGGCGCTCGATCAGGCGGAGACCTTCCTGATCCGCGCGGCGTCGGGCAGCGGGGAAGCGGGGCTCGCCGGCATGGCCCGGGTGGTGGAGACCGGGTGGGGGCGGATCGTGCGGCCGCTGCTCGGGGTGGCGCCGGGGCGGCTGCGGGCGACGCTCGCGGCGGCGGGGCTGGACTGGATCGAGGATCCGACCAACCGGGATGCGCGCTGGACGCGGGCGCGGGTGCGGGCGGGGCTCGGGAGGGAGGCCGGGGCGGCGGCGGCGGCGGCGGCGCGGCGGGCCGGGGCGGCGCGGGCCGAGGCCGAGGGGACTCTGGCGGCGGCGCTCGGCGAGCAGGTGGCGTTCCGGCCGGAGGGGTTTGCGATCGTGCGTGGGGCGATCGGCGCGGCGGGATGGGGCGCGGTCGTGCGGACCGTGGCGGGGGCGGCCTATCCGGCGCGGTCGGGGGCGCTGGCGCGGCTGGCGGCGCGGGCGCGGCCGGGGACTTTGGGCGGGGTGCGGGTGATGCCGGCCGGGCGGCTCGGGGAAGGCTGGCTCGTGGTGCGGGAGGCGGCGGCGGTGGCGGGGCGGATCCCGGCGGCGGCGGGCGTGGTCTGGGACCGGCGGTTCCGGCTCGTGGGCGAGGTGGGCGAGGGGCTCGAACTGGGGGCGGCCGGCGCGGCGGCGGCGGCGGTGCGGCGACGGCACGGGCTGCCGGGGGCAGTGGCCGCGGTTCTGCCGGGGCTGTGGCGCGGGAGGGCGCTGGTGGCGGTGCCGCATCTCGGTTACGCTGCGGAACCGGGCCTGGACCTGGCTCGATTGGTGTTCGTGCCTGCGATTCCGGCCGCGGGGGCGGGGTTTTTCGTATGAGTTACGGGGCGGGGATGGAGTTTACTGGCCTGCACCCCATTTCTCCGGGGACGCCGGAGACGTTGCGGGTTGCGGCGAGGCCGGCACATGGTTCTTCAGAAGCGAGGGCTCGACAATGAGGCCGCGTAAGGGCCGCGGGCCCGGGGATCGGGATGGGATGAGCAATTTCGGCCGTAACCTGGCGCTGTGGGTGATCATCGCGCTGCTGCTGGTGGTGCTGTTCAACCTGTTCCAGCCCGGGGGTGCGACGCACGGCGCGAAGGCGCTGGCTTATTCCGATTTTATTTCGGATGTGAATACCGGCCGGGTGCACGACGTGCAGATCCAGGGCCACACGATCATCGGCACGTATGGCGACAACCAGACGTTCCAGACCTATGCGCCGGACGATCCGAGCCTGGTGCAGCGGCTGTCGGACAAGGGCGTGCATTTCACGGTCAAGCCCGACGATGACGGGGTCAATCCGCTTCTGCACCTGTTGCTGAGCTGGTTCCCGATGCTGCTGCTGGTCGGCGTCTGGGTGTTCTTCATGCGCCAGATGCAGTCGGGCGGCGGGCGCGCGATGGGCTTCGGCAAGAGCCGGGCGCGGATGCTGACCGAGAAGCAGGGGCGGGTGACGTTCGAGGATGTCGCCGGCATCGACGAGGCCAAGGGCGAGCTGCAGGAGATCGTGGATTTCCTGAAGGACCCGCAGAAATTCCAGCGGTTGGGCGGGAAGATCCCCAAGGGCGTGCTGCTCGTGGGGCCGCCCGGCACCGGCAAGACGCTGCTGGCGCGCGCGATCGCGGGCGAGGCGAACGTGCCGTTCTTCACCATCTCGGGGTCGGATTTCGTCGAGATGTTCGTGGGCGTCGGCGCGAGCCGCGTGCGCGACATGTTCGAGCAGGGCAAGAAGAACGCGCCGTGCATCATCTTCATCGATGAAATCGATGCGGTCGGGCGGCATCGCGGCGCGGGGCTCGGCGGCGGCAACGATGAGCGCGAGCAGACGCTCAACCAGATGCTGGTCGAGATGGACGGGTTCGAGAGCAACGAGGGCGTGATCCTCATTGCGGCGACGAACCGGCCTGACGTGCTCGATCCAGCGCTGCTGCGGCCTGGCCGGTTCGACCGGCAGGTGGTGGTGCCGAACCCGGACGTGAACGGGCGGGAGAAGATCCTGCGCGTGCATATGCGGAAAGTGCCGCTGGCTTCTGACGTCGATCCGAAGGTGATCGCGCGCGGGACGCCGGGCTTCTCGGGCGCGGATCTGGCGAACCTCGTGAACGAGGCGGCGCTGCTCGCGGCGCGGCTTGGCAAGCGCACGGTGGCGATGGGTGAGTTCGAGCACGCCAAGGATAAGGTCATGATGGGCGCGGAACGGCGCAGCCTCGTGATGAGCGAGGAAGAGAAGCGCATGACCGCGTATCATGAAGGCGGGCACGCGCTTTGCGCGATCCATGAGCCGCTCTGCGATCCGGTGCATAAGGCCACGATCATTCCGCGCGGGCGCGCGCTCGGCATGGTGATGAGCCTGCCGGAAGGCGACCGGTACTCGAAGAGCAAGAGCAAGCTGATCGCGGAGCTGACGCTCGCGATGGGCGGGCGCGCCGCGGAGGAAATCATCTTCGGGCCGGAGAATGTCAGCAATGGCGCCGCCGGCGACATCAAGATGGCGACCGATCAGGCGCGGCGGATGATCACCGAGTGGGGCATGAGCGACAAGCTCGGCATGATCGCCTATGGCGACAACAGCCAGGAAGTGTTCCTCGGCCACTCGGTGACGCAGAACAAGAACGTGTCGGAGACGACGGCGCAGGAGATCGACCGGGAAATCAAGTCGATCATCGACGCGGCGTATCAGAAGGCGCGGAAGATCCTCACCGACAATATCGACGAGCTGCACCGGCTGGCGCGGGGCCTGCTCGAATACGAGACGCTGTCGGGCGAGGAAATCAAGCAGGTGCTGCGCGGCGAGCCAGTGATCAAGAAGCTGGTGGACGAGCCGGCGCCGGAGACGCGGCGGCCGAGCGTGCCGACGACGACGTCGAAGCCGGCGCCCTTGCCGCCGGGCTTGGGACCGGCGACGGCCTAGCCAGCGCACGAATAAACCCGTTCTGGTGGCCGTCTGACGGCGGTTTCCTGCGCTCCGGTGCTCACGGCCAGTAGGCCGCTGCGCTCCGGTGCTCGGAAACCGCCGCCAGCCGACTCACCATAACGGGCTTCTTCGCGCGCTGGCCCTCTCGGGCATCTTCTTGGTTGCCGCAAATCGAGGCGTGATGGGGGCAGGGGCAAAGTCCCTGATCGCCAGGAGGCGCGTAAGCGGGTCCGCTTGTGTTTGGGTTTCGCGCCGGGGCGGGGGCGGTGCGGTGGTGTGGCTCCGGTCCACGATGTTGCCGAGACAGATTAGGTCATCCGCATCAGGCAGACTCTCTCGGGGTCCTCTATTCAGCGAGGGCGTCCAGGACGGAATCCTGGCCTTTCTCGGAGCTCTGCATGGGGCAAAGAGACTTCTCGGCACGGACGCCTTCGCAGACGGGCAAATACGCCGTCGATCTCGCCGGAGATGGCGCTGCGGCTTGCCAAGGCGGCGCTGTTGCCGCCGCGCCTGGAACCCGCGACAGCCTAACGCCTGGGGGGACAGGCAGCTTGTCACCCCGTCAGCAATCGCCGGCTTCGAGGATACCCTTCGCTCGGATCATTTGGGCCGGTGTCGCGGCTACCCTGGCCGGTGGCGCCGCCGGTGGCATCGTTTTTTGGGCTGAAACCATACTCTTCTACGGCTTGCCTCCTCGGCTGAATTTGGGGGTAGTCGTCCACTCCTTGTTCCTCCCCGTGCTTTTCATTCTTATCGGCATGCAAGAAGCGCTTGTCCTTGCCGGACCGGTCGTCGTGCTTGGTGCGGTGCCGGTCGCGTTTCTGCTTCAGAAGTGCGGTAGGTGGCGCCATGTGGTGTTTGCGTGCGTCGCCTTCCCGCTGGCGTTCATGGTCCTATCCTTCGTGTATTTTATCGTTGGGGGGGTGTCGCTGGGTGCCACACCCGATGCCACCGTTTCCGAACGGCTCCACGCAGCCGCGTTTTGGACGGGGTTCACGGGCGTGGGCGGTGGTCTCGTTTTCTGGCGCCTCGCCATCTTTCGGCCTTGGCCCCCGGCGCGCTGAGGCGGGCGCGGCGCGGTTTTTTGTGAGGGGGTTAGGGTTCTGGTGAGTGTTTATGCGTTCTGAAAGCGCAACGCCGAGCGTGATGGCGATTCTCAATGTATCCGCTGACAGTTTTTCGGGGGATGGCGGGGCAGGCATCGAGCGGGCGCGGGCGTTTGTTGCGCAAGGCGCCGATATCGTCGATGTCGGGGGCGAATCGACGCGTCCCGGCGCGACGCCGGTCGATCCGGTAGAAGAACAGCGACTGGTGGTGCCGGTCGTGGCGGCGGTGGCGGGGATGGGGGTCGCGGTTTCGATCGATACGCGGAACGCGGGCACGATGGAGGCGGCGCTCGATGCGGGGGCGTCGATCGTCAATGATGTGTCGGGGCTGACGCATGATCCGGCGGCGGCGCGGTTGGTGGCGCGGCGGGGGTGCCGGGTGGTGATCATGCATAGCCGGGGGACGCCGGAGACGATGGCGGGGCTGGCGGACTACACCGATGTTGTTGCGGAGGTGAAAGCGGAGTTGGCGGCGAGGGTGGCGGCGGCGGAGCGGGCGGGGGTGCAGCGGGATCGGATCGTGGTCGATCCGGGGATCGGGTTTGCGAAGAATGCCGAGCAGAATTTGGTTTTGCTGCGCGGGCTGGCGGAATTCCGATCGCTGGGGTTGCCGATCCTGGTTGGGGTTTCGCGGAAATCGTTCATCGGGCGGTATGGGGGCGAGGCCGATCCGGCGCGGCGGGGGCCGGGGTCGATCGCGGCGGCGATTTTCGCGCTGGAGCGGGGCGCGACCTGGCTCCGGGTCCACGATGTTGCCGAGACCGTCCAGGCCATCCGCATCTGGCAGACTCTCTCAGGCTCCCCTATCCAGTGATGGGGTCTGGGGCCTTTCGGCCCCAGCGGGTCCAGGGCAGAGCCCTGGCCTTTCTCGGAGTTCCCACATGGCGGCACGGAAGCTTTTCGGCACGGACGGCATTCGCGGGCGGGCGAATACGCCGACCATGTCGCCCGACATGGCGCTGCGGCTGGGGCAGGCGGCGGGGTTGTTGTTCGTGCGGGGGAGCCACCGGCATCAGGTGGTGATCGGGAAGGACACCCGGCTTTCCGGCTATATGATCGAGCCGGCGCTGACGGCGGGGTTCATTTCGGCCGGCATGGATGTGCAACTGGTGGGGCCGCTGCCGACGCCGGCTATTGCGATGCTGACACGGTCGATGCGGGCCGATCTCGGGGTGATGATCTCGGCCAGCCATAATCCTTTCGAGGATAACGGCATCAAATTGTTCGGGCCGGACGGGTTCAAGCTGTCGGATGAGACCGAGGCGGAGATCGAGGCGCTGATGGAGAGCGATCTCTCCGAACGGCTGGCGCAGCCTGGCGAGCTTGGGCGGGCGCGGCGGCTCGAGCATGCGGCGGGGCGGTATATCGAGATCGCGAAGGCGAGTTTTCCGCGCGGGCGGACGCTGGATGGTTTGCGCGTGGTGATCGACTGCGCGCAGGGGGCGGCGTATCGCGTGGCGCCGACGGTGTTGCGCGAATTGGGCGCGGAGGTGGTGGCGATCGGGGTTTCGCCTGATGGGTTCAACATCAATCGCGAGTGCGGGAGCACGACCCCCGAGAATTTGTGCCGCGAGGTGCTGGCGCAGGGGGCCGATCTCGGTTTGGCGCTCGATGGGGATGCGGACCGGGTTTTGCTGTCGGACGAGCGCGGGCAACTGATCGATGGGGATCAGGTGCTGGCGCTGATCGCCGAGACCTGGGCGCGGGATGGGCGGTTGCGCGGGAACGCGATCGTTGCGACCGTGATGTCGAATCTCGGGCTCGAGCGGTTGCTCGGAAGCCGCGGGATCGCGCTGCACCGGACGCGGGTGGGTGACAGATACGTGGTCGAGACGATGCGGGAACTCGGGCTCAATGTGGGCGGCGAGCAATCGGGGCATATGATCCTGTCCGATTTCGCAACGACGGGGGATGGGCTGATCGCGGCGTTGCAGGTGCTGGCCACGGTGGTGGCGGAGGGGCGGCCGGCGAGCGAGGTTTGCCGCCGGTTCGAGCCGCTGCCGCAGTTGTTGCGGAATGTGCGGTATCGCGGCGCCTCGCCGCTCGAGCATCCGGAAGTGGTCGCGGAGGCGAGGGCGGCGGAGCAGCGGTTCAATGGCGCGGGGCGGTTGCTGCTGCGGCCGTCGGGGACGGAGCCGTTGATCCGCGTGATGGCCGAGGGGGAGGACCCGGCCCTGGTCGAGGAGATCGTGGCTTCGTTGTGCGCGCGGATCGAGCGGGTGGCCGAGTCGGTTTAGTGGCCGAGCGGAGCGCGCCGGGAGGCGGGGCCTCCCTGTCGGGCCGCGTGCTGATCATTGCGGGTTCGGACTCTGGAGCGGGCGCCGGCATCCAGGCCGACATCAAGACCGTGATGGCGCTCGGCGGTTATGCGACGACCGCGATCACGGCGGTGACGGCGCAGAATACGGTCGGGGTGCGCGATGTGGCGCTGCTGCCGGCGGCGATGGTGGGCGCGCAGATCGATGCCGTGACCGAGGATATCGGGGCGGATGCGGTCAAGACCGGGATGCTGGGGTCGGCGGAAATCGCCGCTCTGGTCGCGGAACGGGTGGGTCGTCTCGGCAAGCCCGTGGTGGTCGATCCGGTGATGGTGGCGACGAGCGGGGACGCGCTGCTCGCGCGGGATGCGGTGGAGGTGGTGCGCGCGCGGTTGGCGCCGCTGGCCACGGTGCTCACGCCGAATGTGCCTGAGGCGGAATTGCTGCTCGGGCGGGAGATCGGGTCGCGCGCGGCGCAGCGCGAGGCGGCGCTGGATTTGCGGCGGACCGGGGCCATGTTCGTGCTCGTGAAGGGTGGGCACTTGCCGGGGTCGAGCATGGTGGATGTGCTCGCCGGGCCGGAAGGGGTCACGGAATTGGTTTCGCCGCGCATCGAGACGCGGCATACGCACGGAACCGGGTGCACGCTTGCGAGCGCGATCGCGGTGGGGCTCGCGGCCGGGATGGGGGTGCCGGAAGCGGTGGCGCGGGCCAGGCAGTATCTGCGGGCGGCAATGCTGGCGGCGCCGGGGCTGGGACAGGGGCATGGGCCGCTGCAGCATGCGGTTATGGGGGGAGAATGATCTTGCGGCGGCCGTTCTGGCATGTGGATGCGTTCACCGATCGGATTTTCGCCGGCAATCCGGCGGCGGTGATGATCCTCGAGGATCGGTTGCCGGATGCGGTCATGCAGCGTGTCGCGGCGGAACATCATCTGAGCGAGACCGCGTTCGCGCGGCGCGAGGGCAATGCCTGGCGGCTGCGGTGGTTCACGCCGACCGTGGAAGTGGATCTGTGCGGTCATGCGACGCTCGCGACCGCGTTCGTGCTGGCCAGGATCGGGGAACCCGGACCGTTTCGTTTTCTGACGCGATCGGGGGAATTGCGGGCGAGCGTGCGGGGCCATGAGATCGAGCTGGATTTTCCGGCGCGGTCTGCGTGGAAGACGGTCCTGCCGGCGGGGCTCGCGGCTGCGGTCGGCGCGCCTATCGTTGCTGAACTGCAATCGGCCGATCCAATCGCGGTTCTGGAAGATGCCGCGGCGGTGCGGGCGCTCACCCCCGACATCGCGGCGATCGCGGCGCATGGGGGCAGCCTGATCGTGACGGCGGCCGGCGGGGAGGAGGCGGATGTGACCAGCCGGTATTTTGCGCCGGGCTATGGGATCGCGGAAGATCCGGTGACGGGGTCGTTGCATACGCAGATCGTGCCGTACTGGGCGGAGCGGCTTGGGCAGAGCACGCTGCGTTGCGTGCAGGCGAGCGCGCGGGGCGGGCGGATGGTGTGCCGTTTCGAGGCCGGGCGCGTGTTCATGACCGGGACGGCGGCACTTTACGCGCAGGGGGTGGCGGAGGTGGAAGGCGGATAGGGAAGGAAGGGGATTCTTCTTTTTCTGAAGAAAAAGAAGCAAAAAGAGTTTGGTTTGTTGGGTGCCTGCCTGCCGGCTCTGGCACCGAGCGTATCGGATCACCGCCGCTGCCGCGCGCCTCGCAATAACGGGGTCGCCGAATGACCCGGAGTTGCCAGGTCCCGGTTGAAGAGCAAAAGTCTTTTTGCTTCTTTTTCTTCAGAAAAAGAAGAATGCTTCCTTCAGCTCCGAGACTTCGCGGCGACGCAGGAGACGGCGCCGACCTGGCAGAGGGCGATGTAGACTTCGCGCTGGCCGCAGCCCGAGACGCCGATCGTGTATTCGGTGCGTTGGACCCCGGCGTAGACGGGGCCGTTCAGGACGGGGTTGATCAGGTTGCGGGAGAGAAGGTCGGCGGTGGCGGTGGGGCAGTTCATTTCGAACTGTCCGCGGCTGAGCGCGGCTTGGGTGGCTTGCGCTTGTTGCTGGTCGAGCACCTGGTTGGCGTTTTGGCACGCGGCGAGGGATGACGCGGCCAGCAGGATGGGCCATGCGCGCATAGGCGATCTCCTTTCGGGCAAGGATGATCGTTCCGAGCCGCGGGATGCTATGCGGAAACGGTAAAGAGCCTGTCTCGCAAGGGACGGGGCCTTGCAAGGCCCCGTCCCAATCGAAAGTTGTTGTTGCTTCGGTTTTTCGAGAAATAAGGTCTCCTCTATTTCAGCGTTATCTCCCGCATCATCTCCTGATCCTTGATATCGCGAATGCTGCCCCGGGCGGCCTGCTTCTGGTTCGACTCCGAGATGGTGACGGAGCCGAGGACTTTCTTCTGCAGCGCGAAATCGTCGGCGGGGCTGCGGTCGAAGGTGGCCATGTTGGGGTATTCGCGGGCGAGCCAGACGTCGGGTTCCTCGGCGCGGGGATCGGAGACGATGAAGACCTTGTAGTCGAGCAGCACGCCTTCCTTTTTGAGGGCCTCGTTCTCGGCTTTGAAGTCGGTGGCAAGAAATTTCATGTAGTCATCGAAATGGCCGTCATGGGTTTTGATGCCGGTCCAGACCCAGACGGGGCCGTTGTCGTACGGCGGCGGGGAGTCTTGGGCGATGGCCGGCGCGGCGAGGAGAGCGAAGGCGCCGGCGAGTAGAAACTCACGCATGGGAGCGGCCTCCTGATTTGTTGTCGGCGTTCGAGTGTCGCGCGCTTGGTGCGCGCCCGCAAGTGTAATGCTATCGCAACCACAGGGCGCTTTGCCGGGGCGACGGTCGCCTGCCTATGATCCGGCCAAGCGGTCCGGCGAGGGCGCGCGCAGGGGAGCGAAACCATGGATATGCCAGCGAAGCGCGGCGCCTACCCTCCTGGGATCGATTGGGGGGCGCCGGTTGCCACCGGGTTCGTGCCGGATGTTCTGAGCCGGACGGCGGGGCGGTTTCCAGCGCACCCGGCGCTGACGTTCATGGGCCGCACGATCACTTATGCGGCGCTCGAAGAGTTTTCCGACCGTTTCGCGTGTGGGTTGCAGCGGCTCGGGGTGGGGCCGGGCGCGCATGTGGGGCTTTATCTGCCGAATTCGCCGCATTATCCGATTGCGTTCTTCGGCGTGCTGAAGGCGGGCGGCGTGGTGGTCAATTATTCGCCGCTCGATGCCGAGCAGGTGCTGGCGCACAAGGTGGAGGACAGCGAAACCGACGTGCTGATCACGCTCGATGCGAAGGCGCTTTATCCGCAGATGGCGCGGCTGCTCGATGCGTCGCGCCTTCGGCATCTGGTGGTGGGAACGCTCGGGGATTTCGCGGCGGCGCCGGAGCTGGTGCGGGCGCAGCTCGAGGCGGCGGGCGAGATCGTGGCGGTGGGGACCGGCGCGCGGATCGCGCGGTTTGCCGATCTGCTCGAGAATGACGGGCAGTATCGCCGGCATGAGCGGGGCGATCCGCACGAGATGCTGGCGGCGCTGCAATATACGGGCGGCACGACGGGGCTGCCGAAGGGGGCGATGCTGACGCATGCCAATCTGACCGCGGCGGCGAGCCAGTGCATGCTGACGGTCGGGGGAGAGCCGCCGGTGTTGCGCGAGGGGGCGGAGACGATGGTGGCGGTGCTGCCGCCTTTCCACATTTATGCGCTGGTCGTGAACATGCTGTTCGGCATCCGGCTCGGCGCGCATCTGGTGCTGCTGTTGCGGTTCGAGATCGAGGGCGTGCTCGACGCGATCGCGGCGCATCAGGCGACGATATTCTGCGGCGTGCCGACCATGTTCGTGGGGCTGTTGCAGGCGAACCTGGCGCAGCACGGGCTGACCTCGTTGCGGCTGTGCAACTCGGGGGGCGCGCCGCTGCCGATCGAAGTGCAGATGCAGTTCCAATCGCGGAGCGGAACGACCCTCAACGAGGGCTGGGGGATGACCGAGACGAGCGCGATCGGGACCTTCACGCCGGCCGGGGTGGCGCGGCGGGCGGGGTCGTGCGGGTTGCCGGCGCCTTGGGTCGAATTCCGGTTTCTCGACGTGAGCGATGCGGCGCGGGAGGTGGGGCCGGGCGAGGTGGGCGAGGTCGCGGTGCGCGGGCCGAACGTGATGAAGGGCTATTGGAAGAACGCGGCGGCGACGGCGGAGGCGTTCACGCGGGACGGGTTTTTGCGGACCGGGGATGTGGGGCGCGCCGATCCGGACGGGTTCGTGTTCCTCGTGGACCGCACCAAGGACATGCTGCTGTGCGGCGGGTTCAACGTCTATCCGCGGGTGATCGAGGAGGCGCTCTACCGGCATGAGGCGGTCGCGGAGGCGGCGGTGGTGGGGATCCGGGATGCCTATCGGGGGGAGGCGCCGAAGGCGTTCGTGGTGCTGAAGGCGGGGGCGGCGCCGGTCACGCTCGACGAGATGAAGGCGTTCCTGCGGCCGCATCTCGGGAAGCATGAGATGATCGCGGCGCTGGAGATCCGCGAGGCGCTGCCGCGGACGCCGGTGGGGAAGGTGGACAAGAAAGCCTTGCGCTGAGCGCGCGGAAGCCATTTATTGTGCGCTGCACAAAAGTTCTTGCCTCTGACTTGCCCGTGGGTTAACCCGTCTCATATCGCACTGCACCATAAGAGGAGAGCGCCATGAGCGAGGCAGAGAACAAGGCTCCCAAGGCCGAGAAGACCAACGAGACCGTGCGGCCGTTCAAGTCGGCCGCCGAGGCGACCACGCAGGCGGCGGAGCACGCGAAGTCGGCGCTGCACGGGGTGCAGGAGCGGGTGGCCGGCACGGTGCATGAGTTTCAGGGCCGGGTGACCGAGAGCTTCAACGAGGCGAGCAAGGCCGCGCGCGAGGCTTATGAGTTCCAGCGCGGCGCGGTGGAGACGATGATCGAGGCCGGGCGCATCTATGGCGAGGGGCTGCAGGGTCTCGTGACGCATGCGGCGAACGTGAACCGGGCGCAGTTCGAGGAGACGGTGTCGGCGCTGCGGTCGCTGATGACGACGCGGTCGTTCTCGGAGGCGGTGAAGCTGCAGACGGAGCTGGCGCGGGCAGTGACGAGCCGGGCGCTGACCGAGGGCAGCAAGATGGTCCATGACTATCTGAGCGTGACCGAGAAGGCGGTGGCGCCGCTGACGGCGAAGGCCGAGGAAGCCGCGCAGAAGATTTCGAAAGCGGCCTGAGTTTGTGAACGAAGGCAGGGAGGGTTACCGCCCTCCCTGACGCGATCGCGGAGCGGCGCCGATGGCGAGGGGCGAGGCCCCTGGCCCTGTCGGCGCGCCCGCCGGACCCCACACGGGCGGTTCAGATTCCGTCAAGCTTGCGGGCTCAGAACGGGGTCCGAGGCGGCGCAGGGGCGGCGGCAGGATGGGATTTGGGCGGCGCCGTGCCGTGCCGGTCGCGGATGCGCCGGTCGCGGATTCGGTGGAGCAGGCACTGGCGCGCGACCGCGCGGCGATGTTGTATTCATATGGAAGAGCCGGCGTCGCCATCACCGTGGTGGCGAGTTGCGGTCTCGTGGCGATGCTGGCGCCGTATGGGTCGGCGCGCGGCATGTCGCTCTGGCTCGCCGGCATGATCGGGGTTCAGCTCGTGCGGGCCGGCGATCTCTGGCTTTCGCATCGCGAGCGCGGCCGGGATTTTGACGGGCTTGCGCGAATCCGGAGGTTTTCGGTTGGGACCGCCGCCTCGGCGCTGTTCTGGGGCGCGTTCCCTTTGTTGTTCTTCGCACATGTTCCGGCGGCGGGCCGGATGGCCGTCGCGGTGACGGTCGCGGCGATGAGTGGGAGCAGCACGACGGTGCTCGCGCCCTGCCTGCCGCTCGCGCGGTTCTATTGCACGACGCTGCTCGTGCCGGCGGCGGCAATGCTGATCGCGCTCGGTGGGCGCGAGGAGAGTCTGCTGGGCGTGCTGGGGCTTGCCGATTGCGTCGTGCTGCTGGTGTCGGCGCGCACCGCACATTTATCGGGCGTCGGCGCGCTGCGGCTGAGCCGCGAGAACGAGCGGCTGGTGGCGCGGGCGGAGACGCAGCAGCGCGAGACCGAAGCGGCGTATCGCGAGTTGTCGGTGGCGCAGACGGCGCTCGCGGAATCGCATCATTGGCTGGAGACGCGCGTGGCAGAGCGCACCGCGGAACTGGCGCAGGAGGTGCGCGCCCGGGAGCGGTATGCGGACGCGCTGGCGCGGCTGGCCTCGACCGACCCGCTGACCGGGCTGATGAACCGCACGACCTTCACGAGCCGGCTCGCGCGCATGCTGGCCGAGGCGGAACGCGCGGCGCTGCAGGTCGCGGTGCTGTTTCTCGATCTGGATAACTTCAAGCAGATCAACGATGTGCGCGGGCATGAGACGGGCGATCGCGTGTTGCAGGCGGCGGCGCGCGTGCTGTCGGCGCAATTGCCGCCTTCGGCGGAGGTGGCGCGCTGGGGCGGGGACGAATTCCTCATTGCGGTGAACGAGGGGAGCGGCGAGGGCGCGGGCGAGATCGCGCGGCGGCTGCGCGCGGCGCTGGCGGAACCGCTCGAGATCGGCGCGGACTCGATGCGGATGGAGGCGACGATCGGCGTTGCCCTGTTTCCGAAGGATGCGCGGACGCAGGACGAGCTCATCCGGGCCGCGGACGTGGCGATGTATGAGGCCAAGCGCGAAGGCAAGGGACGCGCCAAGCTGTTCGACCCGGCGCTCGCGCGGGCGATGGCGGAGCGCTACGCGCTGGAGCAGGGGCTGCGGCAGGCGATGGCGCGGGAAGAATTGTCGCTCGCGTTTCAGCCGATCGTGGCGGCGCGCGACGGGCGGTGCTCGGCGTTCGAGGCGCTGCTGCGCTGGCGGCATCCGCGGCGGGGCATGATCAGCCCCGTGCATTTCATACCTATAGCAGAACAAACCGGACAGATCGAGGAAATCAGCCGCTGGGTGCTGCAGGAGGCTTGCCGGGAGGCGGCGGGATGGCCCGATCCGGCCGTGGCGGTGACGGTGAACATTTCGGTAGCGCATGTTCTTGCCGGCGCGCTGATCGCCGACGTGGAGGCGGCGCTCGCGCGATCGGGGCTCGCGGCGAGCCGGCTGCAGCTCGAGATCACCGAGAGCATGTTCCTCGGCGACCATGTGCGCGCAGCCCCGGTGTTCGAGGCGCTCCGGGCGCGGGGCATCCGGATTCTGCTCGACGATTTCGGGACCGGCTATTCGTCGCTCGCCTATCTCGGACAATTGCCGATCGATGTGATCAAGATCGACCGGAGCTTCGTGGTAAGCGCGAGCCGCGACGGGTATGCCACGATCGAGGCGATTCTTTCGATCGCGCGCGCGCTCGGGATGGAGGTGACGGCCGAGGGGGTGGCGACGGCCGAGCAGCGCGACCGGCTTCGGAGCCTCGGCGTGCAGCGGTTCCAGGGTTATTTTTTCAGCGAGCCGATGCCGGCGGTGGAGGTGGCTGCCTGGCTTGACCGCACCGGTTCCCCGGCGGTGGCGGCGGCCTGAGCGGCGGTCCGCCGCGCATTGACAGGTGCGAAGCTTTATGGACCGCTCCCGGTCCGTTTCTCTCTGGGGGCTTGTTCATGCGAATCTCTTTCGTGGCCGGCCTGTTCGCGGCGCTGGCCGGTAGCGCTTACGCCAACACGCAGGCGTTGCATGTGATGCGGATCGGGCCGGCTGCGCCGCGGGCGGTGGCGGCCGGCAAGATGCTTTATTACGCCGGGCCGGTGATCGCGAACGTCAAGGCGGTCGCGGTGATCTGGGGCGCGCACGTCAACCCGACGACGGTGAAGCAGATCCCCGGTTTTCTGAAGGCGATCACCAACAGCACCTTCATCGACCAGCTCAAGCAGTATGACACCAACATCACCGGCGTGAACGGGATGGGCGGCACCGACCAGTTCATCGGCCGGGGCAGTTTCGTGGGCGAATACACGATCACTCCCAAGAACACGGCGACGCGGCTGAGCGACGCGCAGGTGCAGACGGAGCTCGAGGGACAGATCGCCGCCGGGAAGCTGCCGGCGGCCGATCTCAATACGCTCTATCTGATCTATTTTCCGCGCAACGTGACGATCACGGCGTTCGGGATGACGTCCTGCGTGGCGTTCGGGGCCTATCACTCATCTGTCTCGGCGTCGGCGACGCCGTCCAATGTGTTCTATACGGTAGAGCCGGATTGCGGGCTCGGGTTCGCCTCGCAGACGGTGATTTCGAGTCATGAGCTTGCCGAGGCGGTGTCGGACGCGATCCCGACGCCGGGCAGCCATCCGGCCTATCCGCAGGCCTGGAACACGTCGAACGGCTCGGAGATCGGCGATCTTTGCCAGGCGTATAAAGGCAGGCTGACAGCCGGGGCGGTGGGTTATTCGGTGCAGGAAGTGTTCCTGAACAGCACCAATGCCTGCGGGAAGGGGAACTTCACGAGCCCGTAGGGTGCCTCCGGCGGGCAGGGGGCTTTGCCCCCTGCACCCCCACTGGGGCCGGAAGGCCCCAGACCCTTTACCCGAGGGAGTCATCCTTGCAAATCATCGTCCAAGTTATGGTGCTCTTGGCTAGGTCGTGGACTCATAAGCTCGTAGCCAGAGCCGAATGGCGGCGAGCTTGACCATGGCCAAATAGTTGCTGGCGAGCTTTTCGTATCGGGTGGCGACCCGCCGGAACTGCTTGATCCGGTTGAAGAACCGCTCGATGC
>DAIDJM010000004.1 GCA_027451405.1 Acetobacteraceae bacterium | reverse complement strand
GCGATGGACTGCTTCGCGCAGACCGGCTGGATCGCGCTGGGAGAAGGCGAGGAATTCGTGCATGTCCGGCACATCCTGGCGGACTTCAAGGCGCTGACCGGCGCGCTGCTCGTGCAAGTCACGCTCTACTTCGTGAACTACGCCGATGCCAATGAGGTGCCGCGTCAGTATGGCCCCTACTCGGTGAATGCCAGCACCGCCTACATGCCGGTGCGCGGGCGCGGACGCTACGTCTCCGTGCGGGTGGAGAGCGGCAACTCCGGTTCGAGTTGGCGGCTCGGCAACCTCAAGGCGCGGGCCGCGCCCATGGGGAGGCGCTGATGGCCTCGCCGCTCTCTCCGCCGCCCGGCTTCCCGCCCGCCGGCGGTGTGCCCGCCAGCAATATCTGGCAGACGCTGCAATCGATGGCGCAGGGTCTTCAGACCATCGGGGCGACCCTGAAGGCGGGCGTTACGATCTCGGTGGTATTGCCGTCGTATGCCGTGGCATCTTTGCCCGCGACGGCGACCACCGGGCAAATGGCCTATGCGACGAACGGCCGCAATACAGGCGAGGGCGCGGGCGCCGGGACTGGCTGCCCGGTGTTCTGGAAGGGTGCTTCGTGGTGCGCTATTTGGAGTGGCGTGACAGTCACAAGTTGAAGGATCGGCCGATGAAGTGGCTCAAATGGATCAGGTGGACGCTTCGCGGATTTGCGGCGGCGTTCACCCTCGCGTTGCTCCTGAACTTGGCGTGGGCCGTCACCTTCTCGCCCAACAAGGGCTATTCGATCCCGACGCCGGGTGCCGACAGCAATACATGGGGCAGCCTGCTGAACACGACCCTTGCAATCATCGACACGAACCTGGGCGGCGAAGCGACCATTCCCGTGGGCGGCAACTCCAATGTCACCATGACAGTCAGTCAAGCGCAGAACTTCGCTCTTTATTTCACGGGGACACTGACGGGGAACATCCAGGTGTTGTTCCCGAACTCGCACGGATTTTACTATGTTTCGAACGGAACCACGGGGAACTTTTCGCTGACGCTGAACACCGTCAGCGGCGGCGTTTCCTGGGCCGTCGCGCAGGGAGGGAGCGGCATTGTTTTCGTGGATGGCACGAATGTCCTGACCTTTCCGAAGGGGGTGGACTCCGAGTTGCACAATCTTGTCGTGGACGCCGCGTTCGCCGTCAGCGGCCTTTCGACTTTGGCGAGCCTGACCGTGACCGGCAATGCGACGGTGCAAGGCGCCAGCACGACGAACGGAACTTGGAACGTCGTCGGGCACGGGTTTACCGGCGCCGGCTGGACCTTCAACGCGCAGGGCGTCACGGCGGCGGGAAGCACCCAAGGCACCGCGACGGCGCTTGCCACCACGGTCAACTTCGTTGCCGGCGCGACGGGCGCTAGCGGTCCCGGCGTGCGGCTCGTCTATGCCGAGCCGGGCGACTACGAGGTTGTGGTGAACCAGACCGGGAATACGGGCGTGCTGCCGGTTTATCCGCAGACGGGTGCCAGCGTGTATTACCAAGGGACGACGGGCGGCCTGAACGGCCCGATGCCGCTCAACCAGAACACGACGATGGCCTGCTATGCGCAGGGACCGACGCAATGGTACTGCAACTGAGGACCGGAGATGCCCTGGACCGCCCGCAGCTTCGCTGAGAAGCACAACCACCGGCTTTCGCCCCCGCAGGCTGCGCACGCGGCGCGCATCGCGAACGCGATCCTCAAGCGCGGCGAGCCGGAGGGGGTCGCCATCGCCAAGGCGAACCAGTTCTTCGAGCACAAGCGCGACCTGGGCGGCGCGATGCCGCCGTCCACGGCCGGCATCGGCGGTGTGGCCCCGAGCGCGCAGAGCATGGCGCCGGGCGCGCAGGCGCTCATTCAGCAGTACTCGTCGCTGCCGGTGGAGAAGCTGCAAGAGATTGTCGGGCGCCTCGGCGCCTCGCCGCAGGGGCAGATCGTCCGCGCGGTGCTGCAACGCAAGCTGATGCAGCCGAACGCGCAGACGATGCCGCAGCAGCAGCCGGCCGGCAATCCGCTGGCGACGGCGATGCAGCCGCAGCAGGCGCCGCAGATGCCGCAGGCGCCGGGCGGGCCCACCGCCGCGACCTCGTTCCGATCCGGCGGCATGGTGCGGCGCGCGGCGGGAGGGGCTACTCCGTTTTTCGGACCGCCCGGCGGCAACGCGCCGCTCGCCGGCATAACCCCGTTCTTCGGCAATTCGGCGCCGGCCAGCGCGCCGGCTGCGGCCCCTGCTGCGGCGAGTGCGGCGCCCGCTGTGCGCCCTCCCTCCGGCGGCCCCGGCGGCGGCCATGGGGCCGGCATCAGCACCAGCAATTCAGGATCGCTGAGCAGCCCGAGCATTGGCCAGATTGGGAATACCGCGCTGGGCATCGCGGCGCTGGCGGGAGGTCCGGTTGGCTCTCTCGCCGGCCTGATCGGCCTCGGCCGCATGATCGGCAACCTCATCGGGTCGAGCACGTCCGGGGACGGCGCCTCGGCGGCGGACAGCGTGAACGGCAACGGCGGCCCCGGCGTCGCGGGCGTTGGCATCGGCGGCAGCGACGGAGCGGCGGGGATCGGAGCCGGCGGCGGCAGCGGAGGGCCGGGGACTGCCGGCGTCGGGGTGGGGGGCGATGGCGGCGCAGGAGGGGATGGCGGCGGCGACGGGGGCGGAGATGGAGGGGGCGGAGGCGGCGGAAACCGGCGCGGCGGCCCGATCCTGCGGCGCGCCTTCGGCGGCCCGAACGCGATGTCTCCCGCCATGGAAATGCCGTGGTGGACCAAGCAGGAAGCCTACGGAGATAGCCGGCAGGGCGGCTTCCTGGCGGGCACGACGGGCGGCCGGGCGGACGCGATCCACACGACGGCTCCGGCCAACTCGTACGTGCTGCCGGCAGATGTCGTCTCCGGCCTCGGCGATGGCAACAGCCTCGCCGGCGCGCGGGTGTGGGACGAGATCCTGCGCTCCGGCCCGCGCGGGACGCCGCAAGGCCCGCAGCATCGCGGCATGGGGCCGCCGCGTCCGCCGACCGAGCGCGGCGGCATGGGGTTTCTCAAGGGCGGCGGCGTCGCTACGCCGCAGAACGTGGCGCTCTCGCACGGCGAAATCGTCGTCAGCCCCGAGGATGTGCGCTGGTTCGGCCACGGCGACTACAAGGCCGGCTGGAAGGCGCTTGACGACTTCGTGATGAAACGGCGCGGCAAGACGATCGACAAGCTGAAGCGGCTACCGCCGCCGGTCGGCGCCAAGAAAGAGCGGGGATGAGCCGTCCCATGAAGATCGGCGCGCAGACCTTGGCCGAGCTTGGCGGCGGCGACGCGGAAGCCGGGGCCGCGCGGCTGCGTCGGGTGATCGCCGATCTCTGCGAGCGCACCCAGGTCAGCGGCCCGACCGAGCGTCCGCCATCGGTGCGCGTGGCGGATCGTGCCGATGAAAGCGCGCTTCTCCGGCTGCTGCGCATCGAGGCGAACGAAAGTCCGCTCGGCGGCGGCCAGTTCTCCGAGGCAATGGCGGAGGACGTGATCCGCATCGCGACCCGGCAGGAAGGCAGCGCGATGATCGGGGTGATAGACGGCCCCGAGGGCGAGCCGGTCGGCGCGGTCGGGGTCTATCCGGTGCCGGCCTGGAATTCCGGGGACTGGCATCTTGGCGAGCGCTTCCTTGTCGTGGCGCCGGAATCCCGGCGCGGCCCGCACGCGCGCGATCTCGTTCTCTTCGCGCGCTGGGCGGCCGACGAGGTCAGCCGGCAGATCGGCCGGCGCGTGTATCTGCTTCAGGAAGTCATCTGCGCGCCGGAGATTTCGGGCAAGGAGCGGCTTCTCAACAGGCTGAGCAACCCGTGCGGGCGGTGGTTCATCTATCCGGCCCCGCAGCCGGCTGAGGGCGCGCCATGAGCTTCTTCTCGGACCTGTTCGGCGGCGGCAGCAGCACGAACACCGTCACCAGCAGTTCGCAGCCTCCCGCGCAGTTCCAGAATGCGCTGAGCGGTGCGCTGGCGAACGTCCAGCAGGTCGGCTCGACGCCATACAGCCAGTACACCGGCCAGATGGTGGCGCCGTTCAACCCGGTGCAAGGCGCGGCCTTCAATGCCGTCGCCAACTACGCCAACTCGGCGCAGCCCTACTTCCAGAACGCGGGCAACGCGATCTCGGCTTCGACGAAGCCGCTGCTTTCCAGCATCGCGCAGCCATTCAATTCAGCCATCAACTCGTGGCTGCCGAATGCCGCGCTGAGCAGCACCGTGCAGGCGGCCGGCCCGTCGATCTCGAACGCGGCGCAGCAGGGCGCCGGCGGCATCATGAATGCGGCTGGGGCCTATCAGCCGGGCAACATCGGCCAGTGGTTGTCGCCCTACACGCAGAACGTGGTGAACGCCACCCAGCAGCAGTTCGGCAACCAGAACGCGCAGGAGGCATCGAGCCTCGCCGGCAATGCGATCTCGTCCGGCGCGTGGGGCGGCGATCGTGCGCAGGTGGCGCAGGGCATCGCGGCCGGCCAGGAGCAGCTTGCGCAGGCCCCGGTGATCGCGAACCTCGAGCAGCAGGGCTACGGGCAGGCGCTCAATGCCCTCGGCACGCAGTCCCAGCTTGGCCTGCAGGGCGCCACGGCGGCCGGCAGCCTCGGCTTGCAGGGCGCGTCCTCGCAGGCTCAGCAGCAGCAGGCGACGGCGCAGCAGCTTCTCGGGCTGACGCAGGGCCAGCAGAACCTTGCCCTTGGCGCGAATGAAGCAAACGCATGGCTGAATTCGCAGGCCGGCTATGGGCTGGCGAACATCGGCAACGCGGTGCAGGGCGCGGGCCTGTCGGGTGCGAACGCGGTGCTCGGGATCGGCAACCTCGCGCAGCAGCAGCAGCAAGCCAACTTGAACGTGCCCTATGAGCAGTGGGTGGCGCAGCAGGCTTATCCGTTCCAGACGCTGGGGTGGGGCACGAGCCAACTTGAGGGGTTGTCGAGCGCGGCGGGCGGCACGGCGTCCACCACCTATCCGCAGCCCAGCCCATGGTCCCAGGCGCTCGGGAGCGCAGCAGCCCTTACCGGGATCGGAGCGCAGACGGGCGCCTTCGGGGCGAATGGATGGCTGACCGGCGGCGGCAGCGCGCCAAACTATGGCATCGCGAGCACGGGAAGCGCGTTCGGCAGCCCGACCGGGCTGGCGTCGTACTACAATTCGGGCGTCGCGGCCGATAGCGGGGCGGCTGCGTCTGGAAGCTCCTACTTCGGCGCTCGCCGTGGCGGTCGGCTGGCGGCGTCGTCTCCCTGGCACGGCAACGACAACTGGATGCCGCGCGAGCCGATGCGGCGCGCGGCCGGCGGCGACGATTGGCTGTCGCGGGCGAGCATGCACAGGGCCGATGGCGGAGATGTCCCAGGAGGCGCCCAGGACGGCGCCGAGACAGCGCTCGCAGTTCTGGGAGACATCGCCGCTGGACGCCCGCTTGGCGCGTCTGCGGCCCCGCAAGCCCAGAATGCTCCTGCCATGCACGCGCCGCAGCCGACTGCTGGATACGGTCCTCCTTCCTTGGCGCCTGCACCATCTTCGGCGCATCCGGAAAGCAACTGGGGCCGGATGCTTACGGATGTGGGCCTCGGCATCATGGGGGGCAACTCGCCCTTCGCGTTGCAGAACATCGGCCAAGGTGCGCTGCGCGGCCTGAATATATACGATCAGCAAAAGGCCCAAGATTTCGCGCAGGGGATGAAGCAGTCCGAGCAGGAGAACACCAATGCTTATCGGTCTGCAAATCTCGGGATGCAATCTCGGCACCTGTCCGATTTGGCCGACGAAGCGCGGCAGCGTCTTGCGCAGCAAGATAAGCAGATCGCGAACGAGCGCTCGTATCAGCAAGGACAACTCGGACTGAGATCGACGGAGATCGCGAATGCGGAGCAGGCCCGGAGGGATGCATTGACGCCTCCTGAGCTACGCATGTTCAAGGCGACGGAAGGTATGACGCCGCAGCAGAAGGCCGATTTCGCCAATTTCCAGGCAACGTCGAAGGGAATGTTTCCGACGTACACAGCGCAGCAATTCGCGCAGGGAGCAGACGCGGGCGCGCCGGGCGCGGGGTCCGCGCCGGCTCAGAACGCTCCTGGCGCTTTGAGCGGGGATGCGTTCCTGCAAACACTTCCGGGCGCCCTTCAGCCTGTCATCAAGGCTCTCGCGCAGGGGCGCCAAGCCCTCCCGACGCGCATCACGCCTCAATCTCAGCAACTCATTCAACTAACCGGCCAATACGATCCGACCTTCGACCAGACCGACTATAACAAGAGAAATAGAACGGCTACCGATTTCTCGGCCGGCCAATCGGCGAAGGGAGTGGCTGCGATCAATACAGCGATGGCGCATCTGAGCACTCTCGACACAGCATTTTCCGCCCTCGGGAACGGCCAAATCCCGACGTGGAATGCCGCCGTCAACTTCATGCGCAGCCAACTTGGAGACGCCGCGCCGAACAATGCGATGGAGGCTCGCGACGCTGTATCCAACGAGCTTCGCAGGGTGTTCGCGACAACCGGCGGCGGCGGCCTGGAAGAACTGCGCGGATGGCAGGATCGTTTCCCGGTCAATGGCTCGCCCGACCAGCAGAAGGCAGCGATCCGCGAAGCCATCGGCCTGATGGACGGCCGGCTGAACGCCCTTTCCGACCGCTACAATCAGGGCATGGGAACGAACCATTCGACGGCCGATCTGCTCTCCCCCGAGGCACGCCAATCTTACGAACGCCTGACAGGCGCGCAGCCGCAGGCCGCTGACCGATCCCGGACCTATGCCGCGCCCGGCAGCGGTGCCCAGGGCGTAACACCACTCAATAAAGATCAGGCTGCTTCTATCCCAATCCCTCCCATGAATGCCAGGGTCGCAGGAAAGGTCTATCCGACACCTAAGGGGCCGATGGCGTGGACCGGAACCGGCTGGCTTCCGGCGGCACAGTGAGATGGCACAGAGCGAGCTTTCGGATGCAGATGTCTTCGGTGCTCCGTCCACGACGGTGCCCTCGGACGCCCCATCTTCTCCCCGACTAGATCGCCCCATGCCGTTCCCCGATGGCATGGGCGGAGTGATGCCCGGCGGCGAAGCGACGCGAAATCCGGACACTTGGCGCCGATGGCTGGCCGAAGATGAAGCACAGAAGGCGCAGCCGTCTTCGTCCACCGCTTCCCCTCGCGCGGGCGAACTGTCGGACGCAGACGTGTTCGGTGCACCGGCTCCGAAGCGCGGCGGCATTCTGGCCAACATCGGGGCCGGCACCAACGAGGCGGCCATGTCGATGCTGGGCGCCCCCGTCGATGTCGCGGCCGGCGCTTTGAATCTCGTCCCGCGCGGTCTGAACGCGATAGCCGGGACGCACATTCCGACCATCGAGAAGCCGGTGGGTGGCACCGAGTGGTGGGAAAACCGAGAGCACGAGGCGGGGATCGACCCGCGCGATGTCGCGGCGACGACGCCGGGCGAGCAGATCGCCCGCGCAGCCGGAGCCGGAGCGGCGTCGATGGTTCTCCCTGGCGCACTCGCCAATGGGTTGCCGGCGCTCGGAGGCGTCGCAGGCGAAGTCCAGCGTGCGTTTGGCGCCGGAAGCGCGCCAAGCCAAGCCCTTGTGGGCGCTGCAAGCGGCGCTGCCGGCGAGAGCGCCGAGCACCAGGTGCCGGACTGGGCGAAGCCGTACGCCAATATCGCCGGCCAGATTGCAGGGGGGTCAGGCGCGGCCGGCGTCGAAGCGGCCAGTCGCTATCTTGCCGGCGAATTCGGCACCGTAATGCGCCGCATCCTCGCGCCGCTCACCGAGAGCGGACGCACAGACCTCGCGGCATCTCGCCTGCAAGGGGCGGCGACGGATCGCGGCGCGGCAGCAGAGGCACTGGGCGCAGACCGCCCCGAACTGGTGCCGGGATCGGCGCCCACGACGTTCCAGCTTTCCGGCGATCAAGGCTTGGGATCGCTTGAGCGCGAAGCGGCGGCTCGGCGTCCGGACTTGTTCATGCAACGGATCGCCGACCAGAACGCGGCGAGAGTGGGCGCCCTGGAAGACGAAAGGCTCGCGCCCCGATCTTCCAATCCGCAGTCGGTTGTGAGCACCGTCAGAGCCGCATTCAACGGCATCGACGATGCCAACGCGCTGGCGGAATTCCACGCGAGAAACGCTTACGAGCGAGCGCAGGCTGCCGAGCCTGTGCCGCAGACGGCCGCTCTCCAAGCCGCGCAGAATGAGGCGTCGCATCTCGGAGGCGATGTGCCGGCCGGTGCCGACGCGCAGGAAACCGCCCTCCAGCGTTTCGGGAATGCGCTGCGCAATCCGGTCGAAGCGTCGCGGCAAGAGGATTCGGCGCGCCGCGCCGAGGTGAGCGCCGCTGTGGACCCCGGAAATACGCTTGTAGTGCGCACGCTCCCCATCCGTGACGGCGCAAGGCAGATCATCGCCGAGCAGCCGAAGTCCGCGCGCCCGATGGAAGGCGAGCCGGCCGCGATCTTCTCCGAGGCTTCGGCATGGCCTGCGACCAACACATTCCGCGAACTGACCGCTTTCCGCAGCCGGATCACTTCCGCGATGCGGGACGAACTGAGCACCAACGGTCGGACGCCGGCATACGCGATGATGTCAGACTTGCTCGGACGGGTTCACGCCACGCTCGACCCTGCGGTGCAGGCACGCGCGGCAGAAGAAGCGGCGGCGGTGCGCGCCGGCAAGATCGCGCCCGAGCAGACGATGGCTGCGCGACTTCAAGACATGATAGACAGGTGGCGTGCAGATGCTCAGCAATCCCGACAAGCCGCCGGCGGGGGAAACGCTCCAGGGCTGCCTGGAAGCGGTGCCACCATGGGAACGACCGGCGCTTCTGGCCTACCTGGAACAGGAAGCGAGACGGGCGCAGGATTTGGAAATCCTCCGCGAGGTGCGGGCATATCGGAAGCGTCGCCCGACCTGACCCCTAACTGGACCCAGGAAGCGGCTGACCGCGACCGCGCCGCACAGGCAGGATGGCGCGAACACTTCGAGACGTACCGCAGCGCGCCGGGTGTCGGTGAGATACTGGCTCCCGGGCAGACGCGCGGCGAGTTTCGGATCGGCGCATCTCGGGTGCCATCGTTGTTGCTGGGCGGCAAGGGAGCCGCAGAGCGCATCCAATCCTACCTGCGGGCCGGAGGCGACCGGCAGGCGCTCACCGACTATGCGGCGTTCGATCTGATGCGAAACGCAGGGGACGCCAACGGAACGCTGAACCCAGCCAAAGCGGCGGCATGGCTGCGATCAAACGCCGAAGCGGCCACCGTTCTGCCGGAGCTTCGCAGTATGGGAACGAAGGCGACCGAAGCGCGCGCGGCCTTCGATGAGGCGACCATACGCGCGAAAGAAGCGCGAGATGCCAGCGAGTCCGCAGCAAAGGGGGAGTATCTCGCCGCCCAGCGCAAGCGTGCCGACGATCAGCGCGCATTCCAGCAGTCGGCGGCGGGAAAGTTCCTCGGAGAATCGGACCCGGTGGCGGCAATCGGGCGCGTTCTGCGCGGGGACACTGCCATTGCCGACATGCGCAAGCTGACGGCCATGACATCCCGCAGCGTTTCCGCTCGCATGGGGCTGCGGCGCGCCGTGGTCGAATACGTCCTCCGCGAAATGAAGGGCAATGCGCTGGCGGGAGATACGGGCATTGCCAACATCAAAGCCGACAAGTTCCAGACCTTCATGCGGCGCGCGGAGCCGGCGCTCGCCGAATTGTTCCCCTCCGATCAGATCGCTTCGATGAAGGCGGTAGCGGCGGACTTGCAGCGCGCTTCCAAGAGTTGGTCGGCAACGAAAATACCGGGCGGATCGAATACCGCGCAGGATGTGTTCGGTCTGACGAAAGACAGTCTCAAGCGTCCGTCGATCCTAGCCCAGATGTTCGGCGCCGAGGCGGCCGGGGCTGCCATGGGCGCGCCGGGGATCGGGTCCGTTGGCGCCATCGGATCGCTCGCTCTGTCGGTCATGCGGAAGGCCGGCTTCCAGAAGGTAGATGACATGGTGACGGAGGCGATGCTTCACCCCGAAGTGGCAAAGGCGCTGCTGCTGCGGCCGCTTCCGACCGGCGAGACTCGCGCGCTTTCCATTCTCCAGCAGAGGGTTCGCGCAGTCGCATTGGCCGCGAGCGCCGGACATTCTCGTGTGGGCCTTGGGAATCAATGAATGATGGCTGTACACAAAAAATGTGATACGAAACGAATGGCCTTCCCATGAGCGAGGATGTGAGCAGGGCAATGTCGCCGGATGGTGTATCTTCGTCGGCGTTCGCCTTTTTTGGCTCGGCTGTCGCCAATATCGGGCTTCTGGGGTGGCTTCATATGCGCGTCAACGCGGTCGAACGGCGCCGGATCGAGGGCGACGAAAAGCTGTGGACCGCGCATGGCGCGACGCAGACGGACTTGCGCGCAATGGAGCGCGAGGTTTCCGCCAAGTTCACGTCCCTCATCGAGCGCATCGGGTCGCTCAATTCCAACGTCGCCACCCGCGAGGACTTGCGGCTTCTCAAGCAGGAAATCGTGCAGGCGATGCAGCAGACCATGGGGCCTGGATCGGCCAACCACACGAGCCGCCGGTAGCGGCATCGACCCAGAGGGGAGGGTAGCTTTGACCACCGTTTCCGACATCATCGGCGCCGCAGAGCACGGCGCGGCCATCGTCTATCACGACATCGTGGCCATCGAGGCCGACGCGCGGGCCTGGAAGGCGGCGCATCCCGAGGTCGGGCCGCTGCTTGACAGCGGCGTGAAGTATGCCACCACGCTGCTGCAAAGCGCCGGTCTGCCGGTGGACCAGATCAACGCCTCGGGCAACCTGATGGCCACGGCCGTCATGTCCGCGCTCAAGGCGATGGCGGCGGCAGACCCGACTGTGCCGAGCATCGCGCCCGCACCGGCCGTCGCGCCATGAGCGACACCGCATCCGCTCCCATGTCGTCCCTCGGCGCCACCACGGCGGCGGGAGGTTCGGCCGCGTCGGTCTCCATCGTCATCGTGTGGCTGCTCGGCACGTTCCATCTGGCGATGCCAACGGAGGTCGCGCTTGCCCTGGCCGGGATGCTGGCGCCGATCCTGCACGCCGTGGCGCAGCGGTTCGTGGCTTGGCTCAATGCCGCGCCTGCGGCCCTTCCCGCCGCTCATCCCGCAACCCCAGCCCAAGGAACCGTGCCGTGACCGCGAGTTTCACCGTGACCGCAGATGCCGGCTCGGCCGATGGCGCCGTGCTGGTTTACCTCGACGACAAGAGCGAGCGGCAGATCGCCACGCTCAAGCCCGGAGAAAGCTTCAGCGTGAGCGTGACGCGCGCGCAGTCGCTGCTTCAGGTGTTCGACGGCGATCCGATCCAGCAAGGAGCTACCCCGTGACCCACGTCTCTCGCCGCCTCGCGCTCGTCGCCGGGGTCTCGGCCCTCGCCGGCTGCGGCATCGTCGGCACGTCCAAAACGTCGGGCGTGACCACCATCACCATCAACACCGCCTCGGTCGCCACATGGGCGCAGGCATTCCGCAACGCGGCAAACCTCATCTCGACGTTGCCTGGCATCGTGGGCACGCCGACGAGCCTCGCCATCGGCGCGATCTCGACGCTGGTCGCTGCCGACGCGGCGGCGTTCGACACTGCATCCGGCGGCAAGCTCAGCCTGGCGTTCGACGGCACCTCGGTCCCGGCGTCTCTGTCGTCGCTCCTGGCGGACGGACAGAAGCTCCTGGCGGCCACGCAAGCGGCGCTCGGCAGCGTGGCATCCACCGCCACGACGCAGGCTCAGATGTACGTCAACGCCCTGGCCACGATCGTCTCGATCTTCGAGGCGGCCATGGGATCGGCGCCGGTCGGCGCGGCGCCGGGCCGCATGGACGAGACGGCCGCGCTCGGCACGCTCGGCGTGCGCAAGTAGGAAGGCGCCCGGCCAGCACCGGCTGGGCGTTCATCCTCTCTATAGGCGAGGTATCCCATGCGCTTCGGACGGCTACCGCACTTCCCTACGCGCGTTGCGCAGGCTCAGGTGCACGTCTATGCGGCCGGGACCGTCCCGCGATCGCTCGACCGCTCGGCGATCCCGTTCCGGCCGAAGTTGTTCAAGAACGATCTGTACGGCGACTGCACATTCGCCAGCGCGACGAACTCGCGGCGAGCGCAGAACTGGCTGCGCAACGGCACCGACTGGGTGACGGACGAGGCGCACGTCGTCGCCAGTTTCGCGGCCTGCGCCGGCATCCCCAACAACGACGCCGCCCTTCAATCGTCGCCGGGCCTGCGGATGCTCGACGTGATCGACTACGCCCAGGGGCGCGGCATCGACATGGGCAACCAGACCATCGAGGTGCCCGTGGCATCGAGCGTCCAGCCGACCGACAGGATCGGCATGGCGCACGCGATCGGCACCGGCGGCGGCTGGATCGGGGTGAACCTGACCCAAGCCGACATCGACGCGCTCCAGAACGGGGCGCCTCTCAGCGGGGTGCCGGTCGGACCGACCGTGGCGGGCCATGCCCTGATGGGCTGGGACTACACCGGGCTGCGGGATACCGACACAGTGCGCTTGGCCACGTACGATTTCTTCGCTGATGCCGACTGGGCGTGGCTCGCGTCGCGCACCATGGAGGCGTACTGCCTCGATTGGAGTTAGCGGCATCGTCATTCCGGCTTGACCGGAAGGGAGCGCCCAAGCCAATATCGGCCCGACGAGACTTGGACGTTTCCTCCCAGGAACTTGGCGCCAGAGCACCGCTCCGGCGCCATTTTTTTTGCAGATGCCCGCGCTCAGCGCGTCGCGCACATCGGACGCACGACGATCTGCGGCTCATTGCTGTCCACGAACAGGATCGCGCCCCCGTCGCTGGCGCTCACCATGATGAGGTCGCCCGGCGCGATGCCCATGTTGCGGTTCCATGCGGCGGCTTGGGAGCGCGGGCTCGGGGGCGGACTGGCGCTTCCGAAGAACCCGGGGGCCTGCACATCGGCCACGCTGGCGGGGGCGTCCTCGGCCGAGCGGTAGTGCCAGATCGTCGTGCCGTTGCAGTACGACACGACGCCAAGATTGCGCGGAGCGTAGGTCATGCGGCGGTTCCTTCCGATTGCTGGGACGTGGCGTCGAAGAACTGGTCGAGCAGCGAACGGCGCATATGGGGGCGCAGCGGCGCGTCGGTGATGGCGGCGATGCTGTCCTCGATCCTGGCCCGCAGCATGGCGCGCGAGCCGGCCCGGTCGGTGCCGTAGGCCGAGGCGAGCAGCGCGAAGAACGCGGCATCGAAGGGCTGGGCCTGCGCGATCAGCGCCGCCATGTCGTCCGGCGCGCGGCGCGC
>DAIDJM010000003.1 GCA_027451405.1 Acetobacteraceae bacterium | reverse complement strand
GCTGGGCATGGTGGCGGCGGGGGTCTCGGTCACCCTGGGCAGTTCGGGGACCGGGCGCGGCAAGCGGCGTCGGCCCGGTTCGCCGGGCAAGTGGTTGTAGTCGTCGCGCCCGCAGCCCGGATTGCGCCATCATTGGCGGCGCTTTTCCCGCAAAATCAGGCAGTTTCCCGGTAGAGTTCACGACCGATGGGCCGAGGCCGGCGAACCCGGCCGCGGCGTCGCGGCTTGCGCGCCCGGCGCGCCCGCCGCACCCTGTGGCCAAACCCCCACCGGGAGGATCCCCATGGTCAAGATCGCGGTTCTGGACGACTGGCAGGGCGTGGCCCGCGGCTCCGCCGACTGGACGCCACTGCAAGCGCGCGCCGAGCTCACCTTCTTCGCTGACGCCTTCGCCACCGAGGACGCCGCCGCCGCCGCGCTGGCCGAGTTCGACATCCTGCTGGCGATGCGCGAGCGCACCCATTTCACCGGCACGGTGCTCAAGCGCCTGCCGAAGCTCAGGATGCTGGGCACCACGTCGGGGCGCACCCTGTCGCTCGATCTGGCCACCGCGACCGCCCAGGGAATCCTGTGCTGCAACACCGAAAGCGGGCCGGGTTCGGCCGCTACCGCCGAGGTCGCGCTGGCCCTGCTGCTCTCCGCCCTGCGCGGCCTGCCGGTGGGGGATGCCAATCTTCGCGCTGGGCGCTTCCAGCAGGGGGTGCCGGTGGGTCACGTGGCCGAGGGCAAGGTGCTGGGGGTGATCGGCCTGGGCCGGATCGGCGCCCGCATGGCCCGCTACGGCCGCGCGCTGGGGATGGAGGTGCTGGCCTGGAGCCAGAATCTCACCGCCGAGAAGGCTGCCGCCGAGGGCGCGCTGCTGGTGCCCAAGGACGAGCTGATCGCGCGGTCCGATGCGATCACCCTGCATCTGGTGCTCTCGGCGCGCTCGCGCGGGATCATCGGCACGGCCGAGATCGCGCGCATGAAGCCCGGGGCGGTGCTGGTCAACACCTCGCGCGGGCCGCTGGTGGACGAGGCGGCGCTGCTGGCAGCACTTCATGCCGGGCGGATCCGCGCCGGCCTCGACGTCTATGATACCGAGCCGCTGCCGGCGGACCATCCGCTGCGCCACGCCCCCAACACGGTGATGACCCCGCATCTGGGCTACGGCGTGGCCGAGGTCTGGGCGCAGTTCTACCCGCAGAGCATCGAGAACGCGCTGGCGTTCCTCGACGGCAAGCCGATCCGGGTGATGAACCCCGACGTGGTGGGGCGCCGCTGAGATGGCGATCATGCCCGGCTTCACGATGACCGATATCGAAACCTCGGGCGCGCGCATCCGGCTGCGCCACGGCGGCTCCGGCCCGCCGCTTTTGCTGCTGCACGGCAATCCGCTGACCAACGCCGCCTGGCACAAGGTGGCGCCGGCCCTGGCCGAGCGGTTCCACGTGGTCGCGGCGGATCTGCGCGGCTATGGCGACAGCTCGGCGCCGGAGGAACTGCCGGATCATTCCAATTATTCCTTCCGCGCCATGGCGCAGGACCAGGTGGAGGTGATGGCGGCGCTGGGCTTCCGCCAGTTCTTCGTCGCCGGGCATGACCGCGGGGCGCGCACGGTGCACCGGATGTGCCTCGATCACCCGGACAAGGTGCTGCGGGCGGCGGTGCTGGACATCGTGCCGACGCTGGACATGTGGGCGGCGATGGACAAGCAGGGGGCGCTGGACGGCTGGCACTGGCCGTTCATGGCCCAGCCGTCCGATTTCCCCGAGCGGATGATGGGCGCGGTGCCGGCGGATTGGTACATGCGCAAGAAGCTGCTGAAGCTGACCGCCGATCTGGGGCATATCCCGCCCGAGGTGTGGGCCGAATATGTGCGATGTTTCAACGAGAAGACCATCCGCGGCTCGTGCGGGGACTATCGCGCCGCCGCCACCATCGATTGCGAGCTGGACACCGCCGATCTGGGCCGGAAGCTGGCGATGCCGCTGCTGGTGCTGTGGGGGGCGCGCAGTCGGGTGGGGCGGCGCTTCGCCGACCCGCTGGCGGTCTGGCGGGCGCGGGCCGAGGATGTGCGCGGCGGGCCGGTGCGCTCCGGCCACTACGTGAACGAGGAAGCGCCGGAGGAAGTGCTGGACTGGTTCCTGCGGTTCTTCGGGGGGTGATCCTGCCCTTGCGGGGGCGGGGCGGTGGTGCGATTGTGACCCCTGGTCCGTCTCCCGCCCCAGGGCGGGCAGCGGCTGTGCGTGCCAATTGAGGACATAATGGCGAAAATCAAGGTGAAAACTCCGGTCGTCGAACTCGACGGCGACGAAATGACCCGGATCATCTGGGGCTTCATCAAGGATCGGCTGATCCTGCCGTATCTGGATATCGACCTCAAGTATTATGACCTCGGCATAGAATACCGCGACCAGACCGACGATCAGGTGACGGTCGATGCCGCCCGCGCGATCGCGCAATACGGCGTGGGCGTGAAATGCGCGACCATCACCCCCGACGAGGCGCGGGTAAGCGAATTCAACCTCAAGCGGATGTATCGCAGCCCGAACGGAACCATCCGCAACATCCTCGACGGCACCATCTTCCGCGAGCCGATCATCTGCCGCAACGTGCCGCGCCTGGTGCCGCACTGGAGCCAGCCGATCGTGATCGGCCGTCACGCCTACGGCGACCAGTATCGCGCGGCCGAAACCAAAATCCCCGGCCCCGGGCGCGTGAGCCTCGTCTACGAGCCGGCGGACGGCGGCGAGGAAATGCGCTTCGAGCTGCACGATTTCCAAGGCCCGGGCGTCGCCATGGCGATCCACAACACCCGCGCCTCGATCGAAGGCTTCGCCCGCGCCAGCTTCAATTACGGCCTCGCACGCAACTATCCGGTCTATCTCTCCACCAAGAACACGATCCTCAAAGCCTATGACGGCATGTTCAAGGACGTCTTCCAGGAGATCTACGACCGCGAGTTCCGCGCCGAATTCGAGCGAAGCGGCCTGCTCTACGAGCACCGCCTAATCGACGACATGGTCGCCTGCGCGCTCAAATGGTCCGGCGGCTATCTCTGGGCGTGCAAGAATTACGACGGCGACGTGCAAAGCGACGTGGTCGCGCAGGGCTTCGGCTCGCTCGGCCTCATGACCAGCGTGCTCATGAGCCCCGACGGCCGGACGGTGGAAAGCGAAGCCGCGCACGGCACCGTGACGCGGCACTACCGCGAACACCAGAAGGGCCGGCCCACGAGCACCAACCCGATCGCGTCAATCTTCGCCTGGACACGCGGCCTGATCTATCGCGGCCGCTTCGACGATACGCCCGAGGTCACGCGCTTCGCCGAGGAACTCGAGCGCGTCTGTATCGAAACCGTCGAAAGCGGGAAGATGACCAAGGATCTGGCGGTGCTGATCGGACCCGATCAGCCCTACCTGAATACCGAGGATTTCCTGGGCGCGATCGACGACGCGCTGCAATCGGCGATGGCGAACGTCTGAAGCCTGCCTCCGGCGGGCAGAGGCTTTGCCCCTGCACCCCACTGGGGCCATAGGGCCCCGGACCCCATTTCTTCAGCGCGGCGCGCCGACCCCGAGGAGCTTCTTATGCACCGCCGAGCCTTTGTCATGACCAGCCTGATGTCCGGCTTCACCCTCGCCGTTCCGCGGGCCGAGGCGGCGCCCATCCACACCGACACCGCCGGGCTGCGCGCGGGCGAGGTCCGCATCCCGGTCCGTGACGGCGCGCTCCCCGGCTATGCGGCCCAACCCGACACGCCTGGCCCCCATCCCACCATCCTCGTCATCGAGGAAATCTTCGGCGTTCACGAATACATCAAGGATGTCTGCCGCCGCCTCGCCAAGCAGGGCTATCTCGCGGTCGCGCCCGAGCTCTACGCGCGGCTCGCGGACCTCTCCCGCATGCACGACGTCCGGCGCATCATCAGCGACGTCATCCTCAAAGCGCCCGACGCCACCCTGCTCGACGATCTCGACCATGCCGCCGCCTGGGCCAGCTCCCATGGCGGCGATGCACGGCGTCTCGGCGTGATGGGCTTCTGCCGCGGCGGCCGCGACACCTGGCTCTATGCCGAGCACAATCCCGATCTCCGCGCCGCCGTGGCGTTCTATGGCCCGGTTGCGGGCGAGACGTCCCCGATCCAGCCGAAGACGCCGCTCGATCTGGCTTCGCAACTGAAATGCCCGCTGCTCGGCCTCTATGGCGGGCGCGACGACAGCATCGACCCGCGCGACGTCCAGCAGGCCGCCGCCCGCGCCCGCGAGGCCGGCCAGACGGTCGAGATCCGGATCTTCCCGGATGCCGGCCACGGCTTCCACGCCGATTACCGCCCGAGCTACCACCCCACCGACGCGCAGGAAGCCTGGGCGATGGCGCTGGCCTGGTTCAGAAAATACGGCGTCTGACCCTCCAATCCCTGCGCTTCCGGGCATGAACTACCGACACGCGTTCCACGCCGGCAATTTCGCCGATTGCGTCAAGCACGCCATCCTGCTCGACTTGCTCGCCCATCTGCAGAAAAAGGCCAAACCCCTCTTCCTGATCGACACCCATGCCGGACCAGGCTTCACCGATCTCGCGGCGGAGGCGCCCAACCGTACCGGCGAATACCGCGACGGCATTTTGCGCCTGCTCGAGGACCCGCCCGCCGCACTCGCGGATTATGTTGCGCTGGTGCAGCAGCTTGGCCTCTATCCGGGCTCCCCTGCCCTGCTCCGCGCGCGGCTGCGCGATGCCGACCGTATGGCCGTCTGCGAGCGTCATCCGGAAGATTTCGCGACCTTGCGCCGGCGTTTCGCACGGGACAGGCAAGTGGCGGTTCATCATCGCGACGGCTACGAAGCGCTCGGCGCCCTGCTTCCCCCGCCCGAGCGCCGCGCGCTGGTGCTGATCGACCCGCCCTACGAAATGCCCGATGAATTCACGCAGGTCGCAGCCGGCATCGCGCGCGGCATCGCCCGCCTCCGCGATGCCGTCATCGCCGCCTGGTATCCCATCAAACACATGCCGCCGGTCCGCGCGTTCCACGCCGCGCTGCAGGCCGCCGCGATCTCCGACATCGTGGTGGCGGAATTCCATCTGCGCGACCCGCGCGACCCCGCCCGCCTCAATGGTTGCGGCCTCGTCATCGTGAACCCGCCCTTCGGCCACGACACCACGCTTCCGCCGATCCTCGACGCCCTGCTCGCCCGGCTCGGCAACCGCGAGCCCGGCGAGGCGGCGAGACTGTTCCGGCTCGCGGATGAATAGGATCGCCATCCTCGGCGCCGGCGCCTGGGGTACCGCGCTCGCGCTGCACGCGCGGCGGTTGGGCCGCGATGTCACGCTCGTCAGCCGCCGGCCGATCCGCGGCGAAAATCCACGCCTGCCGGGTGTCGTTCTTCCCGCGCATCTTTCTCTCGCCACGGAGGTGCCGGAAAGCCCCGACCTGCTGCTGATCGCCGTTCCGATGCAGCAATTGCGGCGCGTGCTGGCCGCACTCCCCGCCCCGCCGCCGCTCCTGCTCGGCTGCAAGGGCGTGGAGCGAACGACCGGCCGTCTGCCGCTCGAAATCGCCGCCGAGCTCCACCCCTCGGCGCCGGCCGCCATCCTCACCGGCCCCAATTTCGCCAGCGAAATCGCGGCCGGCCTGCCGGCCGCCTCCGTCGTGGCCGGCGCCACGCCGGATTTCCGCCGCGACATTCTGACCGCGCTCGGTGGCGGCGCGTTGCGGCTCTACGGACAGGAAGATGCGATCGGCGCCCAGGTCGGCGGCGCCACGAAGAACGTGATCGCGATCGCCGCCGGCGCCGTCACCGGCGCCGGGCTCGGCGAGAATGCCCGCGCGGCGCTCATCACCCGCGGCCTTGCGGAAATCGCGCGCCTTGCCACGGCCTTGGGGGGCCGCGCCGAAACCGTCGCCGGCCTGTCCGGCCTCGGCGACCTGGTCCTCACCTGCAGCAGCGCAACGAGCCGCAATTTCGCCGCCGGCCTCGCGCTCGGCCGCGGCGAGCCCGTCACCGCGCTGCTCGGCCCCGATTCCCCCACCATCGAGGGCATCGCGACCGCGGCGGCCCTCCATGCGCGGGCACCGCAGGTCGACCTGCCGATCTGCCGCGCGGTCGCGGATTTGCTGGCAGGCCGCATGACTTTGCCCGAGGCGATCGCCGCACTCCTGGCGCGGCCCGCGCGGGATGAGTAGGCATGGCCTCCGGCGGGCAGGGGCTTTGCCCCTGCCCCCCACGGGGGCCGAAAGGCCCCAGACCCCATTCCCGGAGGAAATCGTTACCATCTGCACGCGTGACGGCTACGTCCAGACGATGACGGACCAGCAGGCGAGCCCAGCGAGAGCGGGCTCTGGGGCCTTCGGGCCCCAGCGGGTCCAGGGCGGAGCCCGGGTGGGGTGCAAGGGCAAAGCCCCTGCCGGCCGGCGGCAAAACGCCGCATGCTGAGATCCGCCGTCACGGTCGGCGCCTGGACCGCCGGCAGCCGCGTCACCGGGTTCGCCCGCGACATGCTGATCGCCGCCTTTCTCGGCGCCGGCCCGATCGCGGACGCGTTCTTCGTCGCCAACCGCCTGCCCAATCTGTTCCGCCGCCTGTTCGGCGAAGGCGCCTTCAACGCCGCCTTCATCCCGGTCTTCGCCAACCTGCTCGAGCGCGAAGGCCGCCCCACCGCTCAGCGTTTCGCCGAGGAAGCCGCCGCCGTCCTCGCCTTCTGGCTGCTCGCGCTGACGCTCGCGGGCGAACTCTTCATGCCGCAGATTCTGCACGTGATCGCCGCCGGCTTCGCGCGCGACCCGGCGAAATTCGCGCTCACCGTCGCGCTCTCGCGCATTGCGTTCCCGTATCTGATCCTGATCTGCCTCGCCGCCCTGCTCTCCGGCGTGCTCAACGCGCTCGATCGTTTCGTCGCCGCCGCCGCGGCGCCGCTGCTCTACAACGCCTTCGCCATCGCCGCGATGTTCGCGCTCGCACCCTACGTCCCCACGATCGGCCACGCGCTCGCCTGGGGCATTTCGGCCTCCGGTGTCGCGCAATTGCTGCTGCTCTATTGGGCGGTCTGGCGTAGCGGCCTGCACCTGCACCTGCCCCGGCCGCGCCTCACGCCGCAGATGCGGCTGCTGATGCGCCGGATGGCGCCGGGCCTGATCGGCGCCGGCGTCACGCAGCTCAACCTGACGATGGACACGTTCATCGCGAGCCTGCTGCCGGCCGGCTCGGTCTCGCTGCTTTATTACGCCGACCGCGTAAACCAGCTCCCGCTCGGCGTGCTCGGCACCGCGGTCGGCACGGCGCTGCTTCCCCTGCTCTCGCGCCAGGCCGCCGCCGGCGACGAGGCGGGCGCCCGCACCAGCCTCAACCGCGCCATCGAATACGGCCTCGTCCTCACCCTGCCCGCTTCGCTGGCGCTCGCGATCCTTGCCGATCCCATCATGCAGGTTCTGTTCGCCCGCGGCGCCTTCACGCATCATGAGGCGAGCCTGGCCGCCCAGTCGCTCGCCGCCTATGCCGCCGGCCTGCCCGCTTTCGTGCTGGTCAAAATCCTCGCCCCCGGCTTCTTCGCCCGCGGCGACACATCGACGCCGGTGAAAACCGGGCTTCTCGTGCTGGGGCTCAACCTGGCGCTCAACCTCGCCCTGATGGGCCCGCTCAAACATGTGGGCCCACCTCTCGCCACCACGATCGCCGCCACCGTCAACGCCGTGCTGCTGGCGGCGCTGCTTCGGCGCCGCGGCCATTTCGCGCCTGACCGCCTGCTCGCCTCGCGCTTGGCCCGCATGGCGATCGCGACCCTCGCCATGGGCGCCGCGGTGCTGGTGCTCCGGCTGATTCTGATCCGCGCGCCGGGCGCGCACGTGCCGGTCGCCGTCCTCGCCGTCCTGATCGCGACCGGACTCGCCGCCTATGGCGCGCTGGCCCAGCGCCTGGGCATCTACGACACGGCCGGAACGTTACGTCGCCGCTTCGCCCGCTTCCGCCAGGCCTGACGCCCACGACCGCATACGCCTTGGCCGCCGGCCGGCGTTCGGTCGAAGAACGCCGCGGACATGCCCATCGCCGCTTTCGCGGAGATTCTCCGCAGCCTCTCCGGGCGACCATGAAGGGCTGCCCCGCGGCGCTGCCTTTGACAGCGTGTGTCCCGCGATATAGGGGGTCGGTGTAATCTATTCCGGCTAGGCCTCTCCAGATTAAACTTTTCGTGAGATAGCCCTTTCGTGACACGCGTGTGATCGCGCCCTCGTCCGGCGTGACCGGTTCTTTCCCAAAACGGAAATCGCAGGGAGGCGGGGAAATGAACGTCGAGGATCTCTACCGGATCCTGCGTACCAGTCACATCCAGGCGCAGGGAATCGTCGATACGGTCAGCGATCCGATGCTCGTGCTCGACGAGAGTCTTTGCGTACAGGCCGTGAACCGCGCCTTCCTCGAGAGCTTCCAGGTCGAACGATACGAAACGGTGGGCAACCTTTCTATCGTCTGGGCAACGGGCAGTGGGACATTCCCGAGTTGCGTTCGTTGCTGGCGCAGGTGATCCCGAAGGCCGCGGCGGTGATCGATTATGAGGTCGAGCACGAGTTTCCGCAGCTCGGCCGCAGGACGATGCTGGTGACCGCCCGCACCTTGTGTCATCCCGACAATGCCAGCCACGCGATGTTGCTGTTGATCGTGGACGTGACCGAACGCCGCCGCGACGAGGCCGCCCAGCAATCGCTCGCCGGCGAACTCCGCCACCGGGTACGGAATTTGTTCAGCCTGGCGGGCGCGATCGCCCGGCAGACGCCCACGCACGGGCGCTCGGCCGAGGAATATCGCGACGCCTTCCTCGGCCGTTTCGAGGCCCTGGTGGAAGCGCACGATCTTGCCTTCACGGCGCAGAAGAAGACCGCGCTGGCCGACGTGATCACGTGCCTGCTCACGCCCCATATGGGCTGTGCGGAGACCGTCGTGATCGAGCCTGGCGCGCCGGTCGATCTCGAACCTCGCGCGATCACGGCGCTCAGTCTGGTTCTGCACGAAATGGCAACGAACGCGGCGAAATATGGCGGCCTGTCCGTCGCCGGCGGCGGGCTGCGGGTCGGCTGGCGCATCGACGACGCGAGCCGCGCGATCCGGCTCCATTGGATCGAGAGCGGCGGCCCGGCGGTGACCCCGCCCACCGACACCGGCTATGGCACGCAGCTCATTCGCGCCACGGCCACCTACACGCTCGGCGGCACGGTAGACTTCGACTATGCGCCGACCGGCCTCACCGCCGAACTCGTCATCCCGCTCCGCGCAGCCGAGCCGGCGCATTCAAACTAGCGCGTCGTAGCGCTCCCGGAGCCTTCCGGCCCCAGCCTGTCCCGGACAGCGCCCGGGCCGCCGGAGGCACGCCTCGACCCACCCCCCACCCTCTCACGTCCCGTCGCGGACGGCTCGTCCCAGCGCCTCGGCCATGTCGGTCGGAATCAGCACCGTCGTGCCGCGCTCCTTGTTCATTTCGTAAAGCAAATTCATCTGCCGAAGCCGCAGCGCCACCGGATTCTGCGCATAAATCGCCGCTGCCGCCTCCACTTCCGCCGCGATCGCCGCTTCGGCCGACGCGAGCGTCACCCGCGCATCGCGCTCCCGCTCGGCCTGCGCCTGCCGGCTCATCGCATCCTGCAACGCCGCCGGAATCGCCACGTCCCGGATCTCCACGCTGCGCACCGCGACTCCCCAATCGACGGTTTTGGCGGCGATCGCCTTCTGCAGCGCCAGGTCGGCGTCGTGTCGGTCCGACAACAAGGTCGCCAGGGCCGTGCCGCCGATCATCTCGCGCAGGGATGTCTGCGACACGCGTTCCACCGCCTGCGCGTAATCGATGATGTTCACGGCCGCCGCGCGCGGATCGACCACCTGCCAGAACACGATCGCATCGACCCCCACCGCGACCGTATCCCGCGTCAGCGCCTGCTCGGCGGTGATGCTGGTGGTCTGGATCCGCAGATCGATCACCATGGCCACCGTATCGATCGGCCAGAGCAGATAGAGCCCCGGTCCCTTCACCGCGTGAAACCGCCCGAGCCGCAGCACCACCGCGCGGCGCCATTCCGGCGTGATCCGGATGGAACGCGCGGTGATGAGAAGGGCCAGCACAAGCACCACGATCAGGATCGCCAGCATCGACCTCGTTCCTTTCGCCTCCGGCGGCCAGGGCGCCGCCCTGGACCCGCTGGGGCCGTGGGCCCCAGACTCCGTTACTTAGGCGCGCCCGCGCATGGCTGCCGCCAACACGCGCGCCCGATCCCCAATGCCCCGCGGCCGCATCCTCGCCGGCGCCCGCAGATCCCGCCGCGCCAGAACCGCCGGCAACCCCGCCGCCACCACCCCACCGAGCGGCGCCGCCGTCCCGAGCCGCTCGCGCAACGGCACCGCCAGCGCCTCGGCCACACCCCGCGCCACCACGAGCCCCGGCCGCTCGATGACCGAATCCGCGCTCAGCCCGGCGGCCGCCAAAGCCGCTGCCGGCAACAAACATCGTCCCTGCGCCGCCCAGAACGCGACGCTCCGCAACGCCCCTGCGCCGCCATACCCGGCCCCCAGCGCCCGCAGCCGTTCCAGCACCGCCCCATCACCGCCCAGCACCCGCCCCGCCGCCACCGCCAGCGTGCCCGGCCCCGCCTCCAGCCGCGCCAGCCATTCCCCGACCCCGGAAGGCGCCTCGAGTTCAGCCTCCCGCGCCTCGACAAGCGCGAGCAGCAGCGCGCGATCCAGCCGACCCGCCCCGATTGCCTCCCCAAGCGGCGCCGCCAGCTCATGCTCTCGCCGTTCCCCCGCGATCACCTCCCGCCACCAGGCCAGCCGGATCATGGCGAGCCCTGGCTCGCGCGTGACCTCGGCCGCGCGCGCCAATTCGTGATTGAGCGCATAGAGCAGCAGCAAATCCCTCCGTCGCGCCGCCGGCGCGAACAAGGCACAGAGAAACCGGTCCGGATCGGCCCGCCGCACCCGCGCCTCGAGCCCGCTCACCGCTTCCCCCCGCGCTTGACGCACCCCGCCCGCCCCCATAGCAGCGCAGCGCGTTCAAACGCCCCCCGGCGCCCACGCGCCCGAGAACGGAGCATGCCCATGGCTTTCGAACTTCCTCCCCTGCCCTACAGCACCAACGCCCTCGCCGGCGCCGGCATGTGCCAGGAAACCCTGGAACTGCACCACGGCAAGCACCACCAGGCCTACGTCACCGCACTGAACGGCTTCGTGGAAAAAGACCCCTCGCTCCAGGGCAAATCGCTTGACGAGATCGTCAGGATGAAAGCGAACGAGCCGGGCCCCGTCTTCAACAATGCCGGCCAGCACTGGAACCACATCATCTTCTGGCAGCAGCTCTCGCCCAATGGCGGCAAGATCCCCGGCAAGCTGCAACAGAAGATCGACGCCGACCTCGGCGGCACCGAAAAATTCAAGGCCGACTTCAAGCAGGCCGCGATCGGCCAGTTCGGCTCCGGCTGGGCCTGGCTCGTGCTCGGCCCGGACGGTAAACTGAAAATCACCAAAACCCCGAACGGCTCCAACCCGCTCGCGACGGGCGAGGGCCGCGTCCTGCTCGCGCTCGACGTCTGGGAGCACAGCTACTACCTCGATTTCCGCAACCGCCGCCCGGATTACGCGCAGAACTATCTGGATCGGCTGGCGAACTATGAATATGCCGAGGCTCAGCTTTCGGCGGCTTGAGGGCTTCAACGCGCCTCCGGCGGGCAGGGGCTTTGCCCCTGCACTCCGCTGGGGCCGGAAGGCCTCCATGTCCACGCTTACCAGTCACCCTCTCTGGTGGCTGCTCGCGGCCTGGCGGCGCTCATCCGCGGCGGCTGGCACGTCTTCACGCCCTTCAAATACCGCGTCCATCGCCAGCGCCTGATCACCGCGCGCGGCAACCCTCGTCTTTTTGCGAGCCGGAACAAGCCAACAGCAACTGTCTCGCCGGCTCTGGGTAGGTTTGGTGCGAATTCGCCATGTCCGGTAATCCGGACATGGCGAACGACTCACGGCTGCGGCTGAGGCGTCGTTCCCACGCTCGGCGGCAGAATGGGATAGACGATATTCGGCTGCTTGCCGGTCAGGCTTCCCAGAAACGCCACGATCTTGTCGGTCTCGTCATCCGTCAGCGTCACGCCGAGCTGGCTCGTGCCCATCACCCCCACGGCCTCCCGCAAATCCCAGGCCTGACCCGTGTGGAAATAGGGTGCCGTCAGCGCAATGTTCCGCAACGTGGGAACCTTGAACACATATTCGTCGCTCGCCGTCTTGGTCACCATGAAGCGGCCCTTGTCACCCCGGGGCAGGTAATTCGCCCCCGGCTTCTCGACCACACCGAAGGGCGCATACATCCCGCCGCCGACATTCACGCCGTTGTGGCAGGTCGAACAGCCCTTATCCATGAACAGGGTCAGCCCGGCTTTCTGCGCCGGCGAGAGCGCGCTCCTGTCGCCCTTCAGAAACCGGTCGAACGGCGCATCCGGCGTGATCAGCGTGGCCTCGAAGACCGCGATCGCCTTCTGCACGTTGGCAAGCGTGATCGGATCGGGATCGCCCGGAAAAGCGGCCGCGAAATACGGCCGGTAGCCCGGAATGCCCTTGAGCTGCTGGGGGACATGCGCCGCGGGGCTCGCCATCTCGACCGGATTGACCATCGGACCGCCGGCCTGCGCTTCGAGATCCTTGGCCCGCCCGTCCCAGAACTGCGCCTTGTTGAACACCGCATTCAGGACCGTGGGCGCATTGCGTCCGCCATGCTGCCACCGGTGGCCGAGCGAGGTCGACTCACCATCCGCACCGCCCAGGCCGATATTGTGACAGGAATTGCAACTGATATCGTGGCTGGCGGACAGTCTCGGATCGAAATAGAGCATCTTGCCGAGTGCGACCTTCGCATCGCTTGCCGGATTCCCGGGCAAAGCCGGCGGAGAGGACGGAATGGGCTGAAACTGCTGCCGCGCCCTCGTCAGGAGATCGTCCTGGGCAAACGCGGGGCCTGCCAGGAGCAGGAAAAGCGGAAGACAGCCGAAGGCGTATCGTGGCCGCGCCATCATGCACCTCCTCACCGGCCAGCCTCGCTTCCGTGCGTCGGCGCACGGAGACGAACCCCGGTCAGGCGTAGAGTTTCATGAATCGCGGCTTGGGCGATTGACCTGGATCAAGCGCCCGGAACGAAGGAGGGTCTCTCTTCTTTTTCTGAAGAAAAAGAAGCAAAAAGACTTTCTACTTTTGTGCGTGCCGTCGGCAACGACGCGCCGATGCGAACCGCATCAGGCTCGCTCGCTCAAGGTCCCGGCAACTCGCCAAAGTTTTTTGGTTCTTTTTTTCAAAAAAGAACGAAAAACCCTACTTCGTATCGTTCGCCGCCGCCGGCGCCCCCGGGGTCAGCACGTTGGAAATCGTCTCCCGCACCACGCTCACCCGCACGTTCGGCGCGATTTCCACTTCGATTTCGTTCACCCCCTCCCGCACCCGCGTCACGTTCCCCACGATCCCGCCGGCGGTCAGCACCCGGTCGCCTTTCTTCAGCGCCGCGATCTTCGCCTTCAGCGCCTTCTGCTGCTGCTGCTGCGGCCGCAGCATGATGAAGTAGAACACCACGAAAATCAGGATGAGCGGCAGGAACGAGCCGAGCCCGGAGGCAAGGCCGCCGCCGGCGGCCTGGGCATAGGCGGGGGAGATCAGGTTCATCGTCGCTCGCTTCGGATTGCCTTGAGGTCGGGCCGGACCATAGTTTGCCCCCCCCGACCGTCAAGCCGCCCGATGCCCCTCCCCGACCCGCTGACCCGCATCGCCGAGGCGCTCGAGCGCTTGGCCCCCGCCCCGCCGGCGCCGATCCCCGAGGCGGCGGCCGACGCCTTCGTCTGGGAAGCGACCCCCGGCATGCTCCGCCCGGTGCCCCAGGTCGCCCGCGTGCCGCTCGCCCAGCTCCGCGGCATCGACCAGGCAAGCGCCACGCTCCTCGCCAACACGCGCCAGTTCGCCGCCGGCCGCCCCGCCAACCACGCCATGCTCTGGGGCGCCCGCGGCATGGGCAAATCCTCGCTCGTCAAAGCGGTGCACGCGGCCGTCAACGAGGAAAGTCCGCACGCCCTGGCCCTCGTCGAGATCCATCGCGACGAACTCGCCTCGCTGCCCACGCTGCTCGCGCGGCTCCGCGCCTGGACCCGCCGCGCCATCCTGTTCTGCGACGATCTCTCCTTCGAGCGCGAGGATCGCGACTACAAGGCGCTCAAATCCGTCCTCGACGGCGGCATCGAGGGCGCGCCGCCCAACGTGCTGTTCTACGCGACCAGCAACCGCCGGCATTTGATGCCGCGCGAGATGATCGAGAACGAACGCTCGACCGCGATCCATCCCGCCGAAGCGATCGAAGAAAAAGTCTCGCTGTCCGACCGCTTCGGCCTTTGGCTCGGCTTCCATGGGTGCGACCAGGCAACCTATTTCGCGATGATCGATTCCTACGCGGCCTCGTTTGGCCTCACGATCACGCCGGAGACGCTGCACGCGCAGGCCAACGCCTGGGCGGTCACGCGCGGCGCCCGCTCGGGCCGGGTCGCCTGGCAGTTCATGCAGGATTTGTTGGGGAAACAAGATGTTCTTTTTTGAAAAAAAGAACCAAAAAACTTTCTCGCATGAGACCAAGCGGTCCGACCGCTCCGTCTAATCCGAAAAAGTCTATGCGATGGCCTGCAACCTCCCCAGCTCGAGCCCGTTCAACACATCCGCCCCGCTTTCCCCGCCGCGCCGCAACTCGCCGCCCGGCCCCGAGGTCACGCCGTAAGCCGCAAGCTGCGCCCGCGTCCACTCCTCTGACCGCGGAAGGTTCTTTCTGGGCAACATCGCCTCCGGCCGCGACAGCGGCGGCGATCCCCCGACGCCCGCCTCGTGCAGCAGGCGCTCCCCGATCGCTTCCGGATCGATCCCCGTGATGCGTTCCACCGCCATCGCCGCGAGCGAGATCCCGAGCCCCACCGGCCCGCCGGTGAGCCCGCTCACCACCAGCGACCCCGCTTCGCGCACGGTATCGGGGATCGTATCCCCGGTCACCGCCCGGTAGATCGTGCCCACCACCGGCAGATATTGCAGGGGATTGAGTTCCGAGAGCAGCAACCGCCAGCCCGCGCGGTGCGCCGCCGGCCGCGGCGCGGTCACGGTGATGGTCTCGATGGGCGCGCTCGGGGCAGGGCTCATGCGCGGAGCCGAGCATTTTTCGCGCCACCTGCGCTCAGGCGTAGGCCGGCGACAGATCGATGAGCCGCGGCATCCGGTGCTCCTAGACAAGGAAGCGCAGCAGGTCGATCGGCGCCAGCGGCAACGTCGCCGTGTTCCGCGGCGGATGCAGCAGCAGGGCGGCCGCCTCCCACCCTCCGATGAGGGTCGGAGGAAAGGCTTCGCAACCGTCGAGTCTATCCGGCGCCATTTTCCAGGCGCGGTTCAAAGGCGCGCCCGCAACGTCCAAAGCTCCGGAAACAGCCGCAGGTCGAGCGCGCGCGCCAGATAGGGCGCCCCCGAACTCCCCCCGGTTCCACTCTTCGTCCCGATGATGCGCTGCACCGTGCGCCAATGCCGGAAACGCCATTGCTGCAACCGGTCCTCGAGATCGACGAGCTTCTCGGCCAGATCGTAGAGATCCCAATATTTTTCCGGGTCCCGATAGATCGCGAGCCAGGCCGCCTCGACGTCGGCGCAGGGCGCATAGGCCGCGCGCCAATCCCGCGCGAGCGCCGCCTCCGGGATCGCAAACCCCCGCCGCGCCAGAAGCCCGAGCGCCAGATCGTATAGCGAAGCCTCGCGGAGCGCCGTCTGCAGCCGCGCATAGGCCCCCGCATCGCGCCGGTGCACCTCCGCCAGCCGGGCGTCTTTGTTGCCCAACCGGAACTCCAGCTCGCGATACTGCGCCGACTGAAACCCGCTGCTCGTCCCCAGATGCGGCCGCAGCCGCGCATATTCCGCCGGCGTCATGGTCGCCAGCACGTCCCAGCCCTCGATGAGCTGCGCCTGCACGCGCCCCACCCGTGCCAGGACCTTCAGCGCATCGTCCAGCGCGTCGGCGGCGATCCCCTGCATCGCCCCGCCGATCTCATGGAGAAACAATTTCAGCCAGAGTTCGGACGCCTGATGCACGATGATGAACAGCATCTCGTCGCGATCGCCCGACCGCGGGTGCTGCGCGCCGAGCAGACGGTCCAGGTCGAGATAACCGGCGTAGGTCTGGGCGGGCTGCCAGTCGATGGCCTCATCCGCGGCGCGGGAGTCGCTCATGCTCGCCTCCGGCGGGCAGGGCCTCGCCCTGCACCCGCTGGGCCATAGGGCCCCAGACCCCCGCCGTTAGAAAGCGCGGAAATCTTTGGCAGCCGCGATCTGGACGCTGCCCTCCCAGATCATGCGCAGCGCCACGAAGGTCACGACCGCCAGCCCCAGCCACGCGATCCAGCGCTGCCGTTCCAGCAATCGCGCGAGCGCCCCCGCCGCCGCCCCCATCAGCACCACGCTGAGCCCCAGTCCCGCCACCAATATGTAGGGGTGCTGCCGCGCCGCGCCCGCCACCGCCAGGACGTTGTCGAGGCTCATCGACAGATCGGCCAACGCGATCTGCAAGACTGCGGCCCAGAGCGTCTTATGCTGCCGCCCCGGCGCCGCCGCCGGCTGCGCACGCAGCTCGCGGAACATCCGCCAGCACACCCAGAGCAGCAAAAGGCCGCCCGCCAGCGTCAGCCCGATCACCTGCAGCAGCCGCAGCGCCAGCAGCGCCAGCACCACCCGGATCGCGGTTGCGAGAAAGATCCCGAGCCCGATCGCGGCGGCCCGCTGCCGCCCCGCAAGCCCAGCGACCGCGAGCCCCACCACGATCGCGTTGTCGCCGGCCAGCGTGACGTCGATCAGCACCACCTGAGCCAGCGCCACCGATGCCGGCCCTAACCCCAGTGTCACCGCTCCCCCTCCGTGCTACCCGGCGCCCGACCCTCACCCAAGGCGCCGGAGTCCCATGGTCCCCCGCTACACCCGCCCCGAAATGGCCGCCATCTGGTCGCCCGAGAACCGCTTCCGCCTCTGGTTCGAAATCGAGGCGCTCGCCGCCGAAGCCATGGCCGAGCTCGGCCAGATCCCGCGCGAGGCCGCAGCCCAGATCCGCGACCGCGGCGCCCCGGCGCTCGCCGCAATCGGCCCCGCCGACCTCGCCCGCATCGACGAGATCGAGCGCGAAACCCGCCACGACGTCATCGCCTTCCTGACCTGGCTCGCCGAGAAGATCGGCGAACCGGCGCGCTACGTGCACCTCGGCCTGACCAGCAGCGACATCCTCGACACCACGCTCGCGCTGCAACTCCGCGCCGCCGCCGACCTGCTGCTCGCCGACCTCGACGCGGTCATGACCGCGCTGAGGCGCCGCGCGCTCGAACACAAGCACACGCTCACGATCGGACGCAGCCACGGCATCCACGCCGAGCCCACCACTTTCGGCCTCAAGCTGGCCGGCCACTACGCGGAATTCGCCCGCAACCGCGCCCGGCTCGAGGCCGCGCGCCACGAGATCAGCACCTGCACCCTCTCCGGCGCGGTCGGCACCTATGCCCATATCGATCCAAAGGTCGAAGCCTATGTCGCGCAAAAACTCGGTCTCGAACCGGAGACGATCGCGACGCAAGTGATCCCGCGCGACCGCCACGCCGCTTTCTTCTGCACGCTCGCCGTGACCGCCAGCGCCATCGAGCGCCTGGCCACCGAAATTCGCCATCTGCAACGTTCCGAGATCCGCGAAGCCGAGGAATTCTTCCATCCCGGGCAGAAGGGCAGCAGCGCGATGCCCCACAAACGCAACCCGGTGCTCTCGGAAAACCTAACCGGCCTCGCGCGCCTCGTGCGCAGCGCCGTCACCCCCGCCCTCGAAAACGTCGCTCTCTGGCACGAGCGCGACATCAGCCACAGCTCCGTCGAACGCGCGATCGCCCCGGACGCCACCGTGACGCTCGATTTCGCCCTCGCGCGCCTCGCCGGCATGATCGAGAAACTCGTCATCTACCCAGACCGCATGGAAGCCAACGTGGAATCGCTCGGCGGCGTCGTGCAGAGCGGCGAAGTGCTGCTGGCGCTGGCCAAATCCGGCCTCTCGCGCGAGGACGCCTACCGGATCGTGCAACGCCACGCGATGGCCGCCTGGGAAACGCTCGGCACGGACGCCGAACGCCCCTTCCGCGACCGGCTCGAAGCCGATCCGGAAGTCACCAGCCGCCTCAGCGAGGCGGACCTAGACGCGGCCATGGATTCGCGCGCCCAACTCCGGCATGTCGACACGATCTTCCTGCGCGTGTTCGGCGCATAGGCTTGTTCTTTTTTGAAAAAAAGAACCAAAAAACTTTCGTCTGTTTTATCCTGGACCTTGCGGCAACACGCCCGATGCGAGTCGCATAGGGGGGACTGAAGCAAGGTCCGGGTCAGACAGACAAAGTCTTTTTGCTTCTTTTTCTTCAGAAAAAGAAGCCTTCCCTCACCGAAACCAGAAAGCAACCCGATCCTGCCCCGGCTCGGACTCCGGCGGCCGCACCACCCGTATCCCCGGCGCGGTGATCACGTCGAATGCCGTTGTTCCATCCTGGCACCGTTCGAATCGCAGCGTCGCGCGCGCGTCGCCACACTGCACATCGCGAAGGGTAAGCTGCGGCAGCCAGGCCGGCAGCGCGGGATCGACGATCAGCGTCCGGCGCGTCGCGAGCGGCTGCACCCCGAGCAGCGTACGCACGAGGAAAATGACCGCGCTCGACGACCAGGCCTGCGGCGAGCAGGCGCCCGGATAGAGCCCCGGATGGGGATGCCGCGGGTCCCGGGCGTGCCCGCCGAACACTTCCGGCAGCCGGTCGTATTCGAACAATCCTGCCGCGGCAAAAAGCGCTTCTGCGAGCGTCGCCGCATGCTTCGAGAAACCATGCCGCTGGAGACCGAACGCCGTGATCGCATTCATCGCCGGCCAGACCGCGCCCAGATGATACGCGAGCGGATTATAGGCGGGATGCTCCGCCGAGAGCGTACGAATGCCCCATCCCGTGAAGAATTCCGGCGACAGCAATCGGTCCGCGACCGGCCGGGCCCGGCCCGGATCGACGATGCCGTAAGCAAGACAAAGCCCGGGATCGGACGCGACCGATCGCACCGGCTGGTGCTCCGGATCGAGCGCGATCGCGTAGAACGCCGCGTCCTCCATCCAGAAAGCTTCGTTGAAGCGGCGCTTCAGTGCCCGGGCTTCCTCGCCCAGTTCCGCGGCCAGATCGGCCTCGCCCGATTCGCCGAACGCCAGCCCAAGCGCCGAGAGCGCCGCATAGGTCAGTGCCTGGATGCCCGCCATCGCGATCGGCGCTTTGACCATGCTCCCGTCGGGATAGAGCACGGCTTCGGCCGAATCCTTCCAGCTTTGGTTTTTCACGCCGCGCGTCGAGCGTGTCTGATAGGGGTGAAAGCCCGCTTCATCCCGGTTGCGGCGGATCCAATCCAAGGTGCCGAGCAACTTGTCGCGCTGCGCCCGGAAAAACCCGAGATCGCCGGTGTGCGCAAGATCGGCCGCGGCCGCGAGCAGGAACAAAGGCGATGCGGACGCGTCCCCGTAGTAATGCAGAAACGGCGTCTTGTTCAGTTTCGCGAGCGGCCCGAGTTGCCGCTGGTGCAGCACGCGGCCAGGCTCCGCGTCGAGATCGTCATCGCGCTCGGTCGCATTGAAGCGCGGCACCACCTCCAGCACGCCGCGCAGCGTCAGCGGGTTCAGCATCGCCGACTGCAACCCCGCCACCAGCGTGTCGCGCCCGAACAACCCCGTGTAGCTCGGGATTCCGGCGATCATCATATAGGATGCCGCCCCCTCGCCCTCCCGCAACTGCATCGAATTCAAATCGGAAACCGCCTGATCCCAGGCCGATTGCACCGCCGCGTTCGATACCGAAATCTCCGCGCAGCTCTCCCACCACGCGTCCGTGCTGTCATGCGCCCCGCACCATGCGCCGTCGCGTCCGCGCTCCGGCCGGATCGGGGTTCCGTCGATATATGGAACGATCTCCAGGCTGACGAGGCGCGGCGCATGCGGCGGCAGATCGAGCGCGAAGGTCAGCGTCTCTCCGCTATCCACCACCTCTCCCGCGTCGCGCAGCTCGATGCAGGAGAGAAGATCGAGCGCGGGATGCCGGTAGCGCAGGCGCAACGCGCCGCCGCCCTCGGCCGGCGACCAAGCTCGCTCGATCGGCGCGGTCTGCTGCCGCTTGCCGGCCCTCGCCTCCTCGAGATCGGCGAAATCGGCCGCCAGCGCCAGGGCCAGCGTCACCCGCGCGGGCGCCGGCGCATGGTTGGTGACGATCAGATCCGCATGCAGCCCGCCGGCGACGAACGCATTGAGCTGGATTTCGATCCCCTTATGAACGATTTCGCTTGCGGAAGGCGGCGTCTCCTCCCCCGCGGGCTCGGCCGCGCGTCCCGCCGGGCTCTCCGCGAGATGGTAGCCGCAGATCGTGTGATGCGCCGCCGTCACAGCCGTCACCGGCCGCGGTGTCCGGCCCTCGACGCGGAGCATGAGCCGCGAGAGAAACCGCGTCTGGTGGCAAAAGAAGCCTTCGAGCCCTCGCTCGATCCAGCCCTGCGCGCCCGCGATCAGCACGCTCCGCCCGGCATGCGCGATGTGATATCCAGGCCAGACCCGGCAGCGGTTGAGCCGTGTTCGGACCGAGCGGCCCGGCCCCGCCGGAAGCGAAACGGTCTCGCGTAACTCGCTGGCATCGGCGCTCACACGTCACCAACGCCGCGCCGCCCCCTTTGTTCAGCCCTGCCGGAAATCCGCTCGGCCCGCCTGCCGTTTCAGAACGGGAACTGATCAGCCCCGCCCGTTCACGATCGCGATGCCGAGTTCCGGAAGCCCGTCGATATGCGCGAGCAGCCGGTCCCCCGCCACCACCGGCCCCACCCCCTCCGGCGTGCCGGTGAAGATCAGGTCGCCCCGCGAAAGCCCGACATAGCGCGAAAGCTCCGCCACGATCTCGGGAACCTTCCAGATCAGCTCGGAGATGTCGCTCGATTGCCGGCGCGCGCCATTGACTTCGAGCCAGATCGCGCCGGCATGCATCGGCCCGGCCTCGGCCGCCGGCAGAAGCGGCCCGAGCGGCGCCGAGTGGTCGAACCCTTTCGCCATGTCCCAGGGCCGCCCGGCCTTCTTCGCCGCCGCCTGCAGGTCGCGCCGCGTCAGATCGAGCCCGACCGCATAGCCGAAGATCATCGCCGGCGCCGCCTCGGGCTCGACCTCGACGCCGTCCGCGCCGATCGCCACCACCAGCTCCACCTCGTGCTCGAGTTGCGCGGTCATCGGCGGATAGGGCACGGTTCCCCCGCTCGGCACGATCGCGTCGGCCGGCTTGGCGAAAAAGAACGGAAACTCGCGGTCCGGATCGCCGCCCATCTCCCGCGCATGCGCGCGGTAATTCTGGCCCACGCAATAAATCCGCCGCACGGGAAAGGTGCCTCCCCCCGCGACCGCGACCGTCACCATGTCCCCGCCCTCTCGAAGCCTTCATGCTCGAATACCGCGTCGAGCGTCAGCCGCACATCGTCCTGCACGAACGGCGCGGACGGCGCGATGCCGAAATCGCTGCGCCGCAAATGGCCGGTCGCGGCGAAATCGAGCACGGTTCGCCCGGTCGTCGGATCGGCCGCCGCCTCATGCAGCGTCGCCTCGAGCGTGAGCGGCCGGGTCACCCCCCGCAGGGTCAGCCTACCCTCGACCTCCGCCCGGCCGGGTCCCGTGAGGCGCACCGCGGTCGAGCGGAACCGCATCTCTGGAAAATCGGCGGCGTCGAGCCAGGCCCGCGACCGCAACCGCGACGCGAACAAGGCACTCGCCACATGCACCGACCCCACCGGCACCGATACCGCCAGCATGGATTGGGACGGCCGGCCAGGCTCGAGCCGGAGCGTGCCCGTGGCCCCCGGAAACTGCCCGTTGACCCCCAAAAACCCCAGGAAATGCAGGTGGAAGGCGATCGATGTCCGATCGGGCTCCACCGCATAGAGCCCCGGCGGGGCCACCCGCCCGGCATCGAGGTCCGCCGCCGCGGCCTGCGCGGCACCGAGCATCGCAAGGGTCGCCAGCGCACTCCGCACGGCCCAGACCTCCGTGGCAGGCAATGCCCCGCTATGTGGCAGCCGCGCCCGATCTGTCGAGAGGCCCCAGGGGATTGCGCAGGGGGGCTTGCGCAGCGGGGCTTGCGCAGCCGAGCGCGGACGCTTAGTCGGGAGCCACCGCATGGCCCCGGGTGCGTAGCTCAGCGGTAGAGCATCGCCTTCACACGGCGGGGGTCACAGGTTCAATCCCTGTCGCACCCACCACCTTTTCAATGGGTTACGGGCCAAGCCACCAAGGGCCGGAAGTCGTAGCTACCACATAGCTACCACGAGCCGCCCGAAAGCCCCCGGACAGTGGCGGCAGCGGGTGCGGTTGGGCCCGTTCAGCCCCGTTGCTATGAACGGGGTCGAGCCGCCCCGGAGCGGGCCAGAGGCTCTCTGGTCTCCCGGTGTTAGCAGCGTCGCCCAAGCCGCCTCTCCCGCGCGTGCGCGCGTAGCTGGCGGCTTCCGAGCGCGAGAGCGCCCTGGGCGGGCTCTTACGCTTTCCCTGCTGGCAGGCGCGCTGAGGGACCGGCGCGACGGGGCCAGCACCAGGGCCAGCACCAAGGCGATCCGAACGATCCGAACGCCTCACGCGCGCGCGTGCGCGCGTATCGCGCAGCACCTTTTCAGTGATCCGAGCGTCAGGGCGCCGCCCCGCTCCGGTTTCCGTGATTTCCCTGAGAACAGCGACCTTGAGGGACCAACGCATCAGGACCATCCGGACGGCTCTCGCGCGCGCGTATCTGTCGCAGCGGCCCCTCGCGGGCGCTTGCGCGAGGTTAGTCTTGCTCACCGCTCGGATTGATTGTTTTCAGCCGCCCCTCGCGCGCGGGCGCGCGATACCTCTCCGAAACCTGCCTCTCGCGCGCCAGCGCCGGTCCAACCGGTTGACGGTCATACGGTGGCGCTCAGCCTTTCGGCGCGGTTAGGGCCGGCTCCCCGGCAGGAGGCTCATGGCAGCGCCGGCACCGCCAAACCCAGCCCGCCGCCGACCACCAGGCGCCACCACCGCACGCGGCGCACTCAGCCCCCGGCGGCGGACGGGATTTCTCAGCGGCTCGCCATGTCGGCGGCAGCCTGCGGGCAGCCCGCAGCAGCCCCGCCACCGTTTTCGCCTGCCGCGCGTCGGCTTCCGCCCTTTCCGGGCTCCCGGCCGGGGGTAGCCGGGGCTCGGCCGCGATTGCCGCCCGCTCCGCGCACTCGGCTTCGCGGTCGGCGAGCAGCGCGAGCAGTTCCGCTTTTACGCCGGCAATCTCGTGCAGCAGCGCCAGAGACGGCCGCGCCGGGGCAGTGAGGCGCAGCCGATCCCCAGCGGCTTGCACGGTCACCCCGGCGGCTTCGGCCCGCGCCAGGATGGCAGCAGCGGAGCGGCTCAAACTTCACCCCGCCATGGTCCCGACCTATCGCTAACCCCCGACCCCCCGGAAAAACTGGTGAAGTGGTGTTCGCCTAGAGAAACCTGGCTTTTTTGCGATTCCAAAGTGGTGAAGGGCTCAGGCTTCACCAGTTTGGAAGTGGTGAAGGGGGGAGGGCTCACCAGTTCGGGTTTTGGAAAGTTTGTAGTCCCGCGCTGCGATTTCACCAGTTCACCAGTTTGCGGCGGGGGTTCTGGCGAGTCGGGCAGGTATCGGGCGAAAGCGTCCCCGAAACTGGCCAGTTTGAAGCCCCAAACCCGGCCCCCTCCCTCACTCCATTGCGTCCGATCGGCGCCGTATTGTTTTACCCGCCGCGTGAACCAAGCGGCCGTGATCGCCTTCCCGGTTCCCGGCATCTCGGGCCAGGGCCGATCTTCCATCCCGACAAGCTCGCGGACGATTTCGGCCGTGGTGAGACGATCCCGCGCGGCCTGTTGGTAAATCGCGCGCAAGTCCCGAAGCAGCGCCACGCCCAAACTCTCTGCCGCGTCGCCACCCGTTTCCGCCAGCGCGGCGGCTTCAACTCGCGCCGGCCAGTCACCACCGGCCCGCTGGGCAATCGCGAAAAGGATGCGCCAATTATCCGCCTGCCGGTTCGCGAGCGCCGCCGGCATCGCCGGGTCTTGATTCAGGTCCGCGTGATCGGCGGCCCAGCGTGCGGCCTTTCGGGCCAGCATTGCTCCGGCCCTCTCGGTCTCGACGGTGATCCGTGCGGGCCGCTCGACGGCGGTGGCACGCTGCATAACCAGCCGGACGGAACGATCCGTGAGCGTGTCCGGGAGCCGCCCGATTGCCGCCACTGCAGCGGGCGCATGAACCGAGAAGGCGCGCGGTTCAGAATCGTCCCCAACGCAGCGGATAACCTGCCCACCGTGCTTGTTGCCCGCGTTGAGTATCGCGCGCACGTCCTGGGCTTCGTTCAGAAAAAGGTCGGCTTCGTCGATTAGAAGCGTTGGCTTGGCGATTTCCACGCTGCGAAACATGGCAGCAGAGGTCAGGCTACTCGCGGAGAGCGGTTTGCAGCATGTCATCGCCACAAGATCTAAAATGGTCGTTTTGCCGCTCCCCTTTTCCGCGCTCGTGATCGCCAGGCGCGGCGTATGGCGGGCAGCCTCAAAGCAGAATGTGTGCGCCGACCAGAGCGTGAGAATCGTCGCACCATGGGCGGGCAAGCTCGCGTGCCGCCCGTAGAACGCGGCGAGCGCATCCAGCAGTTTCACCCCGTCAACGGGCTCCGGCCAGGGCTCGGGGGGCTCGATCTTTAAGGCGCGGCCTTGCAGGGTCGTCTCGCCAGCCGCCTCGTGGCGTGCGGCGCTAACTTGCTTGTCCAGCGTCGCCACCCGAACGCCCATGCGCTCGGCTTGGGTTTCGCGCACCCGGTCGTATTCGAGGGGAGCCAAGGCGGCGAGGCGCGCAATCGCCGCTTCGTCGCTCTCTGGCGGTGGGGCGTGGTCGGAAAAGCCGCTGGCGTCAGGCATCGGTCCGCCCTCCGCGCTCGGCGAGCAGGTCCGCGAAATCGGCGCCGGGCCGGTCAGGTTTGACAATCCGCACGCGCCGGCCTTCGGCCTTCCAGCGTTCTGCCGCTTGTTCCGCTGCGGCAATTCCCGGAGCGTCATTGTCCGCCGCAATCACTACGGCCCGCACGTCAGGCGGCAGCACCAGGCCGCGCGCCAGATTGCCGGCCGATATTGCGGCCCAGGCCGGTAGGTTCAGCAGCAGCCCCGCGCTGGCGGACGTTTCGATTCCTTCGCCGATCACAAGCTCGGCCGCCTCTGGATCGAGCCGGATGGCTCCGCCCCACACGGGCCCGACGCTCGCCTTCTGGGGCTCGATCGCAGCCTTTCGGCCGTTATTGTCGAGATAGGTGCGATGAACGCCCAACGGCTCCCCGTGCGGACCCAGCACCAATGCGATCATGGCAGGCCGGCGCGCTCTGTCGGCCGGGTGCGAACAATCGCCCCGAAACCGCAACGCCGCCGACTGCGCGATGTGCCCAATGTTTCGAGCGCGCAGATAGAGTTGCGCCGGCGTGCGGATCACCGACTCAGCCCCGCGCCAAAGCGCCAAGGCGTGCTCCTGGGCTTGTTTTTGCCGCGCAGTTTCAGACACGGCAGCCGGAACCAATTCGCCCGCTGGTGGGCCGGAAATCGGGCGAGTGCCACGGATAATCGCCGCGATCCCGGCGCGGTCCTGACACGACGCGCACCACGCAAGGGTGCGACCGTCACGTTGGTCCAGCACGAAAGCGCCAGCGTAGCCGCAGATTGGGCAATCGCCGCGCCAGGAACGCCCGGCTCGATGCAAGCTCAGGCGCGCGGCGAGTTCTGCCGCATGTGGTCTAAAGGGGTATGACAAGGCAGGTTCTCCAAATCGAGAAGCCCGGCCCCAAACCGCTGGAAACTCGCTGCCGCGCGTGCTACCTGACCGCCGCCAACTCAAGCGATTTCAGCAACACGCCGCCGGCTCCTGCGCGTCAGGGCCGGCGTTTCTTTATGCGGCTTCGGATGTTGAGCGGCGCAGCGCGGAAAGGCGCCCTTCGGCCCAGGCGAGAGCGTCACCCCACTTATAGAGCGGGATTCGGCCGAAACTTTGAAACGGTGGGCCGCCGCCGCGAGTCGCCTTCGTCGCGAGAGTGGCGTCGCTAATGGGAAAGCCGGCGGCTGTAAGGGCTTCAGCCAGAGCGCGGCGGCGAAGTCGCGTGTCGTCGGTGAGTGTCACCGGCAGCGTGGCTTCCGCGTAACCGCTGCGGTGTTTTTTTTCGGGTGCCAACGTGTGTTCTCCAATTCAGAACATTGCGCGGCCCCCTATTGGTCGAACAAAAACCCTCGGCACAAATTAAATCTGAGCCCGATTGTCGGTGGCTGGGTTCGTCTCAGATCGCTTCCCGCAACTGCACCACCTCCGCGCTGCGAGCCTCGCCCATGCGGCGCAGCGTCTCGTTCGCCACCGCATCGGCAGCCGCAAGCAACGGGGCATCCGCAAAATGCGTGTATCGCGACGTGATAGACTGCCCCCGGTGTCCGACCAGCGCGGCAATCGTCGGCTCGGAAAGCCCCAGGTCGGCGCCAAGGCTCACGAACGAGTGCCGCAACACGTGTGGAGTCACGTCCAGTGGCAAGCCGCCAAGCGCCACGATTCGCCGGACAAACTTCTTGAAGCCCGACATGGCTCCTTCGCCCTTGCTCGCCGGAAAGACCAGCTCGCTCTTGCCGATGCGTGGCGCAGTCCGCAGCACGTCGAGCGCGGCGTGGCTCAGCGGCCGGACAGAGCGCCCGGATTTCGTGTCCGCGAGGATCGCCACCCGGCGCACCGTGTCGATATCGGACCAGCGCAGCGCCAGCGCCTCGCCGGAGCGCCAGCCGGTCAAGGTCAGGAACCTAAGGCACGCCACCGATGGCGCCCAAACCTTCGCCGCCTCGGCCGCGTTGGTCGCCGTTGCAAGCAACGCATATTCGTCGTCGCTCAGCCGGCGTTCTCGCCGGTTCTCAGCGAATTTGCGCACGCGGTGGGCCGGATTGTCAGCGCGCATCCCCTTCTCCACGGCATAAGAGAAGATTGCGCCCAGGAGCCCAACGGTGCGGGTCGCCACCCCTCGCCCGCCACGTAATTTCGAGACGCCGCGCGGCTTGGTTTTCGCCGCCGGCTTAACGCTCGCGCCTTCGGCGACCTTGTGCATGAAGGCATCCACATCTTTCCGCGTGACAGCCCGAACCTTCATCGTGCCGAGCAGCGGGATAATATGCCCCTCGATCCGGCCCCGATCGCTCGCGAGCGTCAGCGGCTTTTTCGGCTTGCCGCCGCGCACCAGAAGCCGCCCGGCCTCGGCATCGTCGAGATAATCGCGGCAAAGCTCCGCCACGGTCGGAGCCTTCCTTGCCTCTTTTTTCTCCGCCACCGGATCGGCCCCGGTCACCACTTCCCCGAGCAGCCGCCTCGCCTCTTTCCGCGCCGTGTCGGGGGTCCAAGGCGAACCGTGCGTGCCAATCGTCGCCCACCGCTGGCGACCGTCCCGCGTCCGGAATTTGACCGCGTAAGTGACAGCGTTCTTCTGCCGGCGGGCACAAAAGCCCCTCACGGCACCGTCCCAGATAGTCTGCCCCGGCCCCAGAGCCTTCACCGCCGTCATGGTTATTTCGCTCCGCTCGCCCATCGTGGCGCCCTCCCGGTGGTAGCTAGCTCGGGTCTAGCTACCACATAGCTACCACAAGCGGGCAAACCGCAACAAGCTCGGTCACACTGAAACAAGGAAACTCGCGACCAGCACGAGAGGAAATCAAAGCCGCGCGAAAGCCAGAAAACACCCGCAAGCCCCAGGACCAGCCTTCACACGGCGGGGGTCACAGGTTCAATCCCTGTCGCACCCACCACCTCCACGGCCGGGCAACGATTTGTTTACGCCCAGACGGATAGACGGGACCGTTCTCTTTCCATGAGGTCCTGTCATGAGCTTGCTCTCCCCTATCGGCACCGCGTCGGCGCTCTATGCCCCGCCGCCCCCGCCACCGCCGGCGTCAGCCGCGCCCACCGATTCCGACGGCGATCACGATAACAGCCCGCCGGCATCGTCGGGCCACGCACTCAATGTCGTGGCGTAAGGAAAAACCGGTTCTTTTCTAAGAAGAGAACTCAAAACTTTCGCGTGTGGGGCGAGGCGGTTCAACCGCCTCGTCTCATACGAATCAAATCCGCGAAGCGAATCCCCGTGAGATGGTCCTCGACCCCAATCCGCGGCAAGCCTCCGGCCGGTCCCATCCGACGACCAGGCCTTCAAACGTCCCGTTGTAAAATCGGAACCGTCTTTTCGCTTCTTTGTTCTTCCGAAAAAAGACTCCTCTCTTCCCTAGACTTCGGTCAGCACCTGCAACAACCGATCCCGCAACGCCGGCTCCGCTTCGGTCAGCACGCGGCGGAGCTGGCGGCGGGTGGTGTAGAGCTGGTCCAGCAACGAGAGGATGACGGGAAGCGTTGTGTCGTCGATCGCCAGCGCGCCGCGGAGTTCAACGATCAGGCGGATCCGGGCGACGTCCACGGGATTGAACCCGGGGGTCACCCCCATCTCCGCGCGCACCCAGCCCTGGGCGAGGAACAGGTCCAGCTCCGGGCGGGTCAGACCCGGGATTTCCCGCAGGATCGCGTCGGGCCCGATCATGACAGCGACCCCGGCTGGGGCAGCGGATCGTCCCGGTGCCGCTCGGACCAGGCGCGCAACGCCGCCTCGAGTTCGGCGTCGGGTTTGCCGGTCACCAGGACGAGCCGTGCATAGAGGTCGCCGGCGGGCTGACCGCCCTCGGCGGGCAGCCCTTTGCCGCGCAGGCGCAGGACGCGGCCGTGATTCGAGTGGCGCGGGATGGTCAGCGTGACGCTGCCGGTCAGCGTGGGAACCGGGATTTTCGCGCCCAGGATCGCGTCCGCCGCGGTCACCGGAAGGTCGAGCCGCAGATCGCGCCCCTCGCGCTGGAAGAACGGGTGCGGCGCCACATGGACCTCGATCAGCGCGTCCCCGGCCGGCGCCCCGTTCCATCCAGCGCCCCCCTGCCCGCGCAGCCGCAGCAACTGCCCGTCCTCGAGCCCCGGCGGGATCGCCACGTCCAGCGTGCGCCCATCCGGCAGCGTGAGCCGCTTCTGCGCGCCCAGCGCCGCCTCCGCGAAACTGACCTCCAGCCGGTAATGCTGGTCCTGCCCCCGCATCGGCCCGCGGCCCGAGGCCGCGCCGCCGCCGCGCCGGAACAGGTCGGCGAAAATGTCGGCGAAAGCCGGGTCCTCCTCGGGCGGCATGCCGGGCCGATACCGCGCGCCGGCCGCCGCATCCGCGTGATGCCGGTAGCTGTAGCGTTCGGCCCGTTCCTGGCCGGCCGCATCAATCTCCCCGCGATCGAAGCGGGCCCGGCGTTCGGGATCGGAGAGCAGGTCGTGCGCGGCGCCGATCGATTTGAACTTTTCCTCAGCGGCCTTGTCGCCGGGGTTGAGATCCGGGTGGTGCTTTTTGGCCAGCGTGCGAAAGGCCGCGCGGATCTGCTCGGGCGACGCGTCGCGGGCGACGCCGAGGGTCTGATACGGGTCCGCAGGCATGGCGCAGGAGATATGACGGCGGCGCGGGCAATTCCAGCCGCCGGTTTGGCGGGCGGCGCGGATCGCGGCTAGAGAGGCGGTCACCGAACAACCTACGGATCGCGCATGACCCTGAAGAAGACCGGCCTTGCGGCGCTGCTGCTGCTCGGCACTGCCGCGCTCGTGCTGCCTGCCCATGCGGATGACGACAGCAAGAAGCCCGGCAAGCCCGGCACCGAGCAGGCGGCCCCGGACAAGCCCGAGGCGAGCGACACCGAGCCCGCCAAATCCGGCATCTTCAAGCCCGAGCAGAAGGAAAGCACCGGCAGCGTCACGATCGGCGGCCAGGTGGTGAATTATCGGGCCGTCGCGGGCACGATCGTCGTGCATCCGAAGGGCTGGGACGATGCGCCCAAGACCGATCCGGACAGCAAGGACAAGGAGCCGGAGGCCGAGGCGAACATGTTCTATGTCGCCTATTTCAAGCAGGGAGCCGATCCGGCGCAGCGGCCGATTTTGTTTCTCTATAATGGCGGTCCCGGCTCGTCGACCGTGTGGCTGCACATGGGCGCCTTCGGCCCGAAGCGCGTCCTCACGCTAGACGACCAGCACACGCCCGCCGCCCCCTACAAGCTCGTGAACAACGACAGCAGCCTGCTCGATGTCGCCGACCTCGTCTTCATCGACGCGCCGGGCACCGGCTTTGGCCGCATCGCCGGCGCCGCCAAGGAAAAATCCTTCTGGGGCGTCGATCAGGACGCCCACGCCTTCGCGGATTTCATCGAAACCTTCCTCGGCAAGTTCGGCCGCTGGAACTCGCCCAAATATCTGTTCGGCGAGAGCTACGGGACCACGCGGAGCGCCAACCTCATCAACATCCTCGAGACCGACCGCTCGGTGGATTTCAACGGCGTCGTGCTGCTCTCGCAGATCTTGAATTTCGACTTCAGCCCCGACTCACCCGAAGGCAATCCGGGCGTCGATCAGCCCTACGAGCTGGCGCTGCCGACCTATGCCGCCACCGCCTATTACCATCACAAGCTGCCGCAGCAGCCGAACGACCTTCAGGCCTTCCTCAAGCAGGTCGAGGATTTCGCAATCGGCGATTATGCGCTGGCACTCGCGCAAGGCGCTGCCTTGCCCGACGACAAGCGCCAGGCGATCGCGCAGAAGCTCCACGACTTCACCGGCCTGCCGCTGAAATACCTGCTGAAGGCCGATCTGCGCATCAGCGGCGGCGAATTCGAGAAGATGCTGCAGGACGATACCGACACCACCACCGGCCGGCTCGACACCCGCTTCTCCGGGCCCAGCATGGACCCGCTGAGCAAGGAGGCCGACTACGATCCGCAATCGGCAGCGATCAGCTCGGCGTATGTGAGCGCCTTCAACGACTATGTCCGGCGTACGCTGCATTACGGCCAGGGCCAGAGCTACAAGCCCGAAATCGACGTGCATCAATGGGACTGGAGGCATGACGAGCCGGGCGACGCGGGCGGCGATGCCGGCCCGGTGAATGTGATGCCGGATCTCGCTTCGGCCATGAAATACAACCCGAAACTCAAAGTGATGCTGAATGCCGGCTATTACGACCTGGCAACCCCCTTCTTCGAGGGTGTCTATGAGATGAAGCATCTGCCGATGGAACGGCGGCTGCAGAAGAACATCTCCTACGCGTTCTACGAGTCGGGTCACATGGTCTACGCCCATACCGCCGCGCTGACGAAGCTGCACGACAACGTGGCGGCCTTCATTCAGGGAACCGACAATCTGGCAAGCAAGTAAAAAAGCTGTTCTTCTTTGAAAAGGAGAACCAAGAAACTTTGACGCGTCAGGACGAAGCTGCTGCCCCCTCGTCCTGATGCGCAAAGTCTTTTTGCTTCTTTTTCTTCAGAAAAAGAAGGAAATCCCTTCGTGGTTCAAACCGTCCTAGGCAAACGCGACACCGAGAAGCTCGGCCGCACGCTGATCCACGAGCATGTGCTGATCGGCTATCCGGGCTGGTTCATGGATAACCGCATGCCGCGCTTCGTGCGCGACGAAGCGCTCGCCCGCGTGGTGGATGCGTTCCAGCAACTGCACGCCTATGGCGTGCGCACCGTGGTCGATCCCTGTCCCATGGATCTCGGGCGTGACGTCACCTTCATCGCCGAAGTGTCCCAGCGGAGCGGCATCGATCTCGTCTGCGCCGTGGGCGGCTATTTCGAGGCGCAGGGCATCGCCTTCACCTTCAGCCATCTCGATGTCGAGGCGATCACCGAGATCTATGTCCGCGAGATCGAGGATGGCGTGGGCGGCAGCGGTATCCGGCCCGGCCTCGTCAAGGTGGCGACCGGTGACGGCCATGTGAGCGCCTATGAGCGCAAGCTGCTGACCGCCGGCGCCCGGGCTGCGAAAATCACCGGCGTGCCCATTCTCTCCCATACCGAGAACTGCACCTGCGGCCACGAGCAAATCGATATCGTCACATCCGAGGGCCTCGCCGCGCACCGTCTGCTCGTCGGCCATTCCTGCGGCCGCGACGACCACGCCTACCAGCGCGCGCTCGCCGAACGCGGCGCCTATGTCGGCTTCGACCGTTTCGGAATCGAGGTATTCAACAGCGACGAAAATCGTATGAGAAATCTGAAAAAGCTCGTCGATGCCGGCTTCCGCGACCGCGTGATGGTGTCCCACGACACCGTCAATTGCTGGCTCGGCGGCGTGCCCGGCGTCGGCTCGCCGGAGCAGGTGAAACACATCCTGCCGAACTGGACCATGACCCATCTGTTCGAGCGGATCTTCCCCGCGCTGCGCGAGATGGGCGTCGCGACACAGGATCTCGACCACATCATCAGCGACAACCCCCGCCGCTACTTCGCTGGGCTCGCCTGATCCAAGGGCCTCCGGCGGGCAGAGGCAAAACGCGGGCCCCCGGATTCGCGCCCGAACCCAATCGCGCCGCCTAAGGAACCCGGATCTTCGCCGCCACCGGGCCCGCGTCTCCCTCCTCCTCGACATAGTGAACCACGTCCCCGACCCGCAGCGCCTCGAACCTGCCGTTCGTCACGCTGTCGCGATGGAAATAGAGCAGCGCGCCGGCCGCATTCGCGAGATATCCGTGATCGGCGCCCGCAGGCAGTTGCTCGATGCGTCCGGCAAGCGCCGAGCCGCTCGGCGGCGTGGTATCTTCCGAAAGCCGGCCTTTGTAGTCCAGCAACTGCCGCTCCGCTGCGCGGAACGCTTCCCGGATCGATGCCGCGAGATCGGTATGCGCCGCCTTTTCCTTCAGATGTTTCGGCTCGTGCGACACGGCAAGGTCGCGGCCCGGCACCGACAGCACGACATGCACGTCATAGACGTTGCCGTGCTGGTGCTGATGGTGCAGCCCCTCGACCGACACGCGGCAGCCGGTGAGATGCGGGAAGCGCCGCGCCAGCTTGTCCACATGCTCGCGGATCTGCTGCTCGGCCCAGTCGCTCGCGGGCGCATGGTGAAAGGCGATTTCCAGCGGACGATCCATGGTCCCAGCCCTCCCTAGGCCGCTTTGGCATGTTCTCCGGGAGGTGCGGCGCGCCGTCCCCCCTCGGTCAACTGCATCGCGGAGAGCACGAGGGCCACGTGCGAGAAGGCCTGCGGAAAATTGCCGACCAGCCGTCTCGCCCGCGGGTCATACTCCTCGCTGAGCAGCCCGACATCATTGCAGAGGGATAACAGCCGCTCCAGCAGCGCCTCGGCTTCCCGGGCCCGCCCCTGCATCGCGTAGACATCCACCAGCCAGAACGAGCAGGCGAGAAAGACACCCTCCTCCCCGTGCTGGCCGTCAGCCTGATTGCCCGCGCGGTAGCGTCGCACCAGCCCGTCATCCAGCAATTCGCGTTCCACCGCCTGAACCGTCGCGCGAACATGCGGATCGTTCGGCGGCAGGAAGCCCACGGTGGGAATCAGCAGCAGACTGGCATCGAGCTCATGCCCGCCGAATTCCTGCACGAAGCAGCCGCGTTCGCGATCGATGCCGTGCCGCATCACGGTCTCGAAAATCTCCCGCCGCAGCGCACGCCAGCGCTCGACCGGTCCCGGCAGATCGAACGCCTCGGCGTCGCGGATCATGCGGTCCAGCGCAACCCAGGCCATGATCTTGCTGAAGGTGAAATTCTTCGCCCCGCCGCGCACCTCCCACATGCCTTCATCCGGATTCATCCAGATTTCCGCGAGATGCTTGACGATCCCGCGCTGCAAATCCCACGCCGTCGACGCGGCCGCGAGGCGATGGCGCCGCGCCTGATGGAGACATTCCTGCACCTCGCCGAACACGTCGAGCTGGACCTGCCCCGCCGCCGCATTGCCGATGCGCACCGGCCGGCTGCCCTCATATCCCGGGAGCCAGTCCACTTCCCACTCCTCAATCCGCCGCTCGCCAAGCAGGCCGTAGAGAATCTGGATTTGCGCCGGGCTGCCGGCGACCGCCCGGTGCAGCCAATCGCGCCACGCAGCCGCCTCTTCGGTGTATCCCGCGCGCATCAGCGCAAACAGCGTCAAGGTCGCGTCGCGCAGCCAGCAGAACCGGTAATCCCAGTTCCGGCTGCCGCCGATCTGTTCCGGTAACGAACTCGTGGGCGCCGCGACGATGCCCCCGGTCGGCCGGTAGGTCAGCGCCCGCAGCGTCAGCAGCGACCGGTCCACGAACGGCGTCCATTGACCGCGATAGGTGTTGCGCGCGGCGAATTCCCGCCAGCGCCGCTCGGTGTCGGCCATCGCCGCCGCTGCGTCGATCGCTGCCGGCCGCGGCAGGTGCGACGGGCTGTGTGACAGCGTGAAGACGAGCCGCTCGCCCTCGTTCGCGTCGAATTCCGCCACCGTCGTGTATTCGTGCCCATGCACCGCGACCGGCGTGCGCAGCACCACCTGGTCCGGTCCCGCGATCGCGCAGACGCCCCGCTCGCCCTCGAGCCGCGTCACCCAGGGCACGGTGCGCCCATGATTGAAGCGCAGCGCGCATTCCATGCGCATCGGCACCCGCCCGCGCACGCCCTCCACAATCCGCACGATATGGCTGTTCTCGCCGCCGGCGGCCATGAAGTCGGTGACGCAAACCTCGCCGGCCTCGCCCTGGAAGCGCGTCTCCAGGATCATCGTGCCCTCGCGGTAGCGCCGTATCCCGCGTCCCCCCGCAGCCGGCGCGATTTTCCACCGCCCGTTCCCGCTGTCGCCCAGAAGCGCCGCGAAGCACGCGTCGCTATCGAATCGGGGCAGGCACAACCAGTCGATCGAACCGTTCCGGCCCACGAGCGCGCCGGTCAGACAGTCTCCGATCAGCGCGTAATCCTCGATCGCGAGCGGCGATTCCGGCGTCATTTCCGTCCTCCAAGCGCCACGGGCACCCGATTTTTGGGCGCGCCTGGGCAGTAAACCTTGACTTTACGGGTTTGGTTCCAGATACGCCCTCTGTGGCGGAGCGACGCGAGCGTCGCCGTCCGCGGCGGATCTCCAGACCGCCCCACCCTTGCTCAGACTGAGATGCTTTGTTGATCGATCAGACCGCCGAACTGGCGAACGAATACGTACAGCACGACGCGCCGGCCCCGCCGGCCCCCGAACCCGTGCCTGAGGCGGCGCCCGAAGTGGCGCCAGAGAGCCCCGCGCCTCTCTTCGCCGATACCGGCCTCTCCGAGCCCATCCTCCGCGCCATCGCCGAGAAGGGCTACCTCCACCCGACCCCGATCCAGGCCCAGGCGATCCCGGTCGTGCTCGCCGGCCGCGACGTGCTCGGCGTCGCCCAGACCGGCACCGGAAAGACCGCGGGCTTCACGCTGCCGATGCTCGATATCCTTGCCGGCTCGCGCGCCCGCGCCCGGATGCCACGCTCGCTGATCCTCGAGCCGACCCGGGAACTCGCGCTGCAGGTCGCCGAAAACTTCGTTCTCTACGGCAAGCACACGAAACTGACACACGCGCTGCTGATCGGCGGCGAAAGCATGACCGACCAGAAGGACGCGCTGATGCGCGGCGTCGACGTGCTGATCGCGACGCCAGGCCGGCTGATCGATCTGTTCGAGCGCGGCGGCCTGTTGCTCACCGACACCCGCGTGCTCGTCATCGACGAAGCCGACCGGATGCTCGATATGGGCTTCATTCCTGATGTGGAACGCATTGTCGGCCTGCTGCCCAAGAACCGCCAGACGCTGTTCTTCTCCGCCACGATGGCGCCGGAAATCCGCAGGCTGGCCGACGCCTTCCTGCAAAATCCGAAGACCATCACGGTCTCGCGCGCTGCCAGCGTCGCCCCCACCATCGTCGCCGGCATGGCGCTGGTCGCGCAGCACGACAAGCGCGAGGCGCTGCGCCGCCTGATCCGCTCGGAAGACGTGCAGAACGCGCTCATCTTCTGCAACCGCAAGCGCGACGCCGACATTCTCTTCAAATCGCTCTCGCGCCACGGCTTCTCGGTCGGCGTGCTGCATGGCGATCTCAGCCAGTCGACCCGCTTCGCCACGCTCGAGAAATTCAAGGCCGGCGAGATCCGGCTGCTCGTCTGCAGCGACGTCGCGGCCCGCGGCATCGATATCGGCGGCCTGAGCCACGTCTTCAATTTCGATGTGCCGCACCACGCCGAGGATTACGTCCACCGGATCGGCCGCACCGGTCGCGCCGGCCGCGAAGGCCACGCCTACACGCTCGCCGAACCGGAAGACCGTCTGGCCGTGGAGGCGATCGAGAAACTGATCGGCAAACCCATTCCGCGCATCGATGTGGACGGGCTCGACACGGTCGAGTGGGCCGAAGGCAAACCGAGCCGAGGCCGCGGCCGCCGCGCCGCCTCCGACACCGAGCGCCGTGGCGGCTCCCGCGCCGCCGAAAAGCCCCGCGCCGCCGAAAAACCCCGGCCCGCGGAAAAGCCCCGCGCCGCGGAACGCCCTCGCCCCGAGCCCGAGTCCCGCCGCGACGCGGCGCCCCGTCCGGAGGATCGCCGCCCCCGCCGCCGCGACGACGATCTCGGTCCTTCGGTGCTCGGGTTCGGCGATGACGTGCCGGCCTTCATGCTGCTGCCCCGCCGGCAATCCGCGGCGCAGAGCGAAGCGGTCTGAGGCCCGGCACCCCCCGTCTCGGGGCGTGAACCGAGCGCCATCGCGCGCAACCCGTCGCCCGCTCCCTTGGCGATCTGCCCCCATTTCGGGCCCTGCGGCGGCTGCTCGCTGCTCGATATGCCCGATGCCGACTACGTGGCCCGCAAAACGCGCTTCGCCGCCGACGCGCTGGCCCGCGCGGGCTATCCGGACGCCCCGCTCGCCCCTTTGGTCCGCACACCCCCGCATGCGCGCCGCCGGATGGATTTCGCCATCCGGCGGACCTCGGCCGGCGTGGCGCTGGGCCTTCACCCGCCCCGCTCCCATGCGGTCACCGACCTCGCGAGCTGCCTCGTCCTGGACCCGGACCTGTTTGCGCTCGTCCCGAAGCTCCGCCCGCTGCTGGAACGCCTCGACGCGCTGCGCCGGGACGGATCGCTGATCGCAAACCGGCTCGATAGCGGCCCCGACCTGCTTCTCCGCCTCGATGCGCCAGTCACCGCCCGCGACCGCACCCGCCTCGCGGCCTTCGCCACCGAACACCGCATTCCCCGCATCGCGACCGCGACCGGCAAGGCCTCGCCCGAGACCGCGGTCCAGCTCGCCCGCCCCCGCCAGATGTTCGCCGGCCACGCCGTGACCCCGCCCCCCGGCGCCTTCCTGCAGGCCAGCCGCGAGGGTGAGAACGCCATCCGCGACGCGGTGCTCGCCGCCGTGCCGGCCAGGGCGCGCCGCATCGTGGAACTCTATGCCGGGATCGGCACGCTGAGCTTTCCGCTGGCAGCCCATGCGCCGGTTCAGGCGTTCGAGGGCGATCCGGCTTCCTTCGCGGCGCTCCGGGAGGCGGCCGGCGGCACCCGCGTCGCTGTCGAGCAGCGTGACCTCGCGCGCGCGCCGCTCACCGCGAAGGCGCTGGCGGCCGCCGACCTGGTGGTGCTCGACCCGCCACATGCCGGCGCTGCGCCGCAGATGCCGGCCCTGGCCGCCTCCAATGTGCGCCGGATCGTCTATGTGAGCTGCAACCCGAACACGCTCGCCCGCGACGCAGCCGCGCTCCGCGAGGCCGGCTACCGGCTGGAACAGGCCGTGCCGATCGACCAGTTTCTCTGGTCGCAGCGGCTGGAAATGGTGGCGACCTTCGCGCGGTGAGGCGCCTCCGCCGGCCCGGGCTCTGCCGGCTTGGGCCGGAAGGCCCCCAACCCCATCGCTGCTCCCGGGCTTACGCCTCCTCGATTGCCTCGGTCTCCGTCCAGCCGGACTCCGGCGGTGCCGCGCCGAGATCGGGTTCGACCGCGCTGATGCGCGTCAAATCGGCGACCGGGGTGCCGTCCTCGGCAGCGAACACCACGTCGCTGTAACGCATACCGAACAGAATATCGGCCGGATCGTAATCGCGCACATCCTGCACGGTGGTGGCGAGGTGCGGATCGTAGGCGGTCAGCGAGACGTATAGCCGCGAGTCCAGCTCCAGCGCCTTGGCCGGGTCCAGCCCCCGCAGCGGGCTCGCCGCGTCGAGCGGATGGAACAGCGTCCAGGTGAGCGGAAAAATCGGCACGTGAGCGCGCGTCAGCCGCAATTCCTGCGCGCTGCGGAAACGTCCCCCCTCGGGCGTCCGGTAAGACAGCAGCGCGTTGAGCTTCACCCGCGCATCGGTCAGCACCGCGGCGCGGCCGTTCGCCACCCGCAACATCAACGTCGGCACGCCATTGTGCATGGTGACCACTGGACGGTCGGCAAACAGGAATTTGGCGCGCGGCCGCGAGAAACGCACGAAGGTGAGCCCAGTGAGGATCGCCGTGAAACTCAGCCCGCAGACGATTTCCGCACAGGCCACGATATGGCCATAGGCGCTGGCGGGAAACATCTCGCCATATCCGACCGTTGCAAGTGTCTCGAAACTGAAATAGAAGGCGTCGACGAAACTGTAGGGATGGGCATTCGCGATCGAGCCCGGCACCAGCGTGTAGAGCGTCGCGAAAATCAGGTTGACGCCGAGATAGAGACCGAGCAGCGCCGCGAAGAATTGCGGCCAGGTCAGCGTCACCGCGACATGGTAAGGATCGCGAAGGTCGAACCGGCCGATGCCCTTCTTGGTATAGACCGATTTGCCATATCGGATGCGCGCCACGCGCTCACGCGGCGGCAGCCGCGCGAGACGGGGGCGCGCCCGCCGTTCGTCGCCGGAATCAGGCCGCATCCAGCCATCCACCGCCTGCATCGAGGCGGCGCAAATGATAGGGCGTATCGCCGAAGGCCTGCTCGATCATCGTGAGCCGCTTGAAATAGTGGCCCGCCCGATACTCCATGGTCACGCCGATGCCGCCGTGCAACTGCACCGCCTGCTGCCCGATGAACCGCGCCGACTTGTTGATCTGCACCTTGGCCGCGCTGATCGCGCTCCGCCGCGCCGGCGCATCCGTCTCCGCGGCCATCATGGCGGCGTAATATTCCATGCTTCGCGCCTGCTCGAGCGCGGTGAACATATCCACCGCACGGTGTTGCAACACCTGAAAACTACCGATCGGCACGCCAAACTGCTTGCGCGTCTTGAGATAGTCGAGCGTGAGCGCATGCAGCGCCGCCGCCGCCCCCACCGCCTCGGCCGCGATCGCGGCGATGGCGATATCGGCCACCTGCTCGATGAGCGGCCCCGCCCCGCCGACCGTGCCGATCGCCGCACTCTCCGTCACGGCCACGCTGCCGAACGAAATCGCGGCCCCGCGCTGCCCATCCTGCGTCGCGAAACCCCGCCGGGAAACACCCGGCGCATCCGCATCGACCAGAAACAATGTGATTCCCTGGGGATCGCGCCGGCTGCCTTCCGTGCGGGCGGTGACGATCAGTTTCGTGGCCGAATCGCCATACAGCACGACGCTCTTCTCGCCCTCGAGCACGAACCCGCTGCCCTGCCGCCGCGCATAGGTGCCCACGTCGAACAAATCGTAGCGGGCCTGCCGTTCCAGATGCGCGAAGGCAAGCGTCAGCGAACCATCGGCGATCGCCGGAACGAGCGCCTCCCGCTGCGCCGCGCTCGCCCCAAGCCGGATCAGATTGCCGCAGAGCACGACCGTCGCCAGGTAAGGCTCGAGCGCGAGCCCTCGCCCGATCGCCTCCATCACCAGCATGGTCTCGACCGGACCGCCCCCGAACCCCCCCTCCTCTTCGGAAAAGGGCAGAGCCAGAAGCCCAAGTTCGGCATATTTGGCCCACAGCTCGCGGCTATAGCCCGGCGGCTCGGCCGCGATACGGCGGCGATGGGCAAGATCGTCGTAAGCAGGGCCAATCAGACGGTCCACGCTATCGCGCAGGAGGCGTTGTTCGTCGGTCAGTTCGAAGTTCATGGGAGTTTCCTGGTCCGCCTCCAGCGCCCAGGGACAGAGCCCCTGCCCGCCGGAGGCGGACAAAATTACAAGCCGAGCACCATCTTCGCGATGATATTTCGCTGGATCTCGTTGCTGCCGCCATAGATCGACGTTTTGCGGTAGTTGAAATAAGTCGGCGCCGCTGTATCCGCCCAGCCGAACCCTTCCGGCAGATCGTTGGCCCCGTCCGGGTATTCCGCCTCCGGATCGTGATACGGCAACGCGAAGGGACCCGCGATTTCCAGCGCGAGCTCCGTCGTCGCCTGCTGGATCTCCGACCCCTTGATCTTCAGGATCGAGGAGGCCGGATTGGGCGTCCGGCTTCCCTCGCGTTCGCTCGCGATCACCCGGAGCTGCGTCATCTCCAGCGCCTTGAGATCGATCTCCACCTGCAACACCCGGTGCCGGAAATCCTCGTCGTCCCACAGCGACCCATCGCCCGCCGGCACCGCACGGGCGAGCGCGCGGATCCGGCGAAGGCGTGATTTCGAAATGCCGACCCGCGCGATGTTGCTACGTTCGTTCGCCAGCAGGAACTTCGCGCAATCCCAGCCGCGATGTTCGGTGCCCACGAGCGCGTCCGCCGGCACGCGGACATTGTCGAAAAAGACCTCGTTCACCTCGTGCCCGCCATCGAGCAACTGGATCGGCCGCACGGTGATCCCGGGCGTCGACATGTCGACGAGAAAAAACGAAATCCCTTCCTGCGGCTTGCGCGCTTCGGGATTGGTCCGCGCGAGCAGGAAAATCCAGTTCGCCCACTGCGCCATGGTGGTCCAGGTCTTCTGCCCGTTGATCACCCACGCATCGCCGTCGCGCACTGCACGGGTTTTGAGGCTGGCGAGATCGGACCCCGCCCCCGGCTCCGAGAACCCCTGACACCACCAGATATCGAGATTGGCCGTCGGCGGCAGAAGACGCTGCTTTTGCGCCTCGGTGCCGAACGCAATGATCACGGGCCCGACCATCGCCACATTGAACGGCAGCGGATCTGGCACGTTGTTGGACTGCACTTCCTCGCCGAAAATATAGCGCTGCATCGGCGTCCAGTCGCGCCCGCCCCACGCGACCGGCCAGTTCGGCGTCGCGAGCTTGTGCGCATTCAGGATGCGCTGGCAGGTCACGTAATCCTCGCGCCCGACATGCCTCCCCTCGGCGATCCGGTTGCGGATCGCTTCTGGTATGTTTTCGCACAGGAATGTCCGGATTTCATCCCGGAACGCGATCTCTTCCCGGGTCAGGCGCAGATCCATGACGGCACTCCCTCAGGCGGCGCCGGCGCGGGCGCGCTCTTCCTCGATCAACACGCTCGCCAGCAGCTTGCCCACCGGGCTTTTGGGCAGGCTCTCGCGAATTTCCAAATGCGCCGGCAGTTCGTGGCGGCCCAGCCGGTCGGAAAGGAAGGCGCGCAGCTCATCGAGCGTGAACGGATTGGCCCCCGCTCGCAATGCCACGAACGCCTTCGCCGCCTCGCCCCGGTATTCGTCGGGAACCCCAATGACGATTACCTCGCCAACCGCCGGATGCTCATGGATCGCATTCTCGATCATCGCCGGATAAACGTTGAAGCCGCCCGAGATGATCATCCGCTTCTTCCGGTCGGCGATCGAAAACAGCCCGCTCCCGTCCATCGACCCGATATCGCCGGTCAGAAACCACCCATCCACAAAACAATTGGCCGTTTCCGGACGGTTCCAGTAGCCGCCGAACACATTGGGCCCGCGGATGGCGATCTCGCCGCGCTCGCCGGGTCCGAGCGGGCGCGCCGGATCGTCGAGCGAGACGATCCGCATGTCGATCCCGGGCAGCGGCACGCCGATCAGTCCGGGCCGATAGGGCACCCCCTGCGGCACGCGCGTGCCCACCGCCGCGGTCTCGGTCATGCCCCATCCGGTGCGCAGCCGCGACCCCACCATGCGCTCGATCTTGGCCCCGACCTCGACCGGCAGCGGCGCGCCCCCCGATCCCACCACCTGCAGCGAGGAGAAATCCCGCCCCGCCGCTCCCGGCTCGTTCAGCAGGGCGATGAGCATGGTCGGCACCGCCGGGAAGCTCGTCGCGCGCTTCCTCTCGATATCGTCGAGCGTCGCGGCCACATCGAATCGTGGCCGCAACAGGATTTCGTTGCCGTCGGCGATGTTGAGCAGCAGGATCACGCCGAGCGCATAGACATGGAACATCGGCAGCACCGCGATCACGCGCTGCGTGCCGGTCTCGGAAAACCCGTCCCGCCAGGATTGGTAGATGCGCGTCGCCGCCGTGAGATTGGCATGCGTGAGCATCGCCCCTTTGGGCGCGCCGGTCGTGCCGCCGGTATATTGCAGGAGCGCCACATCCTGCTCGCGCATCGCCGGATACTGGCCCGGCGCGCGGCCGTCGAGCAGCGCGGAGAGCGAGACGATCTGCGCCGAGCCGGCCGGCGCCGGCGCGGCCGGTCCACCCCAGCGCGCATCCTCGCCCACAAGCAGCCGGTCGATCTTCCCGGTCGCCAGCAGTTTCGCGGCCGCATCGTCCATGCCGGCGAGATCGGTCGTGATCAGCGTGCGCGCGCCGCTATCCTCGAGCTTGAAGACGATCTCGCGCGGCGCATCGAGCGGGCTCAGATGAACGAGCGTGAGCCCCGCCTTGAGCGCCGCGAAGAAGGCCACGCTGTGCCAGAGCGTGTTGGGCAACAGCAGCGCCACCCGCTCGCCGGGACGCAGCCCGAGCGCCAGCAGCCCCGCCGCCAGCCGGTCGGCGGCCTCGGCCAGCGCGGCAAACCCGATCTTCCGGTCCCGGTAATCGATCGCGGGCCGCCCCGCCCAGGCCGATGCCGCCTCATCGAGCAACCCGGTCACGAGGCCGGTCCGGATCGGCCCGCCGACACATTCGGGCGGATAGAAACGCTCCCACGGGCGCGGCGGCGGCGCGAGCTGGTTCATCGCACGTTTCCCCCGGGGACGGGCGCCCCGTTACGTGCCCAGAGTTAGGGTATTTGCCCCAAACGTCAAACCCGACTGCGGACGCTCAGCCGAGGTGACCCGGCCCGATCCCGTTGTAAGGCGCGTAGGAAAACACCCACCAGGTGATGGCCGAAAAGACGACAATCGCGCCCAGTGCCACGAGAACCTTCCGGTTCGACCCCCAATGTTTCTTGAATTGCTTGACGCCGCAGGCCGGACAACAACCGACCCAAGGGTGGTCCAGTTGCCACTTTGTAGGCGCGGAGAGAAAACCGCGGCGGCGCCACTCCTTCTCCGGCATAAGTTGGCGCCGCTGCGCCATCTCCCAATCCTGCAACGTGATATGGTCGTCTATCGAGATCTTCTTTCCGCACATCCGGCACTGATCGAAGCCGTATACCACGCTCTCTCCTCCTGCGGCGCGAAGGCGAGAAAGGCGGGAATTTGCGCTCCGCCATCGCCCACCCTCCGCCGCTTCTGAATGAAACGCCCCGCCCCCGGCAATCAAGCGGCACCAAACGAGCCCCCGCACGGCGCGTAGCGAAACAGCCGCGCGGCGCGCGCGTTGGTCCCCATCATGTTTACCCATTCGCCTCAAGGCCGGCATCTCCTGGTCGCGCTGCTGGCGCTTTCCACCGCGGCGGGCACGGCCACCGCCCGAACCACCCCCCAGCGGCCGCCCCATCCAAGCCCGGCGCGCCACCACCGGCACCGCAGGCAGCGCGACCCGTTCGCCGTCGCGACCGCCGCCAGGCGGCCACCGGAACCGGGCACCCCGGCCCCGGTGCCGGATGACAATCTCACCCCGCCCACCGCCCCGAAAACGCCCTCGACCCACGTGACCCCCGCGCTAATGAGCCTGAACTATCCCTGGTTCGGGGACGGCTACGTGCCCGGCTCCAGCCCGCAGGCGATGGATGACCGCAACACCGCCAAGGCGCCGGGGCTGGAAGTGCGGATGCCACTCTCTCAGGCGCCCCCCGCTCTGCCGCCGCTCGCTTCACCGTCCCGCCCGGCTCCCTGAAGCGCCGGGAGGGAGGGCATCGCCCGGCCGGCCGCGACAGCCGGTTCGGCGCGGCCGGCAGGCCCGCGGTGCCGAGCAGCCTACGGCGGGGAGGCGGCACCTGCCCGCCGCAGGCAATCGCGACACGCCGGAGACAGGCCGCAACCCCGTTGACTCTAGGCGTTCCGCCTTCTAGCAAGCGCCCGCCTCTGCCGGCGTCATTGCGGCGCAACAGGAGGTGGAATTGGCTTCCGGCGACGATGGCTTCGAGGCGCGGCTCCAGGCAGCGCGAGCCCGGCAGGGGCTCGAGCAACCCGACGTGCCCCGCCGCCAGCAACTTCCGGAGGGGCTGGGATCGGCGCTCCGCGTCGGTGTCGAGCTGGTCTCGGCACTCATGGTCGGGCTCGGGATCGGCTGGTTCCTCGATCGGCGGCTGCACACGAAACCCCTCTTTCTGGTGGTCTTCGTGCTGATGGGCGCGGTCGCGGGCGTGTTGAATGTTTGGCGGGTGGTGGGGCGGAGCACGGCACCGCCCCGTTGATGGTGCGGGGGTTGGCGTGGCGGCGAGCGAGGCTGTGAAGATCATGCCGCTGGAGCAGTTCACGCTGCATCCGGCCCTCGGACTGCTCGGCGCGTCGGTCAATTTCACCCAGGCCAATGTCTTCATGGCGCTCGGCGCCGCCCTCACCATCGCCCTGCTGTATTACGGCTCCCGACCCGCCGCCGTGGTCCCCGGCCGGCTCCAGGCCGCCGCCGAAATGCTCTACAGTTTCGTACATGACATGGCGGTCGAGCAGATCGGCCCCGAAGGCACCCGTTACTTCCCCTTCGTCTTCACGCTCTTCGCGTTCATTCTGATGGGGAACCTGATCGGCCTGGTGCCCTACGGCTTCACCTACACGAGCCACATCGCGATCACGCTGGCGCTCGCGCTGATGGTCGTGATCATGGTCACCGTGGTCGGCATCCAGCGCCATGGCTGGCATTTCTTCAGCTATTTCATGCCGCCCGGCGTCACGATCTGGCTCGCGCCGCTGCTGGTCCCGATCGAGGTGATCTCCTACCTCTCGCGCATCATCAGCCTCTCGGTGCGTCTGTTCGCCAACATGGTCGCCGGCCACGCGATGATGGTGGTGTTCGGTGGCTTCGTGATCCTGCTCTCGAGCGCGGGCGTCGCCACCGGCATCGTCGCGGTCGGACCATTCGTCCTGAACGTCCTGCTCTCCGGCTTCGAGCTCCTCGTCGCCCTGCTGCAGGCCTACGTCTTCGCCATCCTCACCTGCCTCTACCTGCACGACGCCGAACATCTGCACTGAGGCTTTCCCTTTTCCTCCTCTCTACACGCAAGGAACTCGAACGATGGATGTGGCTTCCGCGAAAGTAATCGGCGCCGGTCTCGCGGTGATCGGCCTGGCTGGCGTCGGCGCCGGCATCGGCAACATCTTTGCGGCGCTGATTTCCAGCGTGTCGCGCAACCCCGCCTCGCGCGAGCAGGTCTTCCCGATGGCGTTCCTCGGCTTCGCGCTGACGGAATCGGTCGCCCTCTACGCGCTGCTCATCGCGTTCCTGCTGCTCTACGCCGTCTGATGACGCGCGCCTTCCTGGCGCTCGCGCTTGCCCTCGCCTGGACCCAGGCGGCCCAGGCCGAGGGCATGCCGCAGCTCGACTTCAAGAACCCGCTGCTGCTGGCGCAGGTGGTGTGGGGCGCGATCATCTTCGTGCTCTTCTATCTGTTGCTGTCGCGTTACTTCCTGCCGCCGGTCGGCGAGATCCTCGCCAGCCGCGCCCGCGCGATCGGCGCCGACCTCGAGCGCGCCCGCCTCGCCAAGCAGGACGCCGATCAGACCGCGCAGGAATTGCGCATCGCCCGCGCCCGCGCGCTCGCCGAAGCCCAGGCGGAAATCGCGGACGCCACCCGCCGCGCCAAGGAAGAGGCCGCCCGCCGCGCGGCCGAAATGAACGCAGCCCTCGAGAAACGCCTCGCTGAAAGCGAATCCGCGATCGACGCCGCCCGTCAATCGGCCATGCGTGCGCTCGGCAGCGTGGCCACCGAAACCGCCGACGCGGTCGTGGCACGGCTCGCCGGGCGACGCGCCGGCGACGGCAAAGTGCGCCAGGCCGTCTCGGCCGTGCTGACCGAACGCGGACTGGCCGGAGCCTGAACACGACAATGCTGCGCAATCCCGAAACCTGGGTCCTGATCCCGTTCCTCGTTTTCGTCGTGCTCGTCGCGCGCCGGATCTGGCGCGCGATCGCCGCCGCACTCGACGCGCGCGCCGCCGTTGTCCGCGCCGAAATCGAGGAAGCGCAGCGCCTGCGGGAAGAAGCCGAATCGATGCTCGCGCAGGCCCGCGCCGAGCGTGACGAGGCGCTCGCCGAATCGAAGCGCGTGCTCGAGCGCGCGCATGCCGAAGCCGCGCGCGTTGCCGAAGCGACACTCGCCGAAGCCGAAGCCTCCGCCAAACGCCGCGAGCGCATGGCGCTCGACCGCATCGCCGCGGCCGAACGCGCGGCGCTCACCGATATGCGACGGCTCGCGACCGACATCGCAACCGCAGCGGCCGAACGCGTGCTGGCGAGCGACGTGGATGCCTCAGCCGACGCCGCCCTCGTGGAACGAGCGATCTCCGAGTTGCCTCGAGCCCTGCGCGCGGCCTGACAGCGGAATTACGTTTTTCTCATCCCGCCCCTTGCCGCATCGTTTGGCATGGGGCACGGTTTCCTCACGGTCCGTTTGGACCCCATTTTTTGTGAGGAAACATGCGTCAATCCATCCTTCTCGCCGGCGCGACGCTGCTCGCGGCGTCCGGCGCATTCGCCAACGACACTACGGGTGTGCACCCCTATTTCGTGCATGGCATCAACCGCCACGAGCCGCTCTCCATCGTCCGGCCGCTCGGCGGAATCCCGACCTTCACCTTCAAATGGACTTATAACGGCACCCTCTACCACGCGACGTTCGCGGGTAAGGCGCCGAGCGCCAACACGACGACCACGATCCCGGTCTACATCATCCCCATCAAGCTGACCTACGGTTCCACGACGACTGACCCGACCGCCGCCGACTACACCGGCAAATCGCCCGTCCAGAACACGCTCGCAAGCCCGATCTTCAACGCCGGCATAGATTACATCCAGGGCGGCACCAACGTCGGCAACACGCAATACGAAGACGCCTATCAGCGCGCCAATCTCTGGGGCAAGGTCAAGACCTACACGAATTCTCACACGCTGCTCGGCACGCCGACCGTCAAGCCCGTGCAAAGCCTCACTGTGCCGACCAACGAAGGCACCGTAGCGACCGAGTTCGGCGTGAAAGTGATCGTCGCCAACATCAACTGGATCGATCCGAAATTCACGGGGATGCTGACCTCGCTCGGTATTCCGGCCAACTCGCTGCCGATCTTCGTCACCACCCAGACCTACCTCTCGGGCAACAGCGGCACGAGCCAATGCTGCATCGGCGGCTATCATTCCTACACCGGAACGCAGGCCTACTCGCACTTCACCTATATCAGCAACAGCGGCAGCACGCTCGCCTTCAGCCAGGACGTCTCGGCGCTGAGCCACGAAGTTGGCGAGTGGCTCGACGATCCGCTCACCAACAACACCAGCGTGCCCGCCTCCTGCGGCACCAACGGCAACCGTAACCAAATCTACGAGGTCGGCGACCCGATTGAAGTGGATGCCAATTACGGCGACTACAACTACACGCTGAACGGCAGGGTCTGGCACCTGCAGGACATGGTCATGCCGACCTATTTCGGCGCACCCAAGAGCGCGTCCATCCCCTACAACCAATCGTTCCAGGGTCATAAGTTCAGCGTCTGCCAGAACGGCGGCTGAGCCTTGCAATCCATCGCAGGCCGGGGGAACCCGGCCTGCGATTCTTTGTTCTTTTTCTGAAGAAAAAGAACCAAAAAGACTTTTTCGAATTAGGACGGTGCTGAAACCACCTCCGTCCTAATGCGAGAAAGTTTTTTGGTTCTTTTTTTCAAAAAAGAACGAACCTGGTGGAGGGGGTTGGATTCGAACCAACGTAGCCATTACAGCAACGGATTTACAGTCCGTCCCCTTTAGCCACTCGGGCACCCCTCCACAGGCCCCCTCGCCTATGCCCGGGCTTCCCGCTTGTCAACGCGCCTTCTGCGCTTTAGCCGCCCAACCCATGCGCCCCCATCGCCACCATACGCCGCGGCCCACCCCCACCCCGGGAAAATCCCTCTGGCTCTATGGCCTTCATCCGGTCGCGGCGGCGCTCGCCAACCCCAACCGGCTCCTGCGCCGCCTCGTCCTCACCGAGGAAGCCGAAGCCACGCTCACCGCCGCCGCCCCACGCCCCTGGCCCGTCGCCCCGGAGCGCATCGACCGCGCCCGCCTCGACCAGATGCTGGGCCGCGACGCGGTCCATCAGGGCATCGCGCTCCTCGCCGACCCGCTCTCGCCGCCCACGCTCCAGGCCCTGCTCGAGCGACCCGGCCCCGTGCTCGTGCTCGACCAGGTCACCGACCCCCGCAATGTCGGCGCCATCCTCCGCTCCGCCGCCGCGTTCGCCGCCGCCGGCGTGATCGTCCAGGACCGCCACTCGCCCGAGGAAACCGGCGCGCTGGCCCGTGCCGCCGCCGGCGCGCTTGAAACCATGCCCATGATCCGCGCCGTCAACCTCGCCCGCACACTGGTCGCGCTCAAAGCCGCTGGCCTCTGGACGGTCGGCCTCGCCGCCAACGCTCCCCCGCTCCGCGGCGAGTCCTACCGCAACCGCCGCATCGCGCTCGTCCTCGGCGCCGAAGGCGACGGCCTGCGTCGCCTCACCCGCGAAACCTGCGACGAAACCGCCGGCCTCTCGATGCCCGGCACGATGGAAAGCCTCAATGTGAGCGCCGCCGCCACCGTTGCCCTTTACGAACTCTCGCGCGACGGAACCGCCCCTTAACCACTGCCGGGGCAATATCCTCGTATGCGGCCCACCCCCGACCTGCCCGAATGGAACCGGCTCTCCGACGAGCTGCAGATCCACCTCTCCCGTCAGGCGCTCCGCCAGGCCGCCCTGATCGTCGCCGACCAGGCCGACCTCTTCGCCGTCCAGTTCCTCGCCGGCACACTCCAGGATCGCGGCGCCGCCGACGCCCTGATGCTCTTCGCCGCCCTGCTCCGCGAAACCAGCAACGAATGTCTCACCCAAGCCGGCCACGCCTAGAGCAACAGCCGATCTGACTGAAGCGCCAGCGCTTCAGTCAGATCGGCGTAAGTTGCTGTCGTTATTGATTTCCTAGAGCAGATTCATCCGATCAGATGATTCCATCTGATCGGATTTTGCTCTGGGGCGGCTGGCGCTCAGAGCCATGTCGGCCTGAACGGAAACGGTCAGGCCGGGCCTACATCCCCTACGCTTTCCGCTCAGTACGGATTTTTGAAGCGCAGAACACCCTCGAGGTTCTTGCCGCGAATGATGCCCGCCGAGTGGTAGAAAAGCCCGTAGGAATCGATGCTCGACATGTCGGGGAACATGCACGCATCCAGCACGTCCGAACTGTTCCGCACCAACACCCAGCCGCCGCCGCTCGCATTGATGCCGCCGAACAAATCGGTCCCGCCAAGTTGCGAGCAGTAGCAGGAGCCGGGCGAGCCCTGGCAGGTGCTGCCGTTGAACGGCACTTTCGCGTAATAGGCCAGCGCCGCCAGCGTCGGCTTCTTCGTGATCAGCGTCGTCAGCAAAACGTGTATCGAAGACCCGTCCGCCTTGGTCCAGGCGCAGAAGGCGCGCGGATAGGCCAATGTCAGCGGGCTGTTGCCGTTGGTGCCGTAGGTCGGAACGCGCGTCTCGACGACGCCACCCGTGGCCATGCAGTAAACCCGGGCGGCATGGCCCGGATCATCCTCCGCCTGCGCCGCCGCGCAGCTGACACCCAGTCCCAAGGCCGCCAACAAGATCCACTTCATCACGTGCGCTCCTCCTCCCGCCGACCAGCGCCAGAACCGCCGGCGCCGCCGCGACTCAAGAACAATGTCATCTTGAATCTTTTGCGTCAGGAAGCAAACGCCCGTTTCCTCCCCCCCATCACTCCACGAAAGCCTGCGTCTTCACCAGCCGGGCATAAAGCCCGTCCGCCGCCATCAGCGCGGCATGGGTCCCCATTTCCACCGCCTCGCCCTCCGCCATCGCCACCACGAGATCCGCCTCCCGCACCGTGGAGAGCCGGTGCGCCACGATGATGGTCGTCCGCCCCGCCCGCAGATGCGCGAGCGCCAGCTGCACCGCCGCCTCGCTCTCCGCGTCCAGCGCGCTCGTCGCCTCGTCGAGCAGCAAAATCCGCGGGTTACGCAACAAAGCCCGCGCCAGCGCCACCCGCTGCCGCTGCCCGCCCGACAGCCGCCCGCCATTCGTGCCCACCGGCGTATCCATCCCGTCCGGCAAGGCCTCGATGAAATCCGCCGCCGCCGCCGCCCGGGCCGCCGCCCAGATCGCCGCAGGATCCGCCTCCGGCCGCCCCATCCGGATATTCGCCCCGACACTCGCATCGAACAGCAACGTGTCCTGCCCGACATAGGCGATCGCGTCCCGCAGGCTCGCCAGCGTCACGTCCCGCACATCCACGCCGTCCAGCCGGATCGCCCCGCTCGTCGCGTCATAGAGCCGCGGAATCAGCGCCAGCGCCGTCGATTTCCCCGCCCCCGAGGGTCCCACCAGCGCCACCGTCAGCCCAGGCCGCGCCTCGAAACTCAACCCCCTGAGCCCCTCGCGCCCATCCGGGTAAACGAACCGCACATTCTCGAACCGGAGATGCCCCTGGCCCGCCGGCAGCGCCGCCGCCCCCGGCCGCTCCACCACCCCCGGCGGCTCGTCGATCACCCCGAACACCCGCGCGAGCCCCGCCGTCCCCTCCTGCAGCGCCGCGTTGAGCGCGCCGAGCGCCCGCACCGGCCTTGATGCCAGCAGCAGCGCCGCCACGAACCCCGAAAAATTCCCGAGCGTGTTGCCGCCATGCGCCGCGCGCCATCCGGCAAACCCGAGCACCGCCGCCACCGCCGCCCCGCCGAGCACCTCGAGAAACGGATCGATCCGCGCCCGGCTCCGGATCATCCGGTTCAGCGACAAAAACAGCGCCTGGAACGTATGCCGCGCCCGGCTCACCTCCGCGCTCTCGAGCCGGTAGGCCCGCACCGTCCGCGCCTGCGCGAAACTCTCGGTGAGCAGCGTCGCGGTCGCCCCCATCCGCTCCTGCATCCCGCCCGACGCCCGCCGCACCCGCTTGCCCACGCGCTGAATCGGGATCGCCGCGATCGGGTAGAGACAGGCCGCGATCAGCGACAGCTCCCAATCGAGCAACACCATCGAAACGGCGAGCCCGACCACGGTCACCCCGTCGCCCACCGCATTGACCGCCCGGATCATCGCCTCGCGAATGGTCGCCGCATCGGTCGTGAACCGCGCCGCCAGCCCCGCCGGCGCCTCGCGCTCCACCCGCGCCAGATCGGCCCGCACCAGATGCTCGAACATCCGGTTCTGCAGATCCCGGATCACCAGCAGCACCAGCCGCTGCACCAGCACGATCTGCGCATACTGGCTCACCCCCTTGGCCGAGGTGACCGCCAGCACCAGCGCCGGGATCTGGTAGAGAATCCGCTCGTCGCGCGCCTCGAACAGGTCGAGCGCGTGCTTGATCACGATCGGATAGGCCGCCGACAGCGCCGCCATGGCGCCCGTCGTCAGCAGCACGAGAAAGAGCTGCCCGCGGTAGCGCCTGATGTGCTCGCGCCAGAGCCGCCACATCAGGTTGCGCGTGCTGGCCTGCTGGAGCCAGGTGTCGGGAGTCACGGAATCGGGAGGCAGGGGGTTATTCCAGCGTTGCGGGTTACGGAGATTACCTGATAGCTGCGGCGCGCCTCCGGCGGCCAGGGGCTCTGCCCCTGGACCCCGCTGGGGCCGAAAGGCCCCAGACCCCTTTCCGTTTTGAGTCGAGTCCGTTGAAACCGCACACCAACCTAACAAAAAGGGGTCTGGGGCCTTCCGGCCCCAGCGGGGATGCAAGGGGTAGAGCCCCTTGCCCGCCGGAGGCATGACCGAAGCCCTCCAGCGCGCCCAGATTCTCGCCCAGGCGCTCCCCTATCTCCGCCGCTACGCCGGCGCCACGGTGGTCCTGAAATATGGCGGCAACGCCATGGGCGACCCCGAACTCGCCCAGCTTTTCGGCCGCGATGTGGCGCTGCTCAAGCAGGTCGGCATGAACCCGGTCGTGGTGCATGGCGGCGGCCCGCAGATCAGCGCCATGCTGGAACGTCTCGCCATCAAATCCGAATGGGTGCACGGCCTGCGCGTCACCGACGCCGCCATGGTCGAAGTGGTCGAAATGGTTCTCGCCGGCACGGTCAACAAACAGGTCACCGACCTCATCAACCGCGCGGGCGCCTTAGCGGTCGGCATCTCCGGCCGCGACGGCGGCATGATCCGCGCCCGCAAGCTCACCCGCACAATCATCGACCCCGACAGCGCCGTCGAGCGCGTGCTCGATCTCGGCTTCGTCGGCGAACCGGCCGCGATCGACGTCCGCGTCATCCACGCGCTCACAGGCAGCGGCCTGATCCCGGTCGTGGCCCCCGTGGGCCAGGACGAGCAAGGCCAGACCTACAACATCAACGCCGACGACGCCGCCGGCGCGCTCGCCGGCGCGCTGCACGCGACGCGCCTGCTGATGCTCACCGACGTGCCCGGCGTGCTCGACCGCGACGGCAAACTCATCGCCGATCTGACGGCGCAACAAGCCCGCGACCTGATCGCCGACGGCACCATCTCGGGCGGCATGATCCCGAAAGTGGAAAACTGCCTCGAAGCGCTGCATCTCGGGGCCCGCGGCTGCGTGATCCTCGACGGCCGCGTGCCGCACGCCGTCCTGCTCGAACTCTTCACCGAAGCCGGCCCCGGAACCCTGATCCACCGATGAGCGCACACCCCCAGCCCGACCCCTACGCCGATCTGCGCGCGCGCATCGAGGCGCTCTGGGAGGAACGCGCCCGCCTCTCGCCCGCGACCGGCGGCGAGGATCGCGCGATCGTCGAAACCGTGCTCGGCAAGCTCGACAGCGGCGAACTGCGCGTCGCCGAGCGCGCGGGCGGCGCCTGGCTCGTCAATGCGTGGCTGAAACAAGCCGTCCTGCTCTCGTTCCGGCTGAACGCGAACAGCGTGATGCCCGGCGCCGCCGGCGTCCCCTGTTTCGACAAGATCCCGCTGAAATTCGCCGGCTGGGGCAATCTCAGCTTCGAATCCGCCGGCTTCCGCGCGGTCCCCGGCGCCATCGTGCGCCGTCCCGCCTATGTCGCGCCCGACGTGGTGCTGATGCCCTGCTTCGTGAACGTGGGCGCCTATATCGATCGCGGAACCATGATCGACACCTGGGCCACCGTCGGCAGTTGCGCGCAAATCGGCCGGAACGTCCATATCAGCGGCGGCGCCGGCATCGGCGGCGTGCTCGAACCGCTGCAGGCCGGCCCGGTCGTCATCGAAGACGACGTCTTCATCGGCGCCCGCTCCGAAGTCGCCGAAGGCGTCATCGTGGAACGCGGCGCCGTGCTCTCGATGGGCGTCTTCATCGGCCAATCCACGAAAATCATCGACCGCGAAACCGGCGAAACTCACCAGGGCCGCGTCCCCGCCTACTCGGTCGTGGTCCCCGGCACGCTTCCCGGCCGCCCGCTCGCGGACGGCACGCCAGGCCCGTCGCTCGCTTGCGCCGTCATCGTCAAGCGCGTGGACGCGCAGACGCGGGCAAAGACAGCGATCAACGAATTGCTGCGGAGCTAGGCTGCCGGAAGTCTTCGTTCTTTTTCTGAAGAAAAAGAACCAAAAAGACTTTTTCGATTGAAAGCGGTAGCGGCGCCGCCCACCCGGTAGAGCCTGATGCGTTTAGAGCGTGTTGCGTTTCGATCGCCTCATCGCGGTTGCCTCCCGCAGGCAGAGGCTCCGCCTCTCGTGCGTCTGGCGCTCAAACCATTGGCGCGCCGGCCGCAAGCCCTGGGGCCAAAAGGCCCCAGACTCCGTTGCTTCAGAAACTTGTCTCAGCCAACACGGCTTTTTTGAAGAATGGGGTCTGGGGCCTTTCGGCCCCAGCGGGCTCGCCATCGCGTGCGCCATCGGTTCAAGCATCGCGATGGCGAGGCAGAGCCCGGGCCGCCGGAGGCACCCTTAAACCAAACCCCTCCGCTCAAAACGTGCGACTGATGGAGATCGTCGCGAAATCCCGGTCCGCCAGCTTCTGCTGTCCCGCGCCACCGACAAAATGCGTGAACATCGCTTCTATCTGCCAGACCCGCCGGTATGTCGCCGACACCCCCACCTCGCAATCTCCCACCCCCGCCGCCATTCCGGCATCGAACCGGGAGCGCCCCGCGAGCCCGATGCCGATCCCAAGTGGCACCGAAACATCCAGATTCGGCGCGACCTCGTAATAAGTCGGCGTGAACACCGCCCGCGCCGCTGCTGCTGATTGCGTGCGCCCCGGCGCCAGCGCCGCGGCATCGCGCGTCACCGAAGCCACCGCGTTGGCCGCCACTTCGCCCGTCAGCTCCGCCGCATTCCACCAGCGCGACGGTGACAGCACGAGGTCGCCCGACAAATTCGCATGCAGCGTCGTCCCGCGTGCGAACACGGCCGGCGCTCCCGGCGCCGCCAGCGGCGGAAACCGGCTCACGAGCGGCGCATCGGTCCGCACCGAGGCCTCCGCCGCCAGCTGCAACGACGACCAGGACCGGCTCACGCTCGCCCCGAAAACGCCGATGCCGCGCGGGAAATCGAGACCATAGCGCCCGCCCGAAGCGGTCCCGCTGGGTCCCCACACGTAATAAAGCTGCGGCAGCGTCGCGTCGCTGCGCAGCGCATAGAGTCCGGCATCGAACGCGCCCCCGGAATAGCGCAGCGCGATCCCGAACGCGCCGGGCCCCGCCGGCACCCGGTCCGCGGTGCGCAGCAGCGCGGGTGGCGTGGGCGCCGCTGGCGCATAGAGGATCGGCAGGCCGGCATAAGGCCCTGGCCCCGCCCCGGTGCCGCCGCCGCCCGCCGGTATGCCGCCGCCCGCCCCGCCCAGAAAAATACGTTCTCCTCCCGCATCGAGATAATCCTGTGTGCTGAAATAGCTGACCGCTCCCGGCAACCGGTCGCGCCGCCATTCGAACTGCCAGTAGGCCTCGAGACTGACCTGCGCACCGAGCGCGAGCCGCGCATCGGCCTGCGTCACGGGCAGCAGGATTTCCTGCGTCTCGGCCAGCGGCTCGCTCAGCGCCTTGATCTGGTCGACCGGCCCCTGCGCCCCGGCGATCGCATTGCCAGCGAAGAAGAGGCTTTCGCCCCATAATTGCGTCTGCCGCCCGAGGCGCAGGCTGAGCGGCAGTCCGCCGACGTCGCGCAGGGAGAGATAGGCGTCATAGAGTTCGGCCATGCCGCCATCGAGCGCCCGGGTCGCGGCCGGAAACTGATCGTAACCGACCGACACCGGATTGAATCCGAACGCCGTCCGGTTGGCGCTCGCCCCCTGATAGGCCGGATCGTACCACCCATCGCCGCTGGCGTAGAAACCCCAGTCGGACGCGCGCAAGGTCAGTTCCGAGAACAGATCGAGCCGTTGCGACACCGGCCCGGGGGCGAAGGCGCGGTCCCCGTCATTGCCGTTGATCGCCGACAGGAGCGAGCCGTTGGCACCCTCGGTGCGAAACGCAAACGTGCCGCGCAGCGTATTGTCCCATTCGACATCGACGCCGTCCACGCCACCGAGATCGGCCGCCGCCGCGGCGTGGCAGACCACGCAGACCAGCAGCGCGATTGGGACCGGCCAGGCCCTGCTGCTAGTCTCGGCGCCAATGCGAACGCCGCCGCTTCTCCGCCGATCGCTGCTCCGGACCGCTGCGGGCACGCTCGGTCTCGCCGCCCTGCCCCACGCCGCCGCCGCGGTGCCCGAAGCGGCAGCCTCGCGGCTGCACGCCGACCTCACCCCGATCGGCGCCGAGCGCGCCGGCACGCCCGACGGCCGCATTCCTCCCTGGACCGGCACGGTGCCGAGCGCGGACCGGCTGCGGCAGGAAAAACCCATCCTCACCATCAGTTCCGCAAACGCGCCTGCCTATGAAGAGGCTCTGCCCGAGGGCGCGCTGGCCCTGCTGCGCCACTATGCCGATTTCCGCATGAACATCTATCCCACGCACCGCAGCGCCACCGCCCCCGACGCGGTCTATCAGGCAACATTCCGTAACGCGCTGCGCGCCGCACCGGCCCCCGAAGGAATCGCCTACGGCGTGCAGGGCGCGGCCGGCGGTGTGCCGTTCCCGATTCCCCGCTCGGGCGGCGAAATCGTCTGGAACCATCTGCTGGCTTTCTGGGGTGCCGCGCGCGAGGACCGCATCGCGACCTATATCGCCGCCGGCGACGGCAGCGTCGAACGCAGCGCCGCCTACCGCGAAATCACCGATTTTCCTTATTACGCGCCCGGTGCGACCCCGGCCGGCATCGGCCCCTATTATTTCAAGACCCGCCGCCTCCAGGAAGCGCCGCCCTCGCGCGCCGGCGAGGGCTACATCGCCTGGCAGCCGCTCGACACCGCGCGCGACCCCTATGTCGCCTGGCGCTACATTCCGGGCGAGCACCGCGTGCGCCGCGCCCCCTCGCTCTCCTACGACACGCCCGACGCCGACGCCGAGGGGATGGAGGCGCTCGACGAATATTACCTCTTCTTCGGCGGCCCCGACCGCTACGATTTCCGCATTCTCGGCAAGCGCCCGATGTTCGTGCCCTACAACAACGAGCGCCTCTACGATGCCGCGCCGCGCGACTATATCGGCCCGCGTCACGAAAACCCCGACCTGCTGCGCTACGAACTCCACCGCGTCTGGATCGTCGAGGGCACGCTCGCCGCCGGCAAGCACCATGTGGTCCCGCGCCGCCGCCTCTATATCGACGAGGACACCTGGCTCGTGCTCGCGAGCGATTCCTGGGATGAGAACGGCAAACTCTGGAAATACGGCCACGGCACGATGCTGCTGCTGCGCGACGTGCCGACGATCGTCACCGGCACGCAATTCATCTACGATCTGCTCCTCGGCGGCTACGTCGCCGATTTCGTGCTCGAACACGGCCGCGGCGATTACCGCACAACCCCGCCCCATGCGCCCGATCGTTTCAGCCCGGAATCCATGGCCGCCGACGCGCTCCGCTGAAAGAGGCCTCCGGCGGGCGGGGCTCCGCCCTGCACCCGCCAGGGCTCCCTTTCCGGTCAGAGGTTGAGATCCGCGTACGCCCGGCTGGCCACCCGCATCATCTCCCCGGCACTCATCTCGCCGGCCACCACCGCCGCCACCACGTCGTCCTGCCAGAGGCAGAGCCGCAGATCCCCCCGCCGGCGCATCTCGAACCGCGCCCGCCCGTCCGATTTACGCAGGAAAATCGTGAGCGCCGCCCCGCTCGCGCGCCGGTAGACGAGTTCCGCCCCGCCGCCGCGATAGACATGCGCCGCCGCCAGCCGGAAACCGAACCGCGCGAGATCGGGCGGACGCACCGCATCGCCCACCGCGTCCCGCAGCCGCGCCGCCGGCACGCTCGCCCCGAAACTCTGTTCCGGCACCCAATCCCCCGCGCGCGCCGCGACTGCCGCCTCCAAAATCGGGCCCGGCCCCGCCCCGCCGCTCCACGCCCAGAGCCCGCCCACGACCAGCAATACGGAGGCCGCGATCGCGAGTGCCGGCCCTCGCACCCCGCGCCACCGCGAGCGCGACGGCGCCGCTTCCCGCTCGATCCGCGCGATCCAGGCCGCCGGCAGCGGCGCTTCGCCCACTTCCCGGAAGGCGGAAGCCAGCCGCGCCCGGTCCTCGGCGAATGCCGCCAGCCGTGCCGCCAGCGCCGGCTCCCGCGCCACCGCCGCCGCCACCGCCGCGCGCCGCGCCTCCGGCAGCTCGCCGTCGAGCAGCGCATGCAGCTCCAGGTCGGAGATCCCGGCGGCATCGCTCATGCGCCGCCCTCCGCCTCCGCCCGGCTGCCCGGGCCCGGCGAGGCGCCCGCCAGCACCGCCCGCAGCCGCTCCCGCCCGCGCGCCAGCCGCGACATCACGGTCCCGACCGGCACGCCGAGCTCCGCCGCGACCTCGCGGTAGCTGAGCCCCTCCACGCCCACCAGCAGCACCACCTGCCGGTGTTCGAGGCTCAAGCCCTGGACCGCTCGCACCAGTTCCCGCACCTCACTCTCCGCCGGCGACGCGCTCCATGAAATATCGTTTTCAATACTTGCCAAATCCACCGGCCAACCGGTGCCGCGCCGCCGCCGCACCTCGTCGATGAACAGATTGTGGAGAATGCGCCGCAGCCAGGCGCCCATCCGCTCCGGCCGCTCGAGCGTGTCCGCGGCCCGCAGCGCCCGCTCCAGACAATCCTGCACGAGCTCGTCGGCCGCATCGCGATTGCCGGTGAGCCCGGTCGCATAGCGGCGCAACCCGGGCAGCGCCGCGACCAGCGCTGCCCGGAAACCGGCCTGGGATGCCGTCACGCGCGCCGCCGCGAACGGCGGACCGCCATCGAACCACCCATGCCGGCACGCTACTCCGGCCCGGTCAGGGCGCGTAGGTCAGGCTGCCGAGCAGCCCATGCGTCTCATGCGCGGGCCCGGCCGTGAAATAAATCTCGCTCTTCTTGCCGCCGGAACCGCCATTGCCCTGGATCAGGCCCCAAAGCCCCGGGATCGTCAGCAGATACCCGTTCGGCGCCTTGAGATAACCGAGTGTCTTGCCGGTATGGGTGTCGTAGGCGGCGATCCATCCATTGCCGAAATTGCCCACCAGCAGCGCGCCGGCATATTTCGTCCAGGCATGCGGTGCGATCGCCATGCCCCAGGGCGCATCGAGCAGCCCATGGCTCGCGATCCGCCGCACGAGCCTGCCGTCGATCGTCACCTCATCGACGAATCCTGCCCCCGGCCGATTCAGATTGTCGTGTCGCGACGCATCCACCTCGGCATAGCTGACATAGATATGCCCGCGCAGCACGGCGACGTTGAACGGCGCGTAGCTCGACGGAATCGCCGGCACCGCCGCGCCCTTGCCGATATCGCGGAACGCCCGCACGAGATGGAACGACCCGTCATAGACCTCGACGAGCCCGGCGCGGAAATTCGCCGCGAGCAGATAATTCCCCGTCATGTCGCTGTAGAGGGCGAGCCCCTTATAGACCGCGCGCGACGCGGAATTGTCGATCACCGTGATCGCCGAATTGAGACTGACATTCGGATTCCATCCCGAGATCGTTCCGTTCTCGGTCGCGAACAGGAAGAACGCCGATCCGCTGACATTGTTCGCGCTGATCGTGAATTCGCCGGTCCCGTTGAACACCTGCCCGGTCGGCCCCGAGGGCCCGGCGCCGCCCGCCTGCGGCGGAATCGTCACCACCAGCGGCTGGATCTGCCCTTCGCCATTATAGAGCGTGGTCAGCCCGGTATTGTTGTCCGACACCCAGAACGGCCCGCTCGGCGAAAGCGCGATCCCCCACGGGTTGACCAGGTTCGGATCGACGATCGGCGCCGGCACCGACCCGTCCGACACGAGATTGGTCTGAACGATCGACGCGGCGCCGGCCGGCCCGGCAAGCCCGATCGCGAGCGCGGCGGATAAGCAACGATGCATGGAGGCCTCTGTGTCCTGGCGCGGGCCGGCCCACGCCCGGCGGCGAGGGTGGACCCGCGGTCTCCAAGACGGACGCGGGCTTCGGTTATTCCACAGCGTTTCTTCTTTTTCTGTAGTCTACGCGTTTGGTAGTGAGATGCTTCCGAGGTTGCGTCTTTGATGGTGCGGTTCATCCGCTCTGCCTAGCCGTTGGTCCAGGAGTGATACCGGCTTGGTCAATCGGTGTTGGATCCGTGCTCGCAGAACGGTCGAAGATGTGACCGCCGAATATGGCCTGCATCAAGGGGTATCGGTCGCGGTGCCTGGGCAGATCAGCGACCGTCATGCCATTGTCGTTCATCCCGGTATGGATTGTGCAGGGAAACGTCCCTATGACATGTCGCAGGGACGCAGCACATTCCGATTTCCCGGCATTTCGCCGCTTGGAGCTCGGCTCGAACACCCGGCGTCGTTCGGGCGCTGCCGTGGAGAAGTGCTGCCATAGCACCTCCTCCGCCCTCTCGGGTCGGATTTGCACCATCACACCTCGGGACCAAACACCTCGCTCGGTTGCGGCGATTACGAAACGGATTTTCCGTCGCCCCATCGCGTCCCGGCCCCGAGACGCGGTAATCTCCGACCGTGCCCGACCTCGCCCAAGCGTCTGCCGCCCCCAGACCGCGCGACATCCTGCTGATCTTTCTCCGCCTCGGCTTCACCTGTTTCGGCGGCCCGATCGCCCATCTCGGCTATTTCCGCGCCGAGTTCGTCGAGCGCCGCCGCTGGCTCACCGAAACCGCCTACGCCGACCTCATCGCGGTCGCGCAATTCCTTCCCGGCCCCGCCTCGAGCCAGGTCGGCTTCGCGATCGGCCTGCTGCGCGGTGGCCTCCGCGGCGCGCTCGCCGCCTGGGCCGGCTTCACGCTTCCTTCCGCCGTCCTCCTTCTGGCTTTCGCCTACGGCGCCCCGCACATCGCCGACACACGCGCGGGCGCCGCCGCGCTCCACGGACTCAAACTCGCCGCCGTCGCGATCGTGGCCCAGGCCGTGCTCGGCATGGCCCGCACCCTCTGCCCCGACCGCGCCCGCGCCAGCATCGCCACCCTCGCCCTGATGATCGCGCTCGCCCGTCCCGGGGCCGCCTCGCAGATCGGCATCATCGAGCTCGGCGTCTTCTCGGGCCTCGTCTTCTGCCGCGCGCCATTGCCCGCCACCCCCGACACGCTCGCGATCAAACTGCCGCGCCGCACCGGCCTGATCTGCATCGCCCTGTTCGTTCTACTGCTCGCCCTCGCCTTTCTGCCCACCCGCAACGGCGCGGTTGCGCTGTTCGACGCGCTCTACCGCGCCGGCGCGCTCGTATTCGGCGGCGGCCACGTGGTGCTGCCGCTGCTCCGCACCGCCGTCGTCACTCCGGGCTGGATCGCCGAGAGCGCCTTCCTTTCCGGCTACGGCGCGGCCCAAGCCGTCCCTGGCCCGCTCTTCACCTTTGCCGCCTATCTCGGCGCCGCCGCCAGTGTCGGCCCCGGCGGCGTCGCCGGCGCCGCCATCGCGCTCGTCGCGATCTTTCTCCCCGGCCTGCTTGCGCTGCTCGGCGTGCTCCCGTTCTGGCACGCGCTCCGCGCCCGTCCCTCCACCCAGGCCGCCATGCGCGGGGTGAACGCGGCCGTGGTCGGCCTGCTCGCCGCCGCCCTCTACAACCCGGTCTGGACCAGCGCGGTGGGCACGCGAGCCGACGTCGCTGTCGCCGCCACCGGCTTCGTGCTGCTCGTCGCCTGGCGCGCCCCGCCCCTGCTCGTCGTCACCCTTGCAGCCCTCGCCGGCATTCTCCTCGATTGAAGCGCGCGCGGCCCCCGTGTGACACTCCGCGCCAATCAACACAGAGGAAATCGCCCATGACCCAGGTCCGGCTTCTTGTCGGCACGCGCAAGGGCGCCTTCATCCTGACCGCCGACGGCGCACGAAAAGATTGGCACATCGACGGCCCGCATTTCGCGGGCTGGGAAATTTTCCACATGAAAGGCTCCCCGGCGGAACCCGGCCGGATCTACGCCTCGCAATCCTCGAGCTGGTTCGGCCAGATCATGCAGCGATCGGACGATGGCGGCAAAAGCTGGTCACCCGTCAGCAACGATCTCCGCTACGACGGCGTTCCGGGGACGCATCAATGGTATGACGGCACGCCCCACCCGTGGGAGTTCAAGCGCATCTGGCACATCGAGCCGTCCCTCACCGAACCCGACGCACTCTATGCCGGCGTCGAGGACGCCGCCTTGTTCCACTCGAAAGATGGCGGACAATCCTGGCAGGAAATCTCGGGCCTGCGCCGCCACGGTTCCGGCCCCGCCTGGCAGCCGGGTGCCGGCGGCATGTGCCTGCACACGATCCTGCTCGACCCCGCCGATCCCGCGCGCCTCTACGTCGCGATCTCCGCCGCCGGCGCCTTCCGCAGCGACGATGCCGGCGCCACTTGGCAGCCGATCAATCGTGGCCTCCACTCGCCCCAGATCCCGAACCCCACCGCCGAAGTCGGTCATTGCGTGCACCGGATCGCCATGCATCGCGCGCGCCCGAACACGCTCTTCATGCAGAAACACTGGGACGTGATGCGGTCCGACGATGCCGGCGAGAACTGGCGTGAGGTCAGCGGAAACCTACCCACCGATTTCGGCTTCGCGATCGACGTGCACGCGCACGAACCGGAAACGATCTACGTCGTGCCCATCAAGAGCGACCAGGAGCATTTCCCGCTCGACGGCGCGCTCCGCGTCTGGCGCAGCCGCACCGGCGGCCATGAATGGCAACCGTTGAGCCACGGCCTACCGCAGGAAAATTGTTACGTGAACGTGCTACGCGACGCGATGGCCGTCGACAGTCTCGATTCCTGCGGCGTCTATTTCGGCACCACCGGCGGCCAGGTCTATGCCTCGGCCGATGCCGGCGAGACCTGGTCGGCCATCACCCGCGACCTGCCGCCGGTGCTGTCGGTGGAAGCGCAGACCCTGCCGTGATCCGCGTCGAACTCCCCTCCGGCCTCTGCGCGCTCGCCCGCATCCCCCGCGAGATCGCACTCCCGATCCCCGAGCCGCCCACCCAGCGCGCCCTGCTCGACGCGCTGGAAGCGGCGCATCCCGTGCTCCGAGGAACGATCCGCGATCCGCTCAGTCAGCGCCGCCGCCCCTTCATCCGCTTCTTCGCGTGCGAGCAGGATTTTTCGCACTGCTCGCCCGATACGCCCTTGCCGCAGGCCGTGATCGATGGGAAGGAATGCTTCATGGTCGTCGGGGCGATCGCCGGCGGGTAGTTGTTCTTTTTTAAAAAAAAGAACCAAAAAACTTTCCCGTATTTGACGAGCTCGTTGAACTGCCCCGCCATATAAGATGAAAGTCTTTTTGCTTCTTTTTCTTCAGAAAAAGAAGACCCTTACCCTCCCCGTTTAATCCGCAGCCGGATCACCCCCCGCACCGCATCCAGAGTCTCGACCGTCCGCCCTTTCCGCAGCACCTCGATCCGCCCCTCGCGAGCCAAGCGCAGCGCAGCCTCGCGCACGCCCTTCAGATGCGCCCGCCAATCCGGCGCGACCGCCCGCGCCGCTTCCGACGGGCAGATCGATTTCTCCGGCCCGCGCGCCTCGACCAGCGCCAGGATCGCCGCTGCGTAATCCGGTTCCAAGCCGAGGCTCAGCCCAGCCTGAAGGCCTGCCGGATGCCGTCCACCCCGATCTGCACGGCCAGCGCCGCCAGCAGCACGCCCAGCACCCGCCCCGCGACCGATGCCCCGGTATCGCCCAGGAGCCGCGCGATCCACCGCGCTCCGAGCAGACAGACATATTGCGAAACGATCGTCACGATCACCGCGGCCTCGATCGCCGCGATCTTCCAGGGCGAGGCGTGCGTCTCGCTATGCAGCACCACCATGGTGGTCATCGCCCCAGGCCCCGCGATCAGCGGAATGCCGAGCGGGAAGATCGCGATATCCTCCTCGGTCGTGATCGCGGCGATCCGCTCCGGCTCGGTCGAGCGCAGCGCATGCCGTCCGGTCACCATGTCGGCCGCGGTCAGGAACAGCAACGCACCGCCCGCGATCCGCATCGCCGGCAGACCGATCCCGAGCGCCTCGAGCAGGCTCTCCCCCGCGAGCCCAAACGCCGCCAGCACGAATGCCGCGAGCAGGCAGGCGCGCCGCGCCTGCGAGGCGCGCTCCGCCGCCGTGTCGCTGGGTGTCATGGCCGCGAACACGACCGCGGTCCCCGGCGGATCGACGATCACCACCAGCGCCACCAGGGCGTAGAGAAACGTATTGACCACAGACCAATGCATTGAAGGTTCCGGCGCGGGCGGCCGCCCCTATCCCACACCGCGCACGGTCGCGCGAGCCCAGGCCAGATCCGCCGGCGTATTCACATTGAAGAACGGGTCGGGCGCGCCCGCGAACACCACGCGCCGCGCTCCACAGGTCTCCCCGAACGCGCTGACCCGCCGCCCGCCGCCCGTGAGGTAGGCCTCGAGCGCGGCGGCGCAGCCCACATCCCAGCACGCCACCAGATGATGCACGCCCCCCTCACCGGCGGCGACCGAAGGCGGCGGCGCCAGCCGCGACGCGAGGTCCTCCGGAATGAAGGGCGTATCCCCCGGCACGGTCAGCAGCGCCGTCTCCCCGGATGCCGCCGCCCAGCGCAGCCCCGCGAGTAACCCCCCGAGCGGCCCGAGACCGGCTCTGGGATCGGCCAGCACCGGAAGACCGAAGCGCGCGAACCGCGCCGGATCGCCATTGGCGCTGAGCGCCACCGGCCCGACCTGCGGGCGCACGCGGCGCAGCACCGAATCGAGCAGCGTCCCGCCATCGAGCATGAGCAGCGGCTTATCCAGGCCGCCGAGCCGTGAGGCCCGGCCACCTGCCAGGATCAGCGCCGCGACCAAGGGGAAATGGGGCGAACGACGGGGATCGAACCCGCGACAACCGGTACCACAAACCGGCGCTCTACCAACTGAGCTACGTCCGCCACGCTGGGGCGGCATTTAGGGCGCCCCCCCTCCCCGGGTCAACGCCGCCCGGGCGCGGTCGATCACGAAATCGTGAACATGCGCGAGTAACCATTTCAAAGCGAGACCGGAAGGGCTGGCTTGACGAGGCCGGCCGAAGCCGCAACCGTTGCGCGACCATCGACCAAAGCCACAACCAAAACGCGAAACAGGAGGCGTTCACCGTGCCTTTCCGAGTCCTGACGGCTGCGCTGTGGGCCACCACCATGCTGGCCGCCCCGCTTGCGTCCGCAACCGACCTGACACCAGCCAGTTCCGCCGAACTGCAACGTCTTCTCGCCGTCCCTGCACACACGATTTTCCCGAAATATTCCGACATGCGTCCGCCACGGGTCGCCTACGACACGCTCGACCGCTACTGGCTCTGGGACGAGATCGCGCTCGACACCACCGCGATCGACCACACGCCGCCCGCCGCCGGACAAACCTACACATTCGGACAGCAATTCGGCCCGACCCGCACCAGCCGGGCAATGGCGATCATCCACATCGCCATGTTCGAGGCGGTCAATGCGGTGACGCAGCAATTCCAGAGCTACGCGGGCGTCGCCCCCGTCACCGGTCACGTCTCGCTCGATTGGGCGATCGCCCAGGCCTCCCACGACACCCAGGTCGCGCTTTACCCGTCGCAGAAGCCGCGCCTCGACGCGATCTTCGCGATCGACACGGCGCTCATCCACACGTCCCCGGCGGCCAAGGCCGCCGGCATCGCGCTCGGCCAGCAGGCGGCCGCCGCGATCCTCGCCAAGCGCGCCAACGACAATTCGCAAATTCCCGAGCCGCTCTACGGCCAGGCCGGATTCCCCTGGAAATACGGCCCCGGCTACTGGTCGCCCGATCCGGTGAGCAACATCCAGACCGCGCTCGGCGCCTTCTGGGGACAGGTCACGCCGTTTACGATGACGAGCGGCAGCCAGTTCCGCCCGCCGCCACCGCCCGCGCTGACCGACCCCGCCTATACCGCCGCCTTCGCCGCGGTCAAAGCGATCGGTGGCGACCCACGGAACAATACACCATCGACACGCACGCCGTCGCAGACGTTCGACGGTATTTTCTGGACCTATGACGGCGTGCCAAATCTTTGCGCGCCGCCGCGCATGTATATCCAGCTCGTCCGCACGGTCGCGCTTGGGCAGGGCATGGGCGATCTTAGCACCACCGCCCGCTTCATGGCGCTGATAACCACCGGCATGGCCGACGCCGCGATCGCCGCCTGGGACGCCAAATATTACTATCAATTCTGGCGTCCGGTGAACGGCATCCGCTCGAGCAACCAGCTCGGCAACAACCAGGTCGTCCCTGACCCGAACTGGTATCCGCTCGGAGGCCAGGCCACCAACACGCACGGCCCCAACTTCACGCCGAATTTCCCCTCCTACGTGTCGGGACACGCGACCTTCGGCGGCGCGATTTTCGAGCTGCTGCGCAAATTCTGGCCGGACAAGACCGCCTTCACCTTCGTCTCCGACGAATATAACGGGCTAAATTACAATATTTACGGCCAGCGCCAGCCCTTCCACCCGATGAGCTTCCCCTCCTTCACGGCCGCGTCGTACGCGAACTCGGAAAGCCGCATCTATATCGGCGTGCATTGGCAGTTCGACGCCGATGAGGGGGTGGCCACCGGTACCCAGGTCGGTGACTGGGTGTATGCGCACGCGTTTCAGCCGGTGACGGAACAAAGCCGGCGGTGAGTTGCCCTCGGCGGGCAGGGGAGGCTCCGCCTCCCCTGCACCCTCCGCTGGGGCCGAAAGGCCCCAGACCCCGTCACCGGGAGAGGTTGAGACTTAGCCGGATCTGGGGCCTTTCGGCCCCAGCGGGCTCGCCATCGTGTGCGCCATCGGTTCAAGCACCGATGGCAAGGGGCAGAGCCCCTGCCTGCCGGAGCCGCCCGCACGCTTCCTCCAGCACCTCGATCCGCTTGCAAAACGCAAACCGGATCAATCCGGCAGGCGGATCGGACACGTAGAACGGCGAGAGCGGAATCGTCGCGACCCCCACCTCCCGCGCCAGATACCGCCCGAACTCGATATCGCTGCCTGCGAACCCGAATTCCGAAAAATCCGCGATCGCGAAATAGCTCCCCTCGGTCGGCAGCACCCGGAACCCCGCCCGTGTGAGCCCCGCCGCGAGACAATCCCGCTTCGCCGCGAGATCGGCCGCCAGCCCCGAGAAATACGCGTCGTCCCTGCCGAGCCCGTAAGCCACCGCCCGCTGCAGATTGGGCGGCGTGCAGAACACGGCGTTTTGATGCGCGCGTGTCACGACCTCGACCAGCGAAGGCGGCCCGCTCACATAGCCGATCTTCCACCCCGTCAGCGAAAACGTCTTCCCCGCGCTGCCGATGCGCAACGTGCGGTCCGCCATGCCCGGCAGCGCCATGAGCGGCAGGTGCCGCGCCGGCGCGAACACCAGATGCTCATAGACCTCGTCGCAGATCGCAAACGCATCATGCTTCTGCAGCAAATCCGCGATCACGCCGAGTTCGTCGCGCGTTAACACCTTCCCGGTCGGATTGTGCGGCGTGTTGAGCAAAATCGCCTTGGTGCGCGGCCCGAACGCCGCCGCCAGCTCGTCCATCGGAAGCCGCCAGTCCGGCGCCGCGAGCCGCACCGATTTCGGTGTCGCACCCAGCAGCCGAATCACCGGCAGATAGGTGTCGAACAGCGGCTCGATCACCACCACCTCGTCGCCCGGATTGAGCAGCCCGGCGAGACAGACGAACAGCGCCTCGGTCGCGCCGCTCGTCACCAGCACGCCGCGATCCGGATCGATCTCCAGGCCCCAGAAGCGCCGGTTCGCCGCCGCGACGGCCTGGCGCAGCTCGGGCAGCCCGGTCAGCGGCGCATATTGGTTCCGCCCGTCGAGCAGCGCGTCGGCCGCTGCCCGCACGATGTCGGCTGGCCCTTCGGCATCCGGAAACCCCTGCCCCAGATTGATCGCCCCATGCTCGGCGGCGAGCGCGGACATCACCGTGAAGATCGTGGTCTCCGAGGCGGCGAGCAGGCGGTTCAGCGTGGCCAAGACGGCGATCCTCATGAGCGGCGCAAGCGGCAGGATGGGGGGCGCCCAAGGCCGGTGCAAGTTATGCCTACAAAATAGGCAGCCTGCCCTCGTTCGAGCCGCGCCACCCCTCTGGCCGCCCGGCCGCTCTCATGCCAGAGAGAGGAACGGGAGGGACCGCACGCATGAAGAAAATCGAAGCGGTGATCAAACCGTTCAAACTCGACGAGGTGAAGGAGGCGCTGCACGAGGTGGGCCTGCAAGGCATCACCGTGCTCGAAGCCAAGGGCTTCGGCCGCCAGAAGGGCCATACCGAGCTCTATCGCGGCGCCGAATACGTGGTGGACTTCCTGCCCAAGGTGAAAATCGAGGTGGTCTGCGCCGACAGTCTGGTCGAGCGCGCGGTCGAGGCCATCATCACCGCCTCGCGCACCGGGCGGATCGGCGATGGCAAGATTTTCGTCAGCACCATCGAGGAGGTGGTGCGCATCCGCACCGGCGAGCGCGGCGAGGCGGCGCTGTAGCGCCTCTGGTCCCGATCTTGCTAAGCACTCGCCGGCACGCAGCCGCAAGCCGGCTCGCGATCACGGCCTGAAGCCCTGGGGGAACAGCACAGACAATGAGTAAGGACGAGAAGGCGACGCCGGAGCACGTCATGAACCTGCTCCGGGAGAACTCGGTCGAATATGTCGACCTGCGGTTCACCGACCCGCGCGGCAAATGGCAACACACCGCGCAGCATGTCAGCACCATCGAGGAAGACACGTTCCGCGACGGTATCATGTTCGACGGCTCCTCGATCGCCGGCTGGAAAGCGATCAACGAGAGCGACATGATCCTGATGCCGGACCCGGCGACCGCGACGATGGACCCGTTCTCGGCCAAACCGAGCCTGATCCTGTTCTGCGACATCATCGAGCCCTCGACCGGCCAGCCCTACAGCCGCGACCCGCGCGGCACCGCCAAGAAGGCCGAGCATTACCTTGCCGCCTCCGGCATCGGCGACACCGCCTTCTTCGGCCCCGAGGCCGAGTTCTTCGTGTTCGACAATGTCCGCTTCGGCACCGGCGGCAATTACGGCATCTACCAGCTCGACAGCACCGAGGGCCCGCAGGCCTCGCTCAAGGACTATCCCGAGGGGAACATGGGCCACCGTCCCGGCGTGAAGGGCGGCTATTTCCCGGTCCCGCCGGTGGACAGCGAAAGCGACCTGCGCGCCGAGATGCTCTCCTCGATGGGCGAGATGGGCTTGGTGATCGAGAAGCACCACCACGAGGTCGCGCAGAGCCAGCACGAACTCGGCATGAAATTCGGCCCGCTGACGCGCATGGCCGACCATATGCAGATCTATAAATACTGCATCCACAACGTCGCCCACAGCTACGGCAAGACCGCGACCTTCATGCCGAAGCCGATCTATGGCGATAACGGCAGCGGCATGCATGTGCACCAGTCGATCTGGAAAGGCGGCAAGCCGCTCTTCGCCGGCAATGCCTACGCCGATCTCTCCGAGACCGCGCTTTATTACATCGGCGGCATCATCAAGCACGCGAAGGCGCTCAACGCCTTCACCAACCCGTCGACCAACAGCTACAAGCGCCTGATTCCGGGTTTCGAAGCGCCGGTGCTGCTCGCCTATTCCGCGCGCAACCGCTCGGCATCCTGCCGCATTCCGTATGCGACGAGCCCGAAAGCCAAGCGCGTCGAAGTGCGCTTCCCCGACCCCACCGCCAACCCCTACCTCGCCTTCGCGGCGATGCTGATGGCGGGCCTCGACGGCATCCGCAACAAAATCCATCCGGGCGACCCGATGGACAAGGATCTCTACGACCTGCCGCCCGAAGAGCTGAAAGGCATCCCGACGGTCTGCGGCAGCTTGCGCGAAGCGCTCGGTGCGCTGGCCGCCGACCACGAATTCCTGCTCGCGGGCGACGTGTTCGGCCGCGATCAGATCGAGAGCTACATCGATCTGAAATGGAGCGAGGTCTACCGGTTCGAGCACACGCCGCATCCGGTCGAGTTCGAGATGTATTACTCGGTCTAGCGTACGCCTCCGGCGGGCAAGGGGCTCTGCCCCTTGCATCCCCGCTGGGGTCGAAAGGCCCCAGACCCCATCAGGGTCGCATGCGGGACCAGAGGGGAATCATCTGATCGCCCGCGGTGACCTCGCCTGACGGTTGATAGCCGGCCTTCCGCGCGACATGCGCCGAGGCTTCGTTCTCCGCCGCGATCAAACACAAGCTTCGCGGGGCGGCCACATTCCCGTCCAGCCACGCCAGCGCCGCGCGCAGCGCTTCGGTCGCAAACCCCTGCCCTGCCGCAGAGGGCGCGATTGCCCATCCGGCCTCCGGAATTCCGTCGATCGAAGGCACGATTCCGCGCCGGAAATCGGCAAAACCCACATCGCCGACATAGCGCCCGCTGCGCCTCTCGCGCACGCACCAATAGCCGTAGCCCAGCACCGGCCAAAGCCCACGATACCGCAACAAGCGCGACCAGCTCTCCGGCGCCGTCGACGGCTTGCCGCCGATGAACCGCGTCACCCGCGGATCGCCCCACATCGCCGAGAGCGGCGCGAAATCCCGCTCGGTGTGCGCCCGCAACGCAAGCCGCGCCGTGTCAATCGGGGGACACAGAGCGGCGCTACTCGACCGTAACGGACTTCGCGAGATTGCGCGGCTGATCCACGTCGGTGCCCTTCAGCACCGCGACATGATAGGCCAGCCACTGCACCGGAATCGCATAGAGCAGCGGCGCCGCGAACGGATCGACCGCCGGCAGCACAAGCGTCTCCACCGCAAGATGCCCGAGCCGCCTTTCGCCCGCCTCGTCGGTCAGCAAAACGATCTGCCCGCCCCGCGCCTGTGCCTCCTGCAAATTCGACGCGGTCTTCTCGAACAACGGCCCCGAGGGAGCGATGCCGATGATCGGCACGGATTTGTCGATCAGCGCGATCGGCCCATGCTTCATCTCGCCCGCGGCATAGCCCTCGGCGTGGATGTAGCTGATCTCCTTGAGCTTGAGCGCGCCCTCCATGGCGATTGCAAAACAATTGCCCCGCCCGAGATAGAGCACGTCGCGCGCCTCCGCGACGCGCGCCGCGAGCCGCTGCACCGGCCCCGCGAGCCGGTCGAGAATGTCCGCCGCCAATCCCGGGACCCGCAACAGCGCGTCGGTGAGCGCGGCCTCGCGATTATCCCCGATCGTGCCCCGCGCCCGCGCCGCGGCGATCGCCAGGCACGCAAGCACCGCGAGCTGCGCCGTGAACGCCTTGGTGCTGGCTACACCGATCTCGGGCCCCGCCACGGTGCGCAAAACCGCGTCGCTCTCCCGCGCCATGCTGCTCTCGGGCACATTCACTACCGAAAGGATGGTTTGCCCCGCCGCCTTCATGGTCCGCAGCGCCGCCAGCGTATCCGCCGTCTCGCCGCTCTGGCTGACCAGAAGCCCAAGTCCGCCTTCGGGCAGGGGCGGCTCGCGATAGCGGAACTCGCTGGCCACATCGGCATCCACCGGCAGCCGCGCGAGACTTTCGAACCAGTAGCGCGCGACCAGCCCCGCATAGAAGGCCGAGCCGCAGGCCGTGATCGTCACCCGCGGCAGGCGCGCGAAATCCAACGGCAGTTCCGGCAACGTCACGGCCCGCGTCGCCGGATCGACCATGCGCCGCAAGCTGTCGCCGATCACTGCCGGATGCTCGTGCAGTTCCTTTTCCATGTAGTGCCGGAATCCGGCCTTGCCGATGGCCGCGCCCGAGAGCGCCGTCTGCTTGATCTCGCGCACGATCTCGGCGCCGGACCCGTCCAGAAACCGGGCTCCGCCGGCGGAAACCACGGTCCAGTCGCCGTCGTGCAGATAGGCGATCCGCCGCGTGAGCGGCGCGAGCGCGAGCGCATCCGAACCGATGAACATCTCGCCGTCGCCAAATCCGACCGCGAGCGGCGCTCCATGCTGCGCGCCGATCATGAGTTCGCTGTGCCCGGCGAAAATCACGGCGAGCGCGTAGGCCCCCTCGAGCCGGCCGAACGCGACCCGCGCGGCCTCCTCCGGTTCGGCCCCCTCGGCCAGCAGCCAATCGAGCAACTGGACGACCGTTTCAGTATCGGTGTCGGTCGAGAATTCCTGGCCTTTTGCCTCGAGCTCCCGCCGGAGCTCGGCATGGTTCTCGATGATGCCGTTATGGACGAGCGCCACGCGCGCGGTGCCGTGCGGGTGCGCGTTCGCCTCGGTGGGCGCCCCATGGGTCGCCCAGCGCGTGTGCCCGATGCCGGTCCGGCCCGGCAGCGGCCGTTCCTCCAGGGCGCGCGCGAGATTCCCGAGCTTCCCCTCCGCCCGCCGCCGCTCGATGTGCCCGTTCACGAGCGTTGCGATTCCGGCACTATCATAGCCGCGATATTCGAGCCGCTGCAGCGCGCCCATCAGCAAGGGTGCGGCCGGCTGTTTCCCGATCACGCCGACGATGCCGCACATCAGCCCTTCTTCCCCCGCCGCTCGCGGAACGCCGCGCCCATGCCCGGCTTGCTCGCCTGCCGCGCCCGCCCGAACGCCATCGCATCCGCCGGCACGTCCTCGGTGATCACGCTGCCCGCGGCCACGAACGCCCCGTCGCCGATCGCGACCGGCGCCACCAGCACGGAATCCGAGCCCACGAAAACGCACTCCCCAATCGTGGTACGATGTTTCGTAAACCCATCATAGTTGCAGGTGATGGTGCCGGCCCCGATATTTGTGCCCAGTCCGACGCTCGCATCGCCGATATAGGCCAGATGATTGGCCTTGGCCCCCGCCCCGAGCGAGGCGGCCTTCAGCTCCACGAAATTGCCCACATGCGCCCCGGCCCCGACCACCGTTCCGGGCCGCAGCCGCGCATAGGGCCCGATCACCGCCCCTGCCTCCACCACGCACCCTTCGAGATGGCTGAACGCCCGGATCTCCGCGGGCCCCGCGACCCGCACGCCCGGTCCGAACACCACGAACGGCCCCACCTGCGCATCGGCCGCGATCTCCGTATCCCAGGAGAAAAACACCGTCTCCGGCGCGATCAGCCCAACCCCGCGCTCCATCGCCGCCATCCGCAGCCGGCCCTGCACCACCGCTTCGGCCGCCGCCAGTTCCGCCCGCGAATTGATGCCGCGCAGCTCATCCTCGGGCGCCTCCACCGGAACGACCTCCGCCCCGTCCCGCACCGCAAGCCCGACCAGATCGGTCAGATAGAACTCGCCCTTCGCATTCTCGGCCCTGATCTCCCGCAGCCAGGCCAGCAGGCGTGGCGCCTCGCCGCACAGCGCGCCCCCATTGCAAACCGGGATCGCCCGCTCCGCCTCGCTCGCATCGGCCCATTCCACGATGCGAACAACGTGCCCGCCTTCGACCACCAGGCGCCCATATCGCGCCGGATCGGCCGGCCGGAACGCCATCAGCGCCAGTCCCGCCCCTTCCCGCGCCGCCATCAGCCGCCGCAACGTCTCCGGCTGGATCAGCGGATTGTCGGCGAACAGAATCGCCGCCTCACCCTCCCCGAAATGCGAAGCCGCCGCGAGCGCGGCATGCGCCGTGCCCAGCCGCTCATGCTGCACCACCACCGGATGCGGCGCGGCCATGGCCTCGAGCACCGTCATGTCCGGACCGACCACGACGACGATCCGGTCGAAGACCTGCAAGGCGCTATCGATGAGGTGCTGCAACATCGCCCGGCCCGCGAGCCGGTGCGCCGCCTTGGGCAAGGCCGATTTCATGCGTGTGCCGAGGCCGGCGGCCAGGATGATGGCAGTGCGGGGCATCAGCGGGTGTTAGGCGGAGGCATCGGGGCGCGGCAAGCGCCGATGGCAAGGGGGCAATGCCCCTGCGCGCCAGAGGCAGCTTGCCGCGCCCCGATGCCTCCGCCTAACACCCGCTCCATGCCCCTCCTGGCCACCCTGCGCCTCGTCTTCGCCGCCCCGCACCGCGCCGGCCTCCCTTTCCTTGCCGGTGGCCTCGGCCTGGCCGCCACGGGTCTTTTTCTTTCGCCGGCGCTGGTCGCCATCGGGCTGATCTTCTGCCTCTTCTGTCTCTATTTCTTCCGCGACCCCGAGCGCACGCTCCCGCCCGTGACCGGCGCGATCGTCGCCCCCGCCGACGGCCGCGTGATCTCGGTCACCCGCGCCGCGCCGCCCGCAGCACTCGATCTGGGCGACGAGGCGCGCTGGCGCATCAGCATCTTCCTCTCGATCCTCGACGTCCACGTGAACCGCATCCCCGCCTCGGGCGAAGTCACGCGCATCGCCTACACGCGCGGCCGCTATCTGGACGCCAGCCTCGATGCGGCGAGCGAGGCCAACGAGCGCAACGCGATCGCGATCGCGCTCCCCTCGGGCGGCGATCTCGCGGTCGTCCAGGTCGCCGGCCTGGTCGCGCGCCGCATCCGTTGCGGCCTGCGCGAGGGCGACCGCGTCGCGACCGCCGAGCGTTTCGGCATCATCAAGTTCGGCAGCCGGACCGACCTCTATCTGCCGGAAGGCCTGCGCCCCTGGGTCCGGGTCGGCCAGCGCACCATCGGCGGAGAAACGATTCTCGCGGTGCTCGGCCGGGAGCCTTGACCCTCGACATCCTCCATCGCGGCCCCCGCTACTGCGTGCGGCACCTGCGCTGTTCCGACGCACCCTGGACCGCGATCTGCTTCGAATACTGGAAGCCCGAACCCACGCTCGAGGGCGAATTCTCCGCCGAAGGCTTCCTCCGCCATCGCGGCCTGAACGGGATCGGCATTCTCGCCGCGGAAAACGACTGGTTCCTGCACCCCGAAATCGACGACGCCCTCGACGCCATCCGCCGCGCGACGAACGGCCACCGCCTCGTCGCCTACGCCGGCAGCATGGGCGCGCATGCCTCGCTCAACTATGCCGACGCGCTCGGCATCGACGCCTTCGCGCTCGTGATCCCGCAATTCTCGATCGACCCCGCGAAAGCCCCCTACGAAACCCGCTGGCGCGAGGAAGCCTCCCGCCTCGATTTCACCCGCGACCGCATCGCCGACCGGCCGCCGGTCTCGAACGGCTGGATCCTGTTCGACCCCTGGTGCGTCGACGCCCGGCACGTCGCCGACATCCAGCGCCGCCACCGCCTCACCGAACTCCGCGTCCCGTTCGGCGGCCACGCGCAAATGCTGATGCTGCAGCAGGCCAACGTCTTCACCCAGCTCGTCATCGACATGCTCGACGAGCGCTTCGACGCCCCCGCCTTCCGCCGCGCCTGGCGCGCCGCCCGCCGCGGCAGCGCCGCCTTCTGGCTCGGCGTCGCCCGCACGGCCCTCACCCGCGGCAACCCGGAAGCAGCGCTCCGCGCCCTCGACGAAGCCCGCGCCCTGCCCCACCCCTCGCCGCAGGAAATCGAGGATCTTGCGACCGCCTGCCTCGCCGCGCGTTCGCGAGGCTTCCCCGCCAGCGATCCGCCGGCGCTAAGTGGGAGCACGGGGCCCGAAGAAAAGGAAGAAGAAGGTTTTCGTTCTTTTTTGAAAAAAAGAACCAAAAAACTTTTTCGCATTTGACGAGGTGGCTCAACCACCTCGTCCTATACGGATAAAGTCTTTTTGCTTCTTTTTCTTCAGAAAAAGAAGATACTTTTACCTTAGTTCCTTAACCGAACTGATGATCTTCCCCACCATCCCATACTCGATGGCCTCTTCCGCGCTCATCCAGTAATTCCGGTCGGTATCCTTCGCGACCTTCTCGTAGGTCTGCCCCGTCTCCTCCGCGATCAGCCGGTTGAGCCGCTCGCGCATCTTCACGATTTCCCGCGCCTCGATCGCGATATCCACCGCCGGCCCGCGCACGCCGCCCATCGGCTGGTGCAGCAGGAAACGCGTCTTCGGCAGGCAGTAGCGCCGGCTTTTCTGGCCCGCGAGATAGATCAGCGCGCCGGCGCTCGCGACCCACCCGGTGCCGATCATGCGCACCGGCGCCTCCGCGTCCACGAAGCGGATCATGTCATGGATCGTGTCGCCGCTCTCCACATGCCCGCCCGGCGAGTTCACATAAACGTCGATCGGGTCCGCCGAGGCGCTGGCCAGCGCCAGCAGCCGCCCGGTCACGTCGCGCGCCACCCGGTCGTTGATCGCCCCGAAAATCAGCACCTTGCGCTGCTTGAGCAGCCGGCTTTCGAGCTCGTTGATCGGGCTCGCCAGCGTCTGGTTCTCGTCGGGCTCCTTCGGCTCCGGTCCGATCGGCTCGGGGACATCGGGATCGTGCTCCGGCTCGTCTTCGAGGCGCCGGTAGGTCGGTTCCATTCTGGGCTGGTCTCCGGATAGAGGGTCGCCCGAAAGGTGGGCCAGCCCCCGGCGCTTGTCGAGACGCGCCGCATGGCCAGGTTTCCGCCGCCCGCCACCCCGAGGGAGATCAGCCCATGCGCGCAGTCCAGGTCGCCAAACGCAACGGCCCGCTCGAACTGGTGGAGCGTCCCGTCCCCGAGCCCGGTCGCGGCGAGGTGCGGGTGCGGGTCGAGGCCTGCGGCATCTGCCACAGCGACAGTTTCGCGGTGGAAGGCACCTTCCCCGGCATCACCTATCCCCGCGTGCCCGGCCACGAGATCGCCGGCCGCATCGACGCGCTCGGCCCGGAGGTCGTGGGCTGGAAGCCCGGCCAGCGCGTCGGCGTCGGCTGGTTTGGCGGCGCCTGCTATCGCTGCGAGCCGTGCCGGCGCGGCCATCACGTTGATTGCCGCAATCTGCGCGTCCCGGGCGTCAGCTACGATGGCGGCTACGCGGATTACATGGTCTGCCCGGCCGACGCGCTCGCCGCGATCCCGGACGATCTCGCCGCGGCCGACGCGGCCCCGCTCCTCTGCGCCGGCATCACGACGTTCAACGCGCTTCGCCATAGCGGCGCGCTTCCCGGCGACACCGTGGCCATCCTCGGCATCGGGGGCCTCGGCCATCTCGGCGTGCAGTTCGCCCGTAAACTCGGCTACCGCACGATCGCGATCGCCCGCGGTCAGGACAAGGCGGCGCTCGCCCGCGAACTCGGCGCCCACGAATATATCGACAGCACCGCCGGCAATCCCGGCGCGGCCCTCAAGCGCCTCGGTGGCGCCAAGACGATTCTCGCGACAGCGACGAGCGGAAAGGCGATCTCCGACGTGGTCGGCGGCCTCGCGGTGCGCGGCAATCTGGTCATCGTCGGCGTGAGCGGCGAGCCGGTCCAGGTCAGCACCCTGGCGCTGGTCGGCAACAGCGCCGAGGTGAGCGGCCACGCCTCCGGCACCTCGATCGAAAGCGAGGACACGATGCGCTTCGCGGCGCTCACCGGCGTGCGGCCGATGATCGAGACCGTGCCGCTCGAACAAGCGCCCGAAGCTTACGCGAAGATGATGCGAAACGAGGCACGATTCCGCATGGTTCTGACGATGGTCTGACGCGGACACGGGAGCGCTTCGGCGCTTCTGTGTTTATCGGGCACCATCCATCTGTGTCTCGCTTGACGCAATTAGTGTGTACACCCTAAGGCTCGAAGACACAGCCATGCCATGCTGGCCATAGACGCCGCAGGCCCTGGGGGAGGATCGAGCCGGTGAGGAGCGCTGCCGCATCGAGTGTTCGTTACGGTTTATTGACCAGCGCCGCGCTTGCCGCGCTCGCCGGCGGCGCCGCGCGCGCCTACGAGACGCAAGTCGATGGCTGGCAGGTCAGCCTGGACACCACCATCACCTCGGGCGTCGATCTTCGGACGTCACCCATCGACTATAATTTCGTGGGCATGGCCAACGGCGGCAATTTCCTGCTGCCGAATGCCGACAACGGCACGCTGAATTACCGCCAGGGCGGCCCGGTCGCCGCCGAGCAGCAGGTCACGACCGAACTCTCGATCAAGCGCCAGGATTACGGGCTGTTCGTACGGGCCTACGGCTTCTACGATCCCGTCATCGACAGCAACGTGCAGGGCGCTCCCTTCCCGCTCGACCGCGCTGCGGTGCGTGACATCGGCGCCGATCTCCGCCTGCTCGACGCCTATGTTTATTTCAGTCCAGAAATCTTCGGCCATGCCTTCGACATCCGCGTCGGCAACCAGGCGCTCAACTGGGGCGAAAGCACGTTCATCCAGTTCGGCATCAATTCGATCAACCCGCTCGACATCACCCAGCTTCGCACCCCCGGCTCGGAGCTGCGCTACGGCTTTCTGCCGATCCCCGCCGTGGACGTGAAAACCGAGATCGTGCCCGATCTGAGCTTCGAAGCCTTCTGGCAGCCCGTCTGGACACGCGATCGTCTCGAACCCACAGGTTCGTTTTTTGGCACCAACGACACCCTGACGGACGGCGGACGCTACGGCCTGCTCTACAGCTATCTGCCGGACGCGTATAAAAGCATCTACGCCGTCAGCCTCGCCAACAATCTCGCCTTCGGCGGCGCCTATCCGCGCCGCAACGATCGGCAACCCACCGGCATGGACGAGTTCGGCCTGGCCTTGCACAAGGCCGTGCCGGCCTGGGGCGATGCCGAGTTCGGGTTCTACTTCGAAAATTACGACAGCCGTCTGCCGTTCGGCTCCTACCGCACCGGCTCGCCGGACATCTCCCCGGGTTTCTTCGGCCTGCCCAACACGCAAGTGCTGCCGAACCCGATTTCGGCGCTGCTCGGACCGGGCATTCAGTATGCGAGCAAAACCTACGACTCGACCGCCGGCTTCTTCGCGGACTACCCGAAGGACATCCACCTCGTCGGCTTCAGCTTCAATTTCACGGCTCCGGGCGGCATCGCCGTGCAGGGCGAATACTCCAACCGCCTGAACCAGCCCATCCAGCTCGCCGCCTCCGACCTCGCCCTCGCCGCCGGCGCGCCCGCCGCCTGCGAGCTCGCCAACTCGGCGCTCGCGACGCCTTTCGTCACCTCCATCTGTTCCCAGGCCAAAAGCGATCCGACCATTCTCGCCGCGGGCGGCATCCACCCGTTCAACAGCATCATCGACGGCTGGAAACGCTATCCCGTTAGCCAGTTCCAGGTGACCGGCACGAAACTCTGGAACACGATCCCCGAGCTCTCGATCAACAGCATCGCGCTGGTAGGCGAGATCGGCTTCGATTACGTCCACGATTTCCCGGGCCAACGCGGCATTTTCAACGCGCCCTACACCACCGACACCAACTCGGCTTTCCGCGAGGCGGCGACCGTCAACAACGGCACGGCCCTCAGCAAGAAGGGTCTCGTCAACCAGACGTCGGGCGCCTACACGGTGCAGCTCATCGTCGACATGCCGAACGTCCTGCCCTACGGCATCGACATGAAGCCGCAGATCTCGCTGCAACACGACTTCCTCGGCACAGCGCCCTACGGCGTCAATGTCTGGGTTGCCAACACCGCCGCGGCGAGCGTCGGCGTCACCTTCAACTATCTGGAAGCCTGGAATTTGAACGTGCAATACACGAACCATTTCCCGGTCTTCGCCGGCGGCAAATTCTACGGTCTGATCGACCGCGACTTCGTCTCGGCCGCCTTGTCGTACGAGTTCTGAGTGCCGCGGAGCGCTCGGGGGGAACACAAGCGCGCATGGGTCTCGCGATCGGCACGGGGTGCTGCGATGGGGGTCGCAGCGCTCCTCTGCGGTGCCGCCATCGAGGCCAGAACGACCGACAATCCGCTCTGGCGCGCCGAGCACGATCTGCTGACCGCCGCCGCCCGCGCCGGCAACCGGCTGGTGCTGGTCGGCGATCGCGGCCACGTGCTGCTGTCGGACGATAACGGGCGCAGCTGGGCGCTGCACCGGGCGCCCACCGATGAACTGCTCGAGGCGGTGCTGTTCACCTCGCCGCGCGAAGGCTGGGCGGTCGGCCAGGACGAACTGGTCTTCCACACGACCGATGCCGGCGAACACTGGACGCCGCAGCATGCCGCGCCGAAATCCGATCAAGCCCTCTTCACGATCGCCTCCCTCGGCCCCGCCCATCTTTTCGCGAGCGGCGCCTACGATCTCACCCTGGAGACGACCGATGCCGGCGCGCATTGGACGGAAGGCAAAATCCCCGATCTCGACGACGATTATCATTTGAACTGCGCGCTCGCGCGCGGCGACGAGCTTCTCGTCACCGGCGAAGCCGGCCATGCATTTCTGCGCCAGGCGGGAAAGTGGGTGAAAATCCCGGTGCCCTATGACGGCTCGCAGTTCGGCTGCCTGCTCGATTCCCAGGACAGGCTCTACAGTTTCGGCCTGCGTGGCAGCCTGTTCCGGGCCGTGCGCGGCGTCGCCGGCTGGAAGCGTCTCAAGACGCCCGACGATCGCTCGATCTTCGGTGGCACCAACCTTGCCGATGGCCGCCTGGCGATGGTCGGCGGAAACGGACTCGCGATGATTTTCGATCCCGCGACCGACGCCATCACGCTCATCCCCACCGGCACCGACGCCACCCTGTCGGGCGCCGCAGAGACCGCCGACGGCAAGCTGCTCGCCGTCGGCACCGACGGGTTTCACCTGTTGCCGATCCCGGAGGGCCAGACGAAATGATCGCTTCCATAGAGCGCGCCCTGTTCGGCCATCGCCGGAAGATTCTGATCCTGTTCGCGATCGTCTCGATCGTGCTCGGCACCTTCGCCGCCCGCGTCCACCCCGACGCGTCCTTCGACAAGCTGCTCCCCTCGCACAACGCCTATATCGAAACCTACAAGCGCACGCAGCAGCAATTCGGCGGCGGCAATATTCTTCTGGTCGCGCTCCAAGCCAAGCACGGCACCATCTTCCAGCCGAAATTCTTCGATGCGCTCAAGCATCTCACCGACGACGTGTTCTTCCTCCCCGGCGTCGACCGCATCCATGTGAGCAGCCTCTACACGCCCGACACGCGCTTCGCCGAGGTCGTCGAAGGCGGTTTCTCCGGCGGCCCGGTGATCCCCGAGACCTTCGCGCCGAATGAAGCCGGCTTCGCGGCGGTGAAAGCCAACATCTATAAAGCCGGCATCCTCGGCCGCCTGGTCGCCAACGATTTCAAGAGCGCCGTCGTCAGCGCCAAGCTCAACGATTTCGACCCGCATACCGGCGCCAAGCTCGACTACGCCGCCTTCGCGCGCGAACTTGACAACGTGATCCGGAAAAAATACGACACGCCCGACTTCTCGGTGCATATCTTGGGCTTCGCCCAGGCGGTCGGCGACATCGAGCAGGGCGCCCAATATATCGTCATCTTCTTCGCCGCCGCCCTCGCGGTCGCGGCCGTGCTTCTCTACCTCGTCTCCCGCTCGCTTTATCTCACGGTCGCAGCCCTGGCCTGCTCGGTGATCGCCGTGATGTGGCAGCTCGGCATCGTCACGGCGCTCGGTTATGGAATCGATCCGATCTCGGTGCTGATCCCGTTCCTGATCCTGGCAATCGGCGTCTCGCACGGCGTGCAGATCGCGCTCTCGAACGTGCGCCTGATCGGCGAAGGCCGCGGCTCGCTGGAAGCCGCGCGCATCAGTTTCGAGCGCCTCCTCGAGCCCGGCGCAGTCGCACTCGCCCTCGCGGTCCTCACCTTCGTGACCGTCACAACCATTCCCGTCCCGGTGATCCGCGAACTGGCACTCACCGCGGCGATCGGCATTTCCGTCCTCTTCATCACCAATCTCCTGGTCTTGCCGGTCTTGGCGAGCTTCGCGCACATATCGCCGGCCAACGCCGAAAAGGCGCGCCGCGGCGCCGAGGGTTTCGAAGGCTTCTGGCGGGCGCTGGCCGTGCTGATCGCGCCGAAATACGCGTTCGCGATCTGCGCGGGTGTGGCCATCGTGGTCGGCCTCGCCGCCGGCCTGCTCGGCCAGCCGGTGGTGGGCGACGTCCATATCGGCGTGCCGGAACTCCGCCCCAACAGCCGCTACAACCGCGATGCCGCCTTCTTCCAGGACCATTACTCGATCGGCGTCGACGTCCTGCAGGTGATCGCCGAAGGCCCTGCCAACGCCTGCCTCGATTACGACACCGTCAAGCGCATCGACGATCTCGATTACCGCCTCCAGGGCGTGCCCGGCGTGCGCAGCACGCTCTTCATGGGCCATCTGATGCGCGGGGCCAACATGCTCTTCAACGAGGGCAATCCGAAATTCGACTACCTGCCGCACGACCAGCGCGTGCTCGGCCGCGACGGATCGGTGTTCGAAGTCTCCACTGGCCTCGCGAACACCGATTGCAGCGTCATGCCGCTGATCATCTTCCTCACCGACCACAAGGCCGGCACGATCGAGCGCATTCTGCAGACGGTCGAACAGTTCAAGCGCACGCCGTCCAACGCCCATATCCAGCTCAATCTCGCAGCCGGCACCGCCGGCGTGATCGGCGCCACCAACGAGGTCGTCGAGGCCGCGCAGGTGCCCATGCTGAGCCTCGTCTACGGCATGATCATCGTCATCTGCCTCGCCGTGTTCCGCTCGGTGCGTGCCGCGATCTGCATCGTGCTGCCGCTCGCCGCCGTTTCCGTCCTCGCGAACGCCGCCATGGCGGTGCTCGGCATCGGCCTCAAACTGTCGACCCTCCCCGTCACCGCGCTCGGCGTCGGCATCGGCGTCGATTACGGCATCTACAAATTCTCCCGCCTCAGCCACTATATCCGGCGCGGCTACAGTCTCGATGCCGCCTACGTGCAAACTTTGCGTGAAACCGGCAGCGCCGTGATCTTCACCGGCCTATCCCTCTCGATCGGCGTCGCCACCTGGGCGTTCTCACCATTGCAGTTTCAGAAGGATATGGGCCTGCTGCTCACCTTTATGTTCCTCATGAACATGCTCGGCGCCATCATCGTGCTGCCGGCGATCATCGGCGTGATGGACCTCATCGCGCCCCAGCGTCATCGGGATCCGGTGGCCGCCGTCACCGATTGAGACCCGGCCGCCGGCATCGCCCCTTGCCGGTCCGTCTCGCCTCGCCCAAACTCTCGGCTCCCTCGTCGCCGGGCCGGAATTCGTGTCGGCATCGCAAGCCCCTCGCCCCCCGTTGGCCGCCGAAATCGCCGCCGGCGCCGGCCTCGGCCTGCTGGTCGGCCTCCTGCTCGGCCTCTCGGTCGCCCAAATCGTGGGCGGGGTCGTCGCCACCCTCTCGGCGCTGCTCGCCGGCTTTCTCGGTCTCGCCGCACCGGCCGGGGCGCCCGACCGCTCCTGGCGCATCGGCGCGTTCGGCGCGTTCTGCGCCGCCGGCGTCCTGCTCGGGCTCTCGATCCGCTCCGGCGCATGGCTCGCCCCCTCGATCGCGAGCGATGTTCGCGCCTGGCAACAAGCCGGCTATTCGCAGGAACAGGCGCGCGCCTTCGTGGCGTTCCAGCGCCTGGGCCTGAAACCCGACAACGCGACGATCGCCGCCAAACCGGCCGCCGATGCCAGCTCGAACGCGCTCTTCGCCGATCAGGCCGGGTTGTGCGCGCGCCTCGCGCACATGCCTGCCGCCGTGCAACTGCGCATCCTCAGCGGATCGGGCGGCGCCTACGCGGCGCTCGCGGCCGCCGCCGCCGCCGCCGCGGATCCCCCGGCCAGCTTGGCCGCCGGCCTGAAGCCGCTATGCGGCTGAGTCCGCTGCTCGCGGCAACCCTTCTCGCCACCCTGCCGGCCCGCGCGGCGGACGGCCCCTCGACCGCGACCCTCGCCAAAATCGCGCCCGCCATCGTCCGCGTCGTCGCGTCCCACTGCTCCGGTGACGAAACAAGCCGCGCCGGATCAGGCTTCGCCTGGCCCAGCGCCGGCCAAATCGTCACCGACCTCCACGTCGTCGTCGGCTGCCAAACGATCGCGGTCGATTACCAGGGCATCGACGAGCGGCCCGCCCGGGTCGCGCATGTGCTCGTCCCCGCCGATCTCGTGCTCCTCGCGGTCGATGGCGCACCGCCGACGCCCTCCCTCGCCGTCGCCCCCAGCCCGCCCCCGCCCGGCACCGAAGTCGACGTCTTCGGCTACGCGCTCGGCCAGCCGACGCGCGACACGCATCCGCTCGAACTCACCTTCGGCAACGCAGAAGCGCCGCATCTCGCCGACGTGCTGCCCGACGCCGAACGCCAGGACATCACCCGCGCCGGCTTTCCCGCGCTCTCCACCGACATCCTCCGCCTCGACGGCAATCTGCTGCCCGGCAATTCCGGCGCGCCGATCATCGATCCGAGCGGCACCGTCATCGGCATCGGATCGGGCGGGTTGGAGCGTGGCGCGGTCGGCGTCGGCTGGGCCGTGCGCGCGCACTACCTGCCCGACCTGCTCCACGCGCCGCCCGACATGCCGGACACATCCCAGGGCGCCACCAGCGCGTTCGCGACCGCGGCGCCGCAGACCCGCGACAGCGGCGTTCGCTGCGGCGCCTTCACGCTCTACCGCCGCCGCATCCTGCCGCTCGCGAAACTGGTCTCGACCGCGTCGCAGCCCGACTATCTGCAAGAGCTGGCGACCGGCATCACCGGCGTGAGACTGGACAGCAAATCCATGCACAACGACTTCGCGATCTGGAGTGAACCGCGCTCCGGCGCCACGCTCGTGCTGCCCGCCTGGCTGAAGCTCGAACCCGGCGACGATGCCTGCCGGATGCACTCACGAGACGACGATATCCGCACGATCATCGCGGTTGCGCCGCTCCCGCCGGGGCCGGACCGGCGTAGCCGCATCGGCGCAGCGCTCAAGGAGGGCCAAAAACTTCTCGAGCGGATGAGCGGCGTGCCCATGCGCGTCGATCACGCCTACACCATCTTCGAGCATCGCCAGGGCAACGGGGTGCGGCATAATCTGGCGAACCACCGGATCGACGCCCGGCATGTGCTGCGTGCCTACCGCACCGATTTCGTCGGACGCGACAATTTCATGTTCGCATCAGTGATCGGCGAGCAGACTCTGGACCCGAGCGGCAAACCGATCCCCAGCATTCCCTGGGCGCTCGGGGTCTACGGCGTGGCGCTGTCGGGTCTTCCACCCGCCGCGCCCTCCAACCCCTGACCCCGGCGCCCATCGGCCTCCGGCGGGCAGAGGCGCCGCCTCAACCCAACCTCGCACCGCTCCAATGCCGGGGGATCAAACGCCGTTCCCGAGCCTCCCGCTCGAGCGCCTCCCGAAAATCCGGATGCGCGATCGAAATGAGCGCCTGGGCGCGCTCGGGCACGGATTTGCCCTTCAGATTCACCATGCCGTACTCGGTCACCACATACATCATGTCGGATCTCGGCGTCGTCACGATGTTCCCCGGCGTGAGCTCGGCCACGATCCGGCTGCGCCGGATGCCCGGGCGCTCATAGGTCGAGGCCATGCAGATGAACGCCTTGCCGCCGTGCGAGGCATAGGCCCCGCGCACGAACTGCAACTGTCCGCCGGTGCCGCTGATATGCCGGCAACCGTCCGACTCGGAAGCCGCCTGTCCCTGCAGATCGACCTGCGTCGTATTGTTGATGGAGACGACACGCGAATTCCGCATGATGATGTGCGGCATATTGGTCCGCTCCACCGCCATGGCGCAGAAATCCGGATTCCCGTCGATCGTCTCGTAAAGCTTCCGCGATCCCAGCGCGAAACTATACACGATCTTGCCCGGCTGCACGGTCTTGTGCGCCCCCGTCACGCGCCCCGCCCGGTAGAGATCGGCGATGCCGTCGGTCAGCATCTCGGTATGCACGCCGAGCTCGCCGACACCGCTCGCGAGCAGTTCCGCGCAAACCGCATTCGGCAGCTCGCCGATGCCGATCTGCAGGCAGGCGCCGTTCTCGATCTCGGCCGCGATGCGCCGCCCGATCGTATGTTCCACGCTGTTGGCCGGCGGGTTTTTCAATTCCGGCAAATCGAGTCCGGCGCCCGCGATCACGTAATCCACCTCGCTCCGATGCACGCCGGCCGCCTCTCCCTCGGCCGCCGGCAAGGCCGGATCCTCTTCCACGACCACGACCCGCGCACATTCGACGATCGCCCGGTGCCAGAGATGCGTGCCGCCGAAATTGAAGAAGCCGTTCTCGTCCGCCGGCCGGCATTTCAATACCGCAACGTCCACCGGGGCGTTGAACCGGCGATAGTAATCCGGCACCTCGCCGAGATTGACCGGAATATAGTGACACAGGCCGGCATCGTGCTGCCGCCGGTCCCAGCCCGAGAAATGCCAGCTCAGCCAGAAGACATGCCGCCCTTCCGGATCGGCCTCGACCACGGCGCGCGGCCGCAACGAAAGGCACGACCGCACCTTGACCTGCTGCAATTCGCCGATCCGCGCCGCCAGCGCCGCATCGAACGCGTCCGGTTGCCCGAGCGAGACGCCGTAATCCACCCAGTGTCCGCTTTGCACGAGGGCCGCCGCCTCGGCCGCCGAAATGCGTCGCGGCGTCTTGCCCACTGCCTGCGGCTTCATGCAATCCCGCCTTTCGTCCCGCGTAAGCTACGAACCGCCGCGGGCGGAGGCAACCGCCGGCTGCTATTTGAAGATCACGCCCTCCACCCGATCCCCCACCGCGATGCCGAGTTTTGCCGTGATCCCGCCCTGCAGCTCCAGGGTGGCCCGCACCGGCCCGCCGCTCGAGATCGTCGCCTCGCTCTCCGGCACCGTATTTTCGGCGATATGCGCGATCCGGCCGTCCGCGCCGATGAACACCATGTCCTCCGGCACCGGACAATTCTTCATCCACATCGCCTGCTCGCGCGGCTCGCCCCAATCGAAGAACATGCCGCGGTCGGCCGGGATCGATGTCCGGAACATTTCGCCGATTTCCTGCTCCTGCGGCGTCGACGCGAGCTCGACCGTGAACACGTGCCGCACGCCCCCCGCGCTCACGACCGTGAGTTTCGCGGTCGGCAGCTCCGGCTGGGGCCCCTCGGCCGCCAGAGCGGGGCCAGCCAGAACGCAGAGCAACCAAACCCACTTCCTCATCACGCCTCCAAAGCCTGCTTCGCCACGGCCACGATGGCGGGCCGCACATCGCCCGAACGCGGCTTATCGCGCAACGTCGTAAACCAGAAATCCGGCGGGTCGCGCCCCAGACGGTGCGCGAAGGAAAGCCCCCGCAACACCGCCTCGGCGGCCGGCGGCAGACGCTCCGGCACCGCGAACCCCGCGAGTTCCGCCCAGACGCGGGTCCAGCAGCGCGCGACGCTCCAGGGATTATAGCCGCCGCCCCCGGTCACGAGCAGCCGCGGCGCGAGCGGCCGCACCGCCCGCACCACCGCGACATGCGCGTTGTTGGAAAGGGCGAGATGCGACAGCGGATCTTCCTCGAGCGCATCGGCGCCGCATTGCAGGAAGACCGCCTCCGGCCGATGCGCCTCGATCAGCGGCAGGATCGCCGCCTCCAGGAGATGCCGCATCTCCGCATCGTGAAATCCTTTCGGCACAGGAAAGTTCCGCGCCGACCCGCCGGCGCGGTCCGCCGCCTCTCCCGTGCGCGGCCAGCGCCCGGCCTCATGCACCGAAAGCGTCAGCACCCGCGCATCGCCATGGAACGCGTCCTGCACGCCGTCCCCGTGATGCGCGTCGATGTCGAGATACACGATCCGCGACAAACCGGCATCGAGCCATGCCAGGATGCCGAGCACCGGATCGTTCAGGAAACAGAATCCCGAGGCCCGCGCCCGCCTTCCATGATGGGTGCCGCCGCCCGGCACGAAGGCCGCGCCGCCCGCCCGGATCAGGGCGGACGCCAGGAGCACGCCCCCGGCGCCGGTCGCCGGCCGCCGGAACATCTCCGGATAGACCGGATTGCCCGCAACCCCGAGCCCGTAGCGCTTCTGGTCCTCCTCCGGAACGGATTGCCTTGCCTCGGCGCGCAGCAGCGCCGCCAGGTAATCGGCGTCGTGAAAGCGCGCCAGCGCCTCGGCGGTCGCCGCCGGCGCCTCGCGATAGAGCGCGTCGGGCAGCCAGCCGAGCGCCCGGCACAGATCCATCATGGTCGACACCCGCGGCACCGCCAAAGGGTGCCCGCGCCCATAGCGGCTATGGCGGTAGATCTCGCTGCCGATGAACACCGGCGCCGCCGCGCCCTGGCGGAAACCCGCCCCCCATGGCATCACCGCGCCGTGTTCGAGACCGCGGCCGAGTTCGTCTTCAAACAGTCCCGCAACGGTGGTCCCTGCCTGCGCGAGGGCTGGGGCCCGCTCGAGACCGACCACACCTGGTCCATCGCCCCCGAATCCCGGCTGCACATCCCGCTCGCGCCGGGTCAGGGCGACCTCCTGCTGCAAATTCTCCTCACCCCCTACACGTGGCGCCCGCTGTTCGACGGACAACGGCTCGGCGTCGAAGTCAACGGCATCGCGCTCGGCGAGGAACGTATCGAGGCCGAAGCGGGGCTGGGCTACCGGCTTGATGCCGCGCGGTTCGGCAACCCCGACGCGCTCGACATTCGCTTCCACCATCCCGACGCGATCTGCCCGCAGAAGGAACGCATCAGCACCGACGAGCGCCATCTCGGCATCGCGCTGCATGAAATCCTCGTCATCCGCGTGCCTCCGGAACGGCCGACCGTCGCGCGCTCGCTGCCCCCGCTTCCGCTGCTGCCCGAGGATCTCGGCCCGCGCAGCACCGAGCTCGTGCAGCGCCTGACCGGCCTCGCCATTCCGGATCTGGCGCTGCGCTTCGAGAGTCTCGGCCATAATTGCGAGTTCGGCGTGGTGCAGCGCAAGCTCGGCGTCGAGCCGATGGGCCTTCTGCGGTTCGCCGGCATCGCGCCGCACAATCTGCTGCGCGGCCTCGATTTCGGCTTCCCCCAGGCCGACGATCCGGACATGTTACGGGTGTTTATCGACTCGGAGGAGCGGCGCGAATACATGATCCGCAACCTCGCCTGGGGCTTCCAATCCCACACCGACCGTTATGTCGGCAACACGACCGCGGACGAGGTGAAGCAGGAGCAGGTTCGCAAGCATCAGCTCTACTTGAGGAAATTCCTCGAGACTCTTGAATCCGGCGAAAAGATCTTCGTCTTCCAGCACCCGGACCGGCTGTCGGAAGCCCTGGTCCTGCCGCTGCTCGCCACGCTCCGCAGCTACGGCCCGAACGCGCTGCTCTTCGTCCGCCGCGACTCCACGCGCCCGCCCGGCACGGTCGAAAAACTGCGCCCTGACCTCTACATGGGCAGCATCGACAAACTCGCCCCCGCCTGGGACGTGGGCAACGCGAAATTCACCGCCTGGATCAGCCTGCTCGCGAACGCCTACCGTTTCTGGCGCGAGGAAGGTTTCGGCGCATGACGGCGGAACGGATCGAAGACCGCATCGCCGCGATCGTCCGCGAAACGCTCGGCGCGCCGGACGCGCCGGTGACCGAAGCGACCACGGCCCGCGACATCCCCGGCTGGGATTCGGTGAAGATGGTCGAGATCATCCTGCGCACCGAAGAGGAATTCGGCATCACCCTGCGCTCCCGCGAAGTCGATTCGCTGCGCTCGGTCGGCGACCTCGTCCGGATCGTCGCCGGCCGCCTCGCGACGTGAAGCGCGGGCGCGGCTCCGGCAGGCGGGCTCGCGGCGCGGCTGCGGGCGTGAACCCGGCATGATCCGGGTCGGCGATCCGATCCCGTTCGGCGCCGGCGCCAGCCTCGGTCCCGCCTGGTCCACCGAGCGCGATTTTTCCTGGTCCCTCGGGCACGCCAGCACGCTCACGCTCGCCACGCTCCCCGGCCCCGGCGACCTGCATCTCGAACTTCGCCTCGCTCCCTGCATCCGTCCGCCGCACGTCCCCTCGCAGCGCCTGCGTGTCAGGGCAGCCGGCCACCTGCTCGCCGACCATCGTCTTTACGGCGAAACCACCCTCCGCCTCGCGATCCCGCCCGAACTCGCCGCCGGCCCCACGCTCTCGCTCGCCCTCGAGCATCCCGATGCCATGCGCCCGAGCGATTTCGGCGATCCCGACGCCCGCCCGCTCGCCTTCCGGTTCTGGCACGCGCGCTTCCTGCGCGCGCCGGCAGCACCCGCCGCCACCGGGCCCAACCGCCTGGTCGCCGAGCATCGTTTCGGCGGCGCCGATGCGGGTCCGGCTTGCCTCGAGGAAGGCTGGGGCACGCCGGAGGATGAGCATAGCTGGGCGCTCGGCCATCGCAGCACGCTGACGGTTCCGGTGCCGGACGAGCCCGGGCCGTTCCGCCTCCTGATCGAGCTCGACCCGTGGAAGCACGAGACGCTGCCGCAAGGACAGCGCCTCACGATCGGCCTCGATGACCGGCTGCTCGCGACACTCCCGGTGCGCCTGCACGCGGTGCTCGGCTTCGATCTGCCGCCGCCAGCGCCCGGCCGCCGCACCTGGCGGCTCGCCTTCGACCATCTCGACGGCGCGCGCCCGCGCGAGTTCGGACATTACGCAGACGGCCGCAATTTCGTCTTCCGCCTGATCACGCTCCGGCTGATCCGCCTCGGCGATGCGTCCCCTCCGGTCCGGCCACCCAGCAGCGGCGACATTCCGCCCGCAGAACTGGTCCAGCGCTTCGAATCGCTCGGCTGCACCTGCGATTTCGGCCGCCTGCAACGCAGCCTCGGCGCCGAGCGGCTGACGCTGCTGCACATGACCCTGATCCCGCCTTTCGGCCTGGTGCGCGGCCTGGCCGCGGGCTTCTTCGGGCTCGGCAATCCCGCCCACCTCTATCCGTTCGGCGCCGCCGACTCGCCCAACTGGCGCTTCCGGGAAACCGCCTACATGCTGGAAGGCCAGTCCAACTTCCCGCGCACGATCGAGAACGCGCCGCGCGTCGCGCGCCAGCTGGCGCGCGTCCTCCCGTTCCTCGTGCAGCGCTTCTTCGAGGATCTCGGCGCCGCGCACCGCATCTACCTGCTCCGCCCCACCCCCAATCTCCGCCGTCCCGAGGTCGATGCCATCGAGGCCGCGCTGCGTCTTTACGGCGATGCCACCCTGCTGTGGCTCACGCAGGACAGCACGATCCCGCCCGGCGAGGTCATCCGGCTCGGACCGCACCTGCTCGCCGGCGGGCTCGACCACGACGCGGCCCGCACCGGTTCGACACCGGAATGCTGGCTGCGCACCCTCGAAGCGGCGGCGAAGGCATGATCCGCCTCGCCGGCCCCCTCGGCTTCGGCGCCGGGCAGAACGGCACGCCCCATCTCGCCCCGGGCTGGAGCACCGAGCGCGGCTGGTCCTGGAGCCTCGGCGCCCTCTCGCGCCTCACCCTCCCGGTCCCCGACGGCGAGGGCGACCTCGTCGTCGAAATGGGACTGGGTCCCTGCCTGCTGCCGCCCGCCATCCCCCGGCAGCGCCTGCGCATCGCGGCCGGCCGCACGACGCTCTTCGCCGCCGACATCACCGGCAACGCCACCATCCAGTTCGACGTCCCCGCCCGCCTCGCCCACGGCCCCAGCCTCGCGCTCACGCTCCACCATCCGGACGCCGCACGCCCCGCCGATCATGGCGGCGGCGCCGACCCGCGCCCGCTCGCCATCCGGCTGTTCGCGGCGACCCTTCTGCGCGTGCCCGCCCGGCCCGCCCCGGCCGGGCCGAACCGGCTGCTCGCCGCCTTCGCCTTCGGCGCCGCCGGCGCCGACAGGGGATGCCTGGCCGAAGGCTGGGGCGCGGGCGAACGCAACTACGCCTGGGCGCTCGGCCGCCGCGCGACGCTGCGCATCCCCGCCCCCCCCGAGCCCGGCCCGCATCTGCTTCTGCTCGACCTCAATCCGGCCATCGACGCGCAGAGATTGCCCCGCCAGCGCATCCTGGTCGGCGCCAATGGGCGCCAGCTCGGGCTCGTCGCCATCGACCGCCGAACGCCGCTGGCCTTCGCGCTTCCGCCCCCCGATCCCAACCGGCAGGACTGGGAAATCACCTTCGACAATTTCGATGCCGCACCGGAGCGCGACTTCCTCCGCTACCACGATGGACGGAATTTCGCCTTCATGCTGAGCGCGCTGCGCATTCTCGCCGCGCCGCCCGCGCCCCCGGCCACGCTCCGCCTGCCCGCCGACAATCCCCGCGCCTTCCTGTCGCGTTTCGAATCCCTCGGCCACACCTGCGACTTCGCCCACCTGCAAAATGCTGCCGGCGTCGCGCGGCTCGGGCTTCTGCATCTCGCCGGCACCACGACGTTCGGCCTGGTGCACGGGCTCTGCGACGGCTTCCGCCTGCTCGGCCGCCCCGACACGCTCGACTTCACCAGCCGCGACGGCGACGACCGCGCCTGGTTCAGCGAACCGCATTACGATGTCACGGCGCCGACCGGCGTCCCGCTCGGCCCAGACATGGCCGCCGCCGTCCTCCGCCAGGCCGCCCGGACCCTGCCGTTCCTGGCCCGCCGCCTGCTTGAGACGATCGCGCAAGGCGAAACCATCTTCCTGCTGCGCCGCCGTGAGGTGCTGCTGCGCGAGGAGGCCGAGGCCATCCTCGCGACCCTGCGCCTCCATGGCGACGCGACCCTGCTCTGGCTCGTTCAGGATGGATCTCTACCGCCCGGCGAGGCGCGGCGCCTCGGCCCTCGCCTGCTGCAGGCCGGGCTCGACGACACGGGCGAAGGCGCGAGCCCAGCCGCCTGGACAGCCGCGCTCGCCGCCGCCGCTCGCCTCACCGGCCAATCCTGAAGCGGGGACGTTGGGGTTGAGGCATGCCGCCGGCGGCCCGAGCCCTGCCCGGGACAGGCTGGGGCCGACGGCCCCAGACGCCGGCACTTCGAAATTTTTCGGAGATTGCCCAACCGAGACATTCGCGCGAAAATAGAAACCGCATGACCCTCGCCCGCCTCGCGCCGCTCCTGCTCGCCACCCTCGCCGCCTGCCAGCACGCGCAATGGGTCAGCCCCTACAGCGCCGATCTGCAGAGCCGCGCCGCCGACATGCTGGCCGACCTCACCGCCTGGGAGGGACAGATGCGCGCCGCCGCGGGCACGCCGGCCGCCGACCCGCGCAACCCCCCGGTGCAAGCGAAGCTCGCCGCATGGCGCGGCGAGATCGAGGCCATGGCGGCGATCGAGCTCAGCATCGATCCCGGACTGACGAGCTGCGACGCGCTCGCCGGGCGCATTTCCGGGCAGTTGCGCACGAGCTTCCCCATCCTCGCGACGAACGATACGGCGCCCCGGCTGAACCGCTGCGAAACCCTGCCCGACATCTTCGCGCGCATGCAGAAACGCGTGGCCGACGGATCGCCGCCAGCCTCGGGCATCGGCTTCGACCTGATCCAGCAATGCCAGTTGCCGATCCCGGACGGCCAGTTCGCCGCCGCGCTGCAGGCCGGCGCGTCGAAACCCGTGGCTTTCGATCCGGGTGTCGCGATCCGCTGCGCCGCGCTCTTCGAACCACTGCCCGGCCAGGCGCACGGACCCGCCACCCAGGCGCTCGCGACCGAACTCGAGGCGATCATCTATCGCGAAGGCCGCGAGCAAGCGGCCACCCACGGATGAACGGAGCCGGGGCATGAACACCGCCGATACGATCCTGCAAGCCCTCGAAGCCGGCGGCCGGTCTGGGCTCGCCGCCCTCGTGGCCGGCGGACGCAACCTCGCCGGGGATTTCGACAATTTCGTGCTGCCCCATCTCGGCGACATCGCCGCAGCGATCACCGCCATCGTCGCCAAGCGGCAGGCCGGAATCTTCACCGACGCGACCGCGAAGGACCTCATCGCCTCCGAAGAGGACGCCATATCCACGCTCGTCGAAACCATGGAATCGCTCAGCGCCTACGAAGCGCAGGTCGTCGTCAATGCGATCGTGGACGCGATGAACCAGGCGGTGAACGCCATCCTCGGCTTCGCGCTTCTCGCCTGACGGGGCCCCCGTCAGTAATGGGGCCAGAGGCCCGGCGTCGCCACCTCGACCGAGTGCCCGTCCGGATCCCGGAAATACAGGCTCGTGCCGCCCCGCGCCCAGGTGATGCGGCTCTCGACGGCGATCCCCCGGCGCGCGAGATGCGCCTCCCAGGCCGCCAGTTCGCCGCGCGGAACGGCAAAGGCGAGATGCAGCCTGCCCGCGCCGTCATGCGCCGGAATGGTGCCGAACGGCGAGGCCGAGGGCTGGGCCGAGCCGCCCTTGCGAAACAGGAGCAGCACGCCGCCGCCCGGCACGCCGAGCGCGCACATGCGCGGATCCTCAAGAAACAGCTCGAACCCCATCAGCCCGCGATAGAAATCCCGCGAAGCCGCCAGATCGCCGACATAGAGCGCGGTCTCCAGCACGTGGCTGACACGGGCGGCCGATCGTCGGGCATCGAAAGCCTCCATGCGGGGCCGGCTCGCGGCTGGCGGCGGCCACCAGGGCAGGTTAATGGCGTCAACCCAACGCCGCAGGGAGGGTTCGCCCATGAGCGAGAGTGCCAACCAGACGGTGCTCGTCACCGGCGGATCCGGCTACATCGCCGCCTTCATCATCGCCGCCCTGCTCGAGCGCGGCTATCGCGTCAACGCCACCGTCCGCTCGCTCGCCCGCGAGCCGGACGTCCGCGCCATGGTCGGCAAACTCACCGACCCGGGCGACCGGCTGCGCCTCTTCGCCGCCGATCTCAACGGCGACGCCGGCTGGGCAGAAGCCGCCGCCGGCTGCACCTATGTGCAGCACGTCGCCTCGCCCCTGCCCTCGCAAAATCCGAAAGACGACGACGAACTCGTGCGTCCGGCGCGCGACGGCGCACTGCGCGTGCTGCGCGCCGCGCGCGACGCCGGCGCCCGCCGCGTCGTGCTCACCGCCTCCACCGCCTGCATCTGTTACGGCCACGGCTCTCGGAACGAGCCCTTCACCGAAACCGACTGGACCGACGAGACCAACCGCGCCGACAGCAGCGCCTACGAACGCAGCAAGACCATCGCGGAACGCGCGGCCCGCGACTGGATCGCGCGCGAGGGCGGCGTGCTCGAACTCGTCACGGTCCATCCCGCCGCGGTGCTCGGCCCGGTGCTCGGGCGCGATTTCTCGACCTCGATCGAGATCGTGAAAAAACTGCTCGACGGCTCGGTCCCGGGCATTCCCCGCATGGGCTGGCCGCTCGTCGATGTGCGCGACATCGCCGATCTGCATGTGCGCGCCATGGAAGCGGAAGGCATCGCCGGCGAACGTTTCATCGGCGCCGGCGATTTCGCCTGGATGGAAGACGTCGCCGCGACCCTCAAGGCACGGCTGGGCAGCAAGGCGAGGCGCGTCCCGACCCTGCGGATTCCCGATTTCCTCGTCCGCCTCTTCGCGCTGTTCGATCCGCTGGTCCGCGACCGCCTCTTCGAACTCGGCAAATACCGCCCCGTCTCCGCCGCGAAAGCCAGGAGCCAGCTCGGCTGGAAACCCCGCCCGAACGACGAAACGATTGTTGCTACTGCGGAAAGCCTGATCGCCGAAGGTCTGGTTTAGGAGACAGCAAGACAGAGCAAAACGCCCGCTCTAAGAGCGTGTTTGAGAACCGGTTCTGGTTTGTCGGCTGGCGGTGATTTTCGAGCACCGGAGCGGAGCGGGCTCAATGCCCGTGAGCACCGGAGCGCAGAAAATCGCCGTCAGACGGCCGCCAGAAGCGGTTCTCAAACACGCTCTAAGCCTCCACCCACCGCCCTCCGCTCTACGGAAACAACCCCCGCGTCTGCTTGGCCCGCCGTACCTTCTCCACCCCGATCGCCATCGCCGCCGTCCGGTGCGGCACGTGATCCCGCTCCGCCCGGTGCATCACCGCCTGAAACGCCCGCTCGAGGATCCGATTGAGACGGTCCCGCACCTCCGGCTCGGTCCAGAACAATTGCTGCAGATCCTGCACCCACTCGAAATAGCTCACCACCACGCCGCCGGCGTTGCAGAGAATATCGGGGATCACGAAGACCTCCCCGTTCCGCTCGGCCAATATCCGATCCGCTTCCGGCGTCGTCGGCCCGTTCGCGCCTTCCGCCAGAATCCGGCATTTCAGGTGCGGCGCGTTCTTCTCGGTGATCACCCGCTCCATCGCCGCCGGCACGAGAATGTCGCATTTCTGGATCAGCAGCTCATGCGGGTCGAATTCGAGCTCGCTCGAAAACCCGCGCAGGCACCCATGCAGATCGGCGTGCTTGATCATCGCCGGAATATCGAGCCCGTTCTTGTCGAAATAGCAGGAAGTGTGATCCGAAACCCCGATCACCTTCACGCCCTGCTGCACCAGGGTCTGCGCCGTGACACTGCCGACATTGCCGAAACCCTGCACGATCGCGGTCGCATGGCCGGGCGAGAGCTGCAGCCGCTCCATCGCGCGCCCCACGAGATGCACGACGCCGCGTCCCGTCGCCTCGCGCCGCCCCACCGTGCCGCCCGCCCCCACCGGCTTGCCGGTCACGATCTCGGTCACGGTCTGCCCGTGATACATGGAGTAGGTATCCATGTACCAGGCCATGGTCTGCTCGTTGGTCCCCATGTCCGGCGCCATCACATCGACCTTGGCGCCCACGAACGGGATCAGCTCCTGCATGTAGCGCCGCGATACCGCCTCGAGCTCGCGCTTGGAGAGCGCATGCGGATCGACCGCGACCCCGCCTTTCGCGCCCCCATACGGCAATCCGGCCAGCGCGCATTTCCAGCTCATCGAAATCGCGAGCGCGGCCACCTCCCCCATATGCAGGTCGGGCGCATACCGCGTTCCCCCCTTGGTCGGCCCCATCGTCAGATGGTGCTGGACGCGGTAGCCCATGAACACTGCGGTCGTCCCGTCATCGCGATGGATCGGGCAGGCGACGGCCACCGCGCGCTTGGGCAGCAGCAGCCGGTCGCGTTCGTCGTCGGGTATTTCGAGATAGTCGGCGATCACGTGGAACTGCCGGCGCGCCTGTTCGAAGAACGGGCCCGAGAAGAGATCCATGGTCTGGCGATCCGTGGCTGATTTGTCCGCGCCACTAACGACGGGGGCGCGCATTGGGCGGCACCTTCTTCCCGGTCCCGCGTTTTGTCCATGACGCGACCCTCAAGGATCGGAAATGGCAACAAGCTTGCGCGGCGGCGAAACGCCGCATTCACTTGCACCCCGCAAACGCCTCGCGCTGGTTCTGAATGAGAAGGCCGGCGCCCTGCTCGCCCGTCCCGAAACCGCCGCCGCGACGCAAACACTTGTCCGTGAGGCCGGCTTCGACCTGGTCGAGATCGCGCCCCGCCCGCTGCCCGAGCGCATCGCCGAAGCCGCCGCCAGCGGTGCCGACATCGTGGCGGTCGCCGGCGGGGACGGCACCATCGCCTGTGCCGCCCGCGCGCTCGCCGGCGCCGACACCGCGCTCGGCATCGTGCCCGCCGGCACCATGGACCTGCTCGCCCGCGATCTCGGCCTGCCGATCGGCAACCAGGAAGCCGCGCTGGCGGTCATCACCGAGGGACGCCGCCGCCGCATCGATGTCGGCATGCTGGGCGACGCGCCCTTTCTCTGCGCCGCCATGCTCGGCACCCCCGCCCGCCTGGCGCGCCATCGCGAACAGGGCCGCGCCCTCGGCAACGGCCCGCGCGCCTGGGTCCGTTTCGGCCGCGCCGCGCTCCGGGCGCTGCGCCGCGAACCCCAGCTCCGCGCCCGCCTCACGATCGACGGCCGCCGCGTCCCCATCCGCACGCCGTCGCTCACCATCACGGTCAACCCGCTCGACGACCGCACCGGCCGTGCCTTCGGCCGCAGCCGCCTCGATGGCGGCCGCCTCGCCGCCTACATCGTGCGCGGCCGGCTGCTCGGCATGCTCCCCGACCTGGCGCGCGGCCGCACCACGAGCAGCGACCGCATCGCCACCTTGCGGGGCCGCGAAATCGTCCTCGAAAGCAACGTCTCCGCGCTCCACGTCCTGCTCGACGGCGAACCCCACCTGCTCGCCCCGCCGCTCCGTTTTCGCCTCCGCCCCGGCGCGCTCACCGTGATCGCCCCCTGATCGCGCCTATCTTCCGGCGCGTGTGCACGCTGATCCTGCTTCACCGCCCCGGGACCGCCTGGCCGCTGCTCGCCGCCGCCAACCGCGACGAAATCCTCAGCCGTCCCTGGGAGCCACCGGGCTTTCACTGGCCCGGCCAGCCGACCGTCATCGCCCCCCGCGACACGCTGGCAGGCGGCACCTGGCTCGCGCTGCGCACCGACGGCCAGATCGCCGCGATCCTCAATCGCGCCGGCAGTCTCGGCCCCGCCCCCGGCAAATCGAGCCGCGGCACGCTCCCGCTGCTCGCGCTCTCCCACCCGACCGCCGAAGCCGCCGCGAAGGCGCTCGCCGACCGCGACCTCGCCGCCTACCGCCCCTTCAACCTGGTCCTCGCCGACCGCGAGACCGCCTGGTGCGTCTCCCACACCGGCGCTCGCCGCCCGGCCCTCCTGCCCCTCGCTCCCGGGCTGCACATGATCACCGCCGGCGACCCCGACGATCCGGCCGACCCCAGGATCGCCCGCCACCATCCCCGCTTCGCCGCCGCCGAGCCTCCGGCGCCGCCCGACTGGCGCGCCTGGCCCAGCCTCCTCGCCGACCGCGAAGGGCCCGCCGGCGCCGCGCTCAATATTCCTGAATCGCAATCATTCGGCACGAGCAGCGCCTCTCTCGTCGCCATCGGCGCCGCCGGCGAAACGCCCCATCTCGCCTTCGCCGCCGGCCCGCCGCACCGCCATCCATTCCGGTGCGCCAACATCTAAAATCCCGGCAACACGCATTGACAGCGCGGCGCGCCTGGCCATCCTCGCCCGCGTGTCCCCGCGTCGCTCCCGCGCCTGATCGCCCCGTGGCCGGCGAAACCATACCCAAGCAGCTGCGCGCCTTCCTGCTGCGCCACATCCTTTCGGTGACGCAACTCGAAGCGCTCCTTCTGCTCTACGAAAATCCCGAAAAGAGCTGGACCGTCGCGGAAACCACCGCGCGTCTCTATGCGCGCGAATCCGACGTGGCCGAGATGCTCGCCCGCCTCGCCGCGGACGGCTTCCTCGCCGAGCGGGACGGCGCCTACCGCTACGCATGCGACCCGCCCGAGCTTCACGAAACCGTGACAAATCTGGCCGCGTTCTACCGTCAGCACCTCATTCCGGTGACGAACCTCATCCACCAGCGGCCACGCGGCGCGATCAGTTTCGCGGAAGCGTTCCGCTTCCGGAAACCGCGTTGATGGCCGCCCTCGACTATCTGCTTTGCGCCCTGACCGCCACGATTTGCGCCCGGCTCCTGTTCTCCGCCTGGCGAACCTCGCGCTCGCGCATCCTGCTCTGGAGCACGCTCTGCTTCGCCGGTCTCGCCGCCGACAATCTGCTGCTCGTCCTGGACAAGCTGGTCTTCACCCAAATCGACCTCTCGCCATATCGCGGCCTACTCGCGGCCATTTCCCTCTCGATCCTGGTGTTCGGCCTGATCTGGGACGCCGATGAATAGGGATCCGTCATGATCGAGCGCGCAAACGACCTGCTGGCCGGCACCCTGTTCGCCCTCTCGGCCGTCATCACGATCCTGTTCCTGCGCTTCTGGCGCCGCACGCGCGACCCGCTCTTCGCGCTCTTCGCCGCCTCCTTCGCGCTCGACGGCGCCGTGCGGGTCGCCTCGCACATCGTTCCGGGATGGGGCAACGACGCGCCGCAGATCTACTGGCTCAGGCTGCTCGCCTACGCGCTGATCGCGGCGGCGATCGCGCAGAAGAATCGGATGCGACGGGGTTGAGAAACGCCTGCGGCCTGCGCCGCGCTTGCCAAACGCCTGGGGCGATGCAACGAAGCCGTCCATGTCCGGACGCATCGCCCGCCGCCTGATCGAGCTCGGCCTCACGCTGCCGAAAGCCCAGCCCCCGGTCGCGACCTACGTCCCCTTCACCCATGCCGGGAACCTCGTCGTCCTTTCCGGCCAGCTCCCCATGGAGAACGGCAAGCTCGCGGTCGCCGGCAAACTCGGCGACACCGTCACGATCGAGGACGGCCAGTTCGCCGCCCGCCTCTGCCTGCTGAACCTGCTCGCGCACCTGCAAACCGCCTGCGATGGCGACCTCGACCGCGTCCGCCGCATCCTCCGCCTCGGCGGCTTCATCGCCTGCACCCCCGGCTTCGCCGACCACCCGAAAGTCATGAACGGCGCGTCCGATCTCGCGGTCGACATCTTCGGCGATGCCGGCCGCCATGCGCGTTCCACCGTCGGCGTGCCTTCGCTGCCTTTGGACGCGGCGGTCGAGGTCGAAGCACTGGTGGAATTGAACTGAAGGTTTTCTTCTTTTTCTGAAGAAAAAGAAGCAAAAAGACTTCGTCTCGTATAGGACGAAGCCTTTCAACCGCCTCGTCCGATACGAGTGAAAGTTTTTTTGGTTCTTTTTTTCAAAAAAAGAACATCTTTGTCACGTCACAAAATTCGTCGCGTTCAACCCGCTCACCCCAAGCAAGGTCAGCTGCGTCCCGTCCTGCAACGTCAGATACGTATTCCCGCCCGATACGTGCTGCGTCGCCAGCACCGCGGCGGCCCCGCCCGAATAGCCGTATAGCCCGATCTTATCGAGATTCACGTTGAAGTTCGCGATCAGATCGGCGCCATGCGGCACGCCGTTGGTAAACGCGATGAGCGCGCTGCCGCTGCCGCCGAAAATGGTGGCCGGACCACCCCCGGTATTGATGGTATCGCTGCCATGGCCGCCGATCACGGTGCAGGGTCCGTCGCCGATCGTGTATTCGTTGTTGCCGTAGGAGGCGCCGCCCGACAGCACGACATTGCCGCCGCTCGCGACGAGCGTGTTGTTGGCGCCGCCCACGAGCCACACCGCGTTGCCCGACGCGGCATCGACCGCGCTCGGACCCGTGCCCACGATATACTGGCTTCCACCCGCGGCACCTTGAATGTCGGCGTAACCGGTGCCGCCGAATACCGTGATGTTGCCGGCCCCGCCCACCACGTCGAGCGCGCCGGTGCCGCCGACCACGGTCGCCGACCCGCTGCCGCCGATATATTCCGCGAGCGCCGCGCGATACCCCCAGAAAACACCGCCCGATCCGCTGCCGCCGTGAAAAATCGTCGTGCCGCTGCCGCCCACGACCGTGCTGGCGCCGGCGCCGCCCACGAAAGTGAGCTGGCCGAGATTGGGGCCCCAGATCACGTCGCTGCCTGCCGCCGTCACGGTCGAGGCGCTGACCTCGTTGGACGTGCAGATCACCGTGTCGCTGCCGTTGCTCTGCACCGAATCCTGTCCGGAGCCCACGAAAATCAGGCTGCGCCCCGTGGAGCTCTGCACGCTGTCATTGCCCTGCCCCGTGATGATCGTATCGTTGGCAGAACCGATAATGGTGCCGGTCGCGCCGTCCGCCCACAGCAGATCGCCCGGGCCGGTGCCGCCCACGATCGTGTCGCCGGTCGCGCCGAAAATCGAATCGATCCCGGCATTGCCCACCAGCACCGCCGGCAACGCATTCCAGTCCACGATCGTGAGCGGCTCGCTGCCCTGCGCCAGCATCGCGATATAGCCCGACGGCACCACGATCTTCTGATAGGCCGAGGCCGCGGCATCGATCCCGACATTGCCGTAGAATGGCTGATACGCGCCCCAGGTCACGCCGTCCGGCGAGACCTGCAGATAGGCCTCGAGCGCCCCGCTCGAACTGCCCATCCCCAGAACGTGCCCCACCCAATATTGCTGGTAATAGGGCAGGCTGGCCACGAAAGTGCCGGCATCCTCCGGTCCCGATTGATAATTTCCCTGCTGTCCCATGGTGCCTCCGGTCCCGTTCGTTGCGGGCTCTGTTGTCAACACGGTCGAGCCGGGCCCGGTCGTGATGGTGAAACTCTGGCCGCTGCCGACGCCGAGCAGCGTCAGCGTGCCGGCCACCTGATTGCCGGCCAGCAACGCGAGCGTGCCGAGGCCGGGCGCCGTCTGCGTATATTGCGTCCCCGTAATACCACTGAGCGGCAGCACGATCGCGTCGCCGGCGGTGAAATCGGCGATCGCGGCCTGCGGCATCGCCCCCGGCGCGATCGCGAGCGTTCCGGGCCCCGCGAAATCGATCACCACCCCGGCCGCGCCCGCCTCGAGCGCCAGCGTCGCCCCCACGCCGATCTCGAGCGTCCCGCTCCCGCTCACCGCGCCGAGCGAGAGCGTGCCCCCCGAGGCCGCGATCATCCCGTCATCGACGATCCGCCCGCCGAGCCCGACCCGTCCGTTACCGGCCAGTTCCGCCCCCGGATCGACCGTGATCGCCCCGGCCACCGGCCCGCCGCCCGTGCCGATCTCCACCGATCCCGCAGCGTCGGTCGCGACCACGCCCCCGTCCAGCGTCAGCGACCCCATCTCGAGCCATGCGCCCGACATCGCATCGAGCGCGCCCGTCGGCCCGAGCGTCGCGGTCCCGGAAAGGCTGAGCGTGCCCCCCTCGCCCAGCACGCTCCCCGCAAGGACGCCGCTCGCGGCGGTCAGCGTTCCGGCCGGGCCCAGCACCAGCGTCCCCGCGACGCTGAGCGCCCCCACCGCATAGGCGCCCGCCAGCGCCACCCCGCCCACAAGCGTGAGCGAGGCCGCGTCCGCCGGCCCCGCGATCGCGAGCAGCCCCGAGGCGGGGCCGACGATGGTGACCAGATCGTTCAGCCCCGGCGCCACCGCCGCCGGATCGAGCCCCGCGCTCCGATCCTGCCAGTTCCCGGCATCGTTCCAGAGCCCGTCCGCCGCCGCCCCGGTCCAGACATATTGGTCCGGCGTCGCGGTCCCGCCCGAGGGGCCTCCGCCTCCGCCATTCACCACGATCGCCGTTCCGCTCCCGTCCGGCAGCAGCGAGAACACGTCCCCGGCATAGTTCCCGGCCAGCAACAACGAACCCACCGCCTGGCCGCCATAGCTGAGCGTGAGCGTGCCGATCCCGCCGCTGCCCGGCGCGTAGCTCACGCCGGTGAGCAGGCTTCCGGCCAGCACGATCTGGTCGCCGGGCGCGAACCCGTCGATCACCCCGGCCGGCGTCCCGGCGCCGAGCCAGAGCGTCGCCCCGGCCCCCGCGAAACCGATCCCCACCGACTCGCCGCCGCCCAGCGCGAGCGTCGCCTCCGCCGCGATCGTGATCGTCCCTGCGCCGCTCGTCGCGCCGAGTGCCAGCGTTCCTCCCTGCGCCGTCAGCGTGCCGTTATCGACCACCGACCCGAAGGGATTAAGGCTGCCGTTGCCGGCCACCAGGATGCCCGGGTCGATCGTGACCGCCCCGGCTGCCGCGCCGCCCACCGTTCCCACCTCGAAGACGGCGGTCGGATCCACGGTGATCGTGTCGCCGAGCCCACCCCCGAGCACGAGCCCGGCCGTCTGCACGCTCGCCGACCGGGTCAGCGAAACCAGCGTGCTGGCAGTGCCCTGTCCCGCCGCGCCGCTACCCAGCGTCAGCGTGCCGGCATCGGTCCAGACGTCCCCGATCCCGGTGAGCGCCAAGGTGCCGTCGAGAATCGACGCGCTCTGGCTCGCGAGCGTGCCCGAAAGCGCGACGACCCCGGCCGTGCTCCCGCTGCCCACCGTCAGCGTGCCCACCGCGTAGCCCTGCGCGAGCACATTGTCGCCGATCAGCGTCAGGCTCGCGCAATTCGCGGGCCCGCCCACCGTCTGAAACGTCCCGTTCGACGGCCCGGTGATCAGCACCGCGTTGAGGCTGCCCGGCGGCGCCGTCGCCGGCTGCCCGGTCGTGAGATCGGTCCAGTTGCTCGCCTGCGACCACTTGCCGCTCACCGGATTGGTCCAGGAAAGCAGGTCGGCATTGCCCTGCCCGCCGCTGCCCCCGCTGCCGCCGCCGCGGGTCAGCACCAAATCGGTGCCCCCCGCCCCATCCGGCGTGACGGCGAAAAAATTGCCGGTGAAACTGCCGGAGACCGGGATCCGCGCGACGATGGTGGTGTCGTAGCTCAGCACCAGCGTCCCGGTGCCGGTCACGCTGCCGGCCACGAACTGCGCGTAGGTGATCGGATCGCCCACGACATCGATCGCGTCGCCCACCGCGAACCCGCTCAATGTCCCGGTCGGCGCCGCCAGCTCGCCGGCGATCCGCAACGTGCCGTCCGCCCCCGCGAACGCGATCGGCACCGCCGTCTGCGCCTCGAGCGACAGCGTCGCCCCGGCCCCGATCGATAGCGCCCCGGTGCCGCCGACGCGCCCCAGCGTCAGCGTCCCGCCCGAGGCCGCGATGGTGCCGTTATCCACGACGTTGCCGAACGGGTTCACCGACCCGTTGCCCGCCAAGGTCGCCCCCGGATCGACCGTCACCGCCCCCGCCGCCGCGCCGCCGAGCGTGCCGATTTCGATCCGTCCGGTCGTATCGGTCACGACCGTGTTGCCCGAACCGCCGCCGAGCACGAGCCCGCCGAGCGCGATCGTCGCCCCCGACAGCGCCGATAGCGTCGTCGCCGGCAGCCCCACGCCCGCCGGCCCGCCGCCGAGAGCCCATGTCCCCGCGACCGACAGCGTCGTGCCGCTCCCGACCGCGGACAGAGCCCCGTTCGCCAGCGTCCCTTGCGCCGCCGTCAAAACCGTCCCCGGCAGCAGATCGACCACCCCCGGCGCGCTGCCGCTGCCGATCGCGAGCGTCCCCACCGCGAAGCTTCCGGCCAGCGCCAGCTCCCCGCTCACGGCGAGCGAGGCCGCGTCGCCCGGCCCGCTCACGACGATGAACTGCGTGGCCGGCGCCGCGATCGTGACGAGATCGTTGTGCCCGGGCGCGACCGCCGCCGGATTGGCCCCGCTCGACAGATCCTGCCATTCGAGCCGGTTGTCCCAGGCCGCCGAACCGGTGCCGATCCAGGCGTAGGCGTCCGGCGTCGAGGTGCCGCCGCTCAGCGTCCCGCCGCCGCTGCCCGCCGCCGCCAGCGTGATCAGACTGCCGTTGGCGCCATCGCCGCCGACCAGGAAATCCTGGCCCCCGTAATTGCCGAGCAGCGTCAGGCTGTCGGCCACCTGGTTGCCATAGAACAGCGTCAGCACACCGCCCGAGGCGCTGGTCTGCGACCAGGAGGCGGCGCTGATCGGACTGCCGAGCACGTCGATCGCGTCACCCGCCGCGAACCCGGCCAGCATGCCCTGCGGCGCATCGGCCTCGGTGGAAAAGGCCAGCGTGCCCCCGGCGCCCAGGAAGTCCACGGTCTGTCCGGGCCCGGTCCGCCCGTTGCACACCAATAGGGCGCCGGCGGCGATCGCGAGCGTCCCGCTGCCGCCGGCGGCGCCGATCATCAGCGCGCCGCCGCTCGCGCGGATCGTGCCGTCATTGACCAGGGTCCCGTAAGCGTCGGCATTGCCGAACCCGGACAGCGTGCCCCCGCTCTCCACCGTCAGCGCGCCCGAAGCCGCGGCCTGCCCGCTGCCCCCGACATCGAGCACCGAGTTCGCATCCACGAAGAGCGACGCCGAACTCCCATCGAGCACCAGCGATTGGACGGAAACCACGGCCCCGCCGGTCGCATCGAGCGCCGCGCTCGCCGCCCCCAATCCGCTCAGCCCGGCGCCGACGGTCAGCGTGCCCGCCACCGACAGCGAGGCTCCCGTCCCACCCACGATCGCGCTGCCCGAGGCGATCGTGCCCGTGCCCGACTGCAACAACGCGGCCGCGCCGATATCCAGCAGCCCCCCGGTCCCGCCCGACCCCAGCGCCCATTGCGCCAGCGCGAAGCTCCCCGCCAGCGCGGTATTCCCGCTGAACGCCGCGCTCGCCGCCTGTCCCGCCCCGGTGATCGTGCCGATGGCGGTGCCGCTCGGCCCCGCGATCGCCACGCTGTCCGAGGCACCCGGCACGGTCAGCGACGGGTCGATCCCGTCGGTTAAGTCGTTCCAGTTGGAAGCCAGCGACCACGCGCCACCTCCGATTGCGAGCCAGGCATAGGAACTCACGGGCACCTCGACCGTCGTGCGGGGAGGGCCCGTTATGGCCACGCAATGGTTAAATGCCGGAAAAGCGTCTCGCGCGCAAGCTGTATAGGGGCTTGGTTCGTTAACTTATGGTCGAGACAGTCACGGCGGCGCGGGGGCTGTGGTGGAGGTTAGGAAGAAAGAGGTTCTTTTTTGAAAAAAAGAACCAAAAAACTTTTGCGAATCTAAAATGCCGCGCGGCCAGAGCGCGGGCTTAATGCCCGTGAGCACCGGAGCGCAGGAAATCGCAATCAGACGGCCGCCAGAACCGGTTACAGAGAGCGTGTTTGAGAGCCGGTTATGGTGAGTCGGCTGGCGGTGATTTGCGAGCACCGGAGCGGAGCGGGCTTAATGCCCGTGAGCACCGGAGCGCAGGAAATCGCCGTCGGACGGCCGCCATAACCGGTTCTCAAACACGCAAGCGCGGGTATCTTGGAGTCGGCAGAGGCCGGACCTGAGGAGGCCCGGCCCCGCGTGCGCTTATTTCTTCTGAGGCTGAGCGGGAGCAGCGCCGGGAGGCGGCGTCACGCCGGGAACGCTCTCGACGGTCACTTCCGGTCCTTGCTTGGTCCAGAAGCCATTCCCGATTTCCTCGGTCTTGCCGTCCAGCGTCTCATACAGCACCCAGGTATGATTCCGCAGACCGATGACGTAATTGAGCTTCACCAGGTCTTCGGCCGAATTCACGTTGTTCACGTCGGCGACGTCACCCTGCTTGATGGTGCCGACATAGAGCCGCTTGGTTTCGCCGCAGCCGATCGTGTTCCCGTGCACATTGTAGCCATTGAAGATCTTGAGGCGCATGCCGAGGCATGAGCCGTCGAAATGCACGAGATAGGTTTTGGTCTGCGCGAACGCACCGGTCGCAGCAAGGCTGAAGGTGGCTGCGAGCACCGCAATCTTGGCGTTCATGAACGTTGTCCTCCGTCTAACTCCGCCGCCGCGTCTGCGGCGGCGGCCGGCCCGGAGCCGGCCGGTCCCCGCGATCATACGCGGTTCTGGCCGTCTCCGGGAGACGCTCCGGCCGCCTCCCGGTTTCGCCGCGGCACCCCCCGGTCCGTCGGGGACTTAGTCGTGCAGCGTCTGCAGATACGCGATGATGTCCTGCCGGTCCTTCGGGTTCTTCAGGCCCGGGAACGACATCTTGGTGCCCGGCACCATCTTCCGCGCGCCGGCTTCCCAGATCAGGAGGTGGGGAACGTCCCAGGTCCAGTCCTTCGCCTTGAGCGCCTCGGAGTAGTGGTAGCCCGGGTAGCTCGCGACCTTACGGCCATAGGCGCCGTAGAGCGGTGGGCCGATCACGATCACGCCCTTCTTGTTCGAATGGCAGAGCGAGCAGATGTGCTTGTAGATCTCCAGCCCGTGCTGCGGATCGCCGGCGAGCGGCTCCGCCGCGAGCGCCGGGGCGGCGATGGTGGCGGAGAGCGCAAGCCCCGCCAGGAGGTTACGAACAGACATGGCGACTCCCTTCAGAAAACGGTCCAGAGGTAGAGGAACAGGGTATTGTTGTCGGACGCATTCCGGCCGAACCCGTCATAGTTGCGGCCCGCCCCATTGAACTGCGTGTACAGATAGTACTGCAGACCAAGCCGCCAATTGATGAACGGACGCAGCGGCCAGAAATGGTCTTCCTTGCCGAACGGCACCCAATCCACTTCGAACAGCCAGAAAGTGGTATCCGGCGAGCCCTTGATGCTGCCCGTGCCGTCGTTCAGACCGTTATTATAGAGAAGCTGGTTCTTATTACCCCAGACTTTGTCGTAGGCGATGTTGAAGCCATAGGTGTTCTGGTAGAAATAATTCACGCCCTCATGCCAGTGATACAGCATGTTGCTGTTCTTCGAACTGCCGTAGAGCGGGCTGTTCGGGTTCGTGAAGCCTTTCAGATCCTGCCACTCGATGCCGAGATAGCCGTCATTGGCCACCTCATGCACGTCGTTGTCGCTCAGGAACTGATACCCGTGCTGGAACCACAAATCGGTATAGGTATTGTGACCGTAATTGCCGATCGTGCCGAACTTGGCAGCCGGATTGACCGGATTGAACCTTCCGTTCCAGAACGTGAAGCCGGCATGGGCATTGTTCGGACCCCAGAACCAGGCCTTGTCGAACTGCACATACGGCTCGACGCCGGTGTTGCTGCCCAGCCCGTAGGCCTCGCCGGTATGCTGCAGCTGCCACGGCGATTCCGACGTATAAAGGCCCGCCTCGAGATAGATGCTCTGGTCGTACCAGATATAGCCGGTCACGCCGACCGTGTTGCTCTGGAGCACGCCGCCATCGAGTGCAAGCGAGGCATTGCCGCCCAGCCCGATGAAGGGACCGATATAGGGATAACCCCAGATGCCGTTGTCGTTATAGGGATCGGCCACGCCAGGCCCGTTGTTCAGCGACACACCGATGATCGTGTCCTTGCCGTTCAGCGTGATCTGATCGGTCACCTTGATGTCGGTGTTGTCTTCCGCGATCGTCTTGGCGGTGTTGTCGTAGGTCGTCTGGATGAACGCGCCGAAGCCGACGCCGGCATCGTTCTGCCAGCCACCCGCGATGAAGATACTCACCGCGTCGAGCCCGGCATTATCGTTGGCGTTGTAATAATGGGCGTATGACCCGGCGGGCAGATCCTTGTTGTAGTGCTCGAAGCCGAACTGCATCCACACCGCGACCGGTACATGCGAATACCACTGGTCGCCGCCGCGGATCGAATAGCCGCGCATCTTGAACATGCGCCCGAACGGCGTGAGCTGAGGACCGAGCGCGCCGATATGGCATTGCGCGCAGGCATAGCCCGTCTGCTGCGCGAACGCGGGAACCGCCCGCGCCGGCGTCGCCGCATCAATACCGATCGCCCCCGCGGCCGTCAGCGCGAGTAGGCTCGAACGCACCCACCAACCCGTCTTCTTGCTCCGCCCCATCGTTTCTTCCCCCAATCCGGCCGGCACAAGCGGGCCGCCCGATCCGTGTTGCAATTCCGCGCCGCCACTCTCCTCTCGTGCCGCCCGCAAGCACACGGCACAAACCTTCTCATCCCGGGGCCGGGCAAAGCACCCGGGACGCGAAGTGCCGGGTATCTAACCGTGAGCCCCATGTGCCGCAAGCCAGAAATGTCCGCCCGGCATGGCCTGTCGCATATTTGCAGCGGCACCCGTTGCGCAAGCCTCACTTGCGGCGGCGATAATAAAATTGAGAATAGATTGCTGCACCGCAAAACAAATTTGCTGCGGCGCAAAAAAGAAGGGCCCGCAAGCGGGCCCTTTGGGGTCGTTCCAAGCCGTGGGGGCCGGCGAACGCGCCGGCCTTGGGCCCTACTCCTTCGGCACGGGCATCACGTGCCCGATATCCGCCGTCGTGTTCACGAGACCGTTGGCCGCGAGCTCGGGATAGGTCCCCAGCATGCTGATGCCGTAGAGCGGCTTGTAGACGCCCTTGTGGCAGGTGGCACAGCCGATCTTCGGCGAGTCGCCCATCGGCCCGAGCCGGTAGGCCGGAAACACGTCATGCAGCTTGTCGAGGAAGTTGTTGTTGAGGTCCCGCACCATGCGGATCCCATACCAGGCCCTCACCCGCTGCGGCGAGCTCTGCGCCCAGTCCCGGAACGCCCGCGTGTTGTGGCAGTAATCGCAGTTCACCCCGAGCGACTGCGCGATATACATCATCAGCGCATAGGTCCACTCGGCGTGCTTGAGCGAGTTGCTGTCGGTCCCCGGCAACGCGACCGCCGCCTGCACCCGGATGTTGTAGCCCTTCTCGAGATAGAGCGAGAGCGGATCATAGGGCAGCGACGAATATCCCGCCGTCACGTTCGGAATGTTCTTGCCCTGATTCGCTTCCGCCATGCCGCCGAGCTGCGCCGGCGCCGGCGGCGGCGCGTTGAACCAGATGCGCGACGGCACCGGATGCCCGCGATGGCAGGTATAGCACGTCACCCCCACCTTGCCGACATGCACCGCCCAGTCCGTGTTGATGTGCTCGACCATCTGCAGCATCCGCCGCGCGACGATCTTCGTGTATTTCACGTCCCAGGCCGGATTGTCCGGATGGTGGCAGTAGGTGCAGCCCTGCACCGGCGCCACCCAGTCCTTGATCGAGGCCATCACCCGCAGGAACTCGAGACTGTCCACCTTCCCGAGCACCTTGACGTTCTGGTAGGTGTCCGAGGAGGGCGACCCCGCCGGATCGATCGGCGGCTCCGGATCGGGAACTTTGTTGATCTCCCGCAATTTCTGCACATAGGACGGCAGGTAGTTCACCTGGAGTCCGAGGCCCCGGTAGCCGCGCTGGATCGTGGTCACCGGCGGATGCGTGAAGGTGAAGGTCAGGCCCGCCGCGGCCGTGACAATGGCGGCGCCCGCCAGCCGCAATACGAAGCTCATGGTGTCGCTCCCGTGTATCCGTGCCAAGTCAGCGACGGGTCCTGAACGCCTCCAGGGACGAACGAGTAGGGGTAGTCCGGCGCGATGCCGTGCTTCACGCCCCAGATGAACCAGTTATCGACCACCGTGCCGGTCAGCAGGATGCCGATACCCCCCGTCAGCGTCACCAGCACCGCGAACCACCAGGCCCAGCGATGGATGCTCTCCGCCGTCGCGTTGAACCCCATGGTCCAGCGCCAGAACAGACCGCCGCGCTCGAAGGCCGTGCCCCGGTCGACGATCTGCTCCACCTCCCGCTCCGCGCCGTAGCGCGTGGTCGCCAGCACCGTCGCGCCATGCATGGCGAACAGCACCGCGGAACCGTAGAGGAAGGCGATCGAGAGCATGTGGAACGGATTGTAGAATAGGTTCCCGTAGCGGACTGAGAAGGAGGCGGTCCAATCGAGGTGCGGGAAAACCCCGAACGGCGGCGCCTCGGCGAAACTCCCCATCAGGATCGGCCGGATGAAGCCGAGCACCAGATAGAGCCAGATGGCCGACGCGAAAGCCCAGGGCGTGTGCGTGCCCAGGCCCAGCGCCCGCGCCCGGCGATACATCCGCACCCACCAGAGCAGGATCGAGGTGGTGAGGAAGAAGCCGGCCATCAGCCACCACCCGCCCTGCGCCAGCGGCGGGAAGTGCAGCCCGTATTGCGGCGGCGGCGGCTCGAGCGCGAGCCAGGGCAGCTCATGGACGAACCGCGTCGGGCTGAACCCGACCGAGGCCGCCATGTTCAGCCCGATGATGACGATCGCGATCGCCCCGCAGGCCACCGACGCGATCCCCACCCGGCCGATATAGAGCGGACCCACTTGCGGATCGCCGAACCGGCCGAGCAGGTGCGAGAAGAACGGCTTGCCGAACCGGTCCTCGTTGCCGCGCTTGAGCGGCACCGTGTGCATGGGTCCTCGTATCTGGACCCGGGTGAAGATGTTTTGATACGCGGCCATGGCGCAATCCCCGTGAGATGCCCGGCGCCTGCGCGCCGGGCGCGTTCATTTCACTTCGTGTAGACCGGCAGGTTGAGCCACCAGTTCCACCATTCCGGCCAGCCGCGGGTCCAGAACGGACCGCTGAGCAGGATGCAGACCGCGCTGAAGAACGCCGCACCGCAAGCCAGGAAGATGCCGAGCCGGTGGATGCCGAGCGGCCCAATCGACCAGCCGATCGCATCCAGATAATACTGGTTCTCGTGTCCGGCCCCTTTCACCACCTCGCCGGGCCCGGGATTGGCCGCCCCCAGGACGAGCGATCCGTGCAGCGCCAGTGCCAGCGCGTTCGTGAAGAAGAACGTGATCGCCAGCATATGCGCCGGATTGTAGTGGAAGTGCAGGAACTGGTGCCCGACATTCGAGACCCAGTCGAGATGGCTCAGAATGCCATAAGGAAAACCATTTCCCCAGGCGCCGAGCAGGAACGGCCGGATGATCTCGAGCGTTACATAGGCCAGAATGGCGAAACTGAACGCCACCGGAACATGCAGCCCCATGCCGAGCTTGCGCGCGATCTCCGCCTGGCGCGCCGCCCAGGAGCAGAACGCGCCCGTCGCACAGATCGTGATCAGCTGCCACAGCCCGCCATGCGCGAGCGGTGCCAGTCCCAGCCCGTATTTCAGGTCAGGCGGCGCGATGCTGATCTTCCAGATATCCGCGGTGCCGCCGATGGCGGCGCCGTACACAAGCAACGCGGTGCCGAGCACCGCGAAGAAAATCGTGGTGACGCCGAAGAAGCCGACATAGAAGGGCCCGACCCAGAAGTCGAACAGATCGCCGCCGATCAGCGTTCCGCCACGTACCCGATACTTCTTCTCGAAGCTCAGCATCGACATGGCAATTCTCCCAAACCTTCACGACGCGGACCGCGGCCCCGCGAGCCGGAGACGGCCAGGCCTTGCCTGATCGTCCCCGGCCGCGCAGCCGTTGCCGCCTACTTTGACGCTGGCAGCGGCTGAATCTGCTGGGCCGCCGTCGGCGCCATGGCATGCGCGTGCGGTCCGTCGAGCCAGTTGAACCGGTCGGTGCTGAGCAGAATGAAGTGAATCAGCAGCGCCAGTACGAACAGGAAGACGAACAGCGCAACCAGGGCTCTCCGCGGATCGAAGAGTAGCCAGACTTTCCACATTGGTGAGCCCTCCTAGCCCAGCAGGGCCGTTACGTGATGAAGCGCATGCAGCATCGACTGTTGCGTCGACGCCGTGGGCGTCTGCAGCCAAGGCCGCCACGTCCACACCAGGAAGTGCGCGACAACCGCGATTCCGGTGAAGCCGAGGAAGCTTGTCATGAAGATGCTGTGAAACGCCTTCGCTTCCTCCTCGGTCAGCCCCGATGTGGAGCTCGACCTATCAACATCCAAAGCCATTCAACCACCCTCCTTTCTTGGCCCGCGGGCCAGAGCCGCGTTTGTCCCACGCAGCAGGGATCGCCGGCGCAATTCGAAACTGCCGGTGATTGCTGGTCCGTAGGCGCAACAGATGCGCCTGCGGCGGGCAGAGGCTCCGCCTCCGCACTCCGCTGGGGCGTCACGCCAAAGGCGTGCCATATCAAGCATGGCCCCAGACCCCGTTCTTGTTCATGTGACCCTCTCGGCGAGCAGGGCCGCGAGCGAACGGGCAACTCGCTCGGCGGTGACACGCGCCTCCTCCGCTTCGCGCGCATCCTTCTCGATGCGGTCGCGATAGCGCTTGGCAGCCGAGATGCGCACCAGAAACGGCTCGCTCTCGACCCGCTCCTGCAACATCGCCGCCGCCGCGTCGTCCCATTCATGCCGGCCGCGCGCGGGCGTCGGCTCGATCCGATCGAGCTCCGTGCCGAGCGGCAGGATGTGGAACAGCGCGTCGAACAGCGCGTTGCAGTATTCCTGAACGATGTAGGTCGCCCCGGCATAGCCCATGAACGGCGTGCCCGTGGCGCGGCGGATGATGGCGCCGGGGAAGGACGCCGGGATGAACACCGAGCGCCCGCCGGCCTCGGCCGCATACATCCGCTCGTTGAACGAGCCGAACAATACCAGCGGGGGCGCGGCCTTCACCTGCGCCCGCACGCCGGCATTGTCTGTCTTCGCCCCCGGCTTGCGGGCGATCGCGAAATTGCAGGAAATCCCGAGCTCGCTCTCGAGAAACTGCCGCATCCCCCGCGCATAGGTCTCGGTCGCGACGATGCCGAAACTCGCGGTCGCGAAGAAATCCTGCGTCACCGAGCGCCACAGATCCCAGATCGGCTTGATCGTGGTCTGCTTCTCCGCGGCGATGAACGGCTCCGGATCGAGCCCCGTGAGTTCGCCGAGCTTGCGCAGGAAGCTCGTCGTGGCGAAGATCCCGATCGGCGCCTGCAGGTAGGGCTTGCCCAGCTCCTCGCACAATTGCCGGCCGAACTCGCGATAGAGGCAGATATTCACGTCCGCATCGACGAGCTTCGGCACGTCCTCGAGATGCGACCCGAGCGGGAAGGTCAGATTGACCTCGCAGCCGATCCCCTCGACGAGGCGGCGGATCTCGGCGAGATCGGACGGCATGTTGAAGGTGCCGTAGATCGGCCCGATGATGTTCACCCGCGGCTTGGCGCCGGCCGGCCGCGCCTTCGGCTTCGCCCGCTTCGCCCCGAACTCGTTCCACAGCCAGAAGATCGCCCGGTCCGCGGTCTGCCACTGATCCTCGTCGATGGTGCGCGGAATGAACCGCATCAGGTTCGATCCCTCGGGCGTCACGCCCCCGCCGATCATCTCGGCGATGCTGCCCGTCACCACCACGCCCGGCATCTCCGGATCGGAGACGTCGTTGGCGCGCCGCATCGACCCTTCGGTGCCCTCGCTCGAGAGCTGCTCCTCGGCCAGACCCGTGACCACCACCGGCAATTCATGCGGCGGCAGCCCGTCGGTGTAATGCAGCACCGCGGTCACCGGCAGATTCTCGCAGCCCACCGGACCGTCGATCATCACCCGCAGGCCCCGCATCGCGCAGAATGCGTAGACCGCGCCCCAATAGCCGCCGGCCCGGTCGTGATCGAGAACGAGCATCAGGTCCCCACCGCCGCTTCGGCCTTCACGCGCGCTTCCCGCATCTTGCGGAATTTGGCGCGGCTCTCCGGATGCGGATCGGGGACCCCCTGCCAGCCATAGCCGGCGACGTCACGGACCCCGACACCCTCGAAGAATTCGCGCATCTCGCCGAACCGCGCGGCCCCTCGGGTCTGCGCGGCGACGATCTGCGCCATCGCCCCCACGCCCGCCGCCCCGAAAAGCGGCCGCGCCGAGACGATGTTGGTGAAATACGCGGCCGGAACGCCGAGCTGCTTGGCTTCCTGCACCAGCGGCGTTGTGCCCAGCGCCAGGTCCGGCCGCGCATCGCGCATCGCGTGCATGTCCTGTTCCAGCGACGCACGAAACTGCACGAACGCGCCATGCGCCTGGAGCCAGGCGAGATCGGCCGCGTTCCATTCCGTCTTGGGGCAGGCGGTGCCCACATAAGGCACTTCCGCGCCGGCCTCGATCAGCAGCCGGGCGACGAGCAGCTCCGATCCTTCGTAGCCCGAAACCGTCACCCGCGCCCGCACCGGATTGGCCTCCAGCGCCGTGCGGATCGCCGACAGCGTCCGCGCCTTCGCCGCGTCGATCTTGTCGGCCGGCACGTTCGCCGCCCGCCCGATCGCCTCGAGCCACGCCGCCGTGCCCTCGAGCCCGACCGGCGCGGAACCGACCACCGGCCGCCCCGCCTCGTGGAATTCGCGCACGCTCGCCACATAGAAAGGATGCGTGGCGCCGACCGCGACGCAATCGAGCGCCGCATACATGTCGCGCCATTCGCGCGCCGGCACCTGCGGCCCGACACACAGCTCCATGGGCGCCAGCATCGCCGCGACGCCGGCCGGATCAGCCGGAAACAATTCCCCGAGCAGCGTGACACTCGGCAGATCGCGCGCGCCGCGCGGCCGCGCCACCGGCCCTGCCTCGGCCTCGAGACGCGCCGCCTTGAGCATCGCGCCCGACAGCACGTCCTTCGCCTCCGCATGCGTCGGCACGCCGAACCCCGGCACGTCGATGCCGATCACCCGCACGCCGTCGATCTGCTTCGGCAACAGGTCGAGCGGCACGCCCGACGCGGTCGGCACGCAGAGATTGATCACCACGACGGCGTCGTAATCCTCCGGCTTCGCGGTCTTGAACACCGCCTCACGGATGTCCTCGTAGAGCTGCCCGCGCACCAGGCTTTCGGAATTGAACGGCACGTAGCCGACGCTGCGCTTGGCACCATAGAAATGGGAGGTGAAGGTCAGTCCATAGACGCAACAGGCCGAGCCCGAGAGGATCGTCGCCACCCGCCGCATGCGCAAACCCACGCGCAACGACCCGAAGGCCGGGCACATCGATTGCGGCTGGTCATGCGGACCTTTCGGATAGTCCGTGGCATACCGGTCGAGCGCCTCGCTCTTGCCGGCCGCGCGCGCGGCCTCGAGCATCGTCTCGCGGCCGCCATGACACCCCCCCGAAGCGGCCGCCGGGGTCGGCGCGGCGCTCATTCAGCCGGCTCCCTCGTAGATCACTTCGAGCGAGGCGCGCACCGGCGCTGCCTCGACCCACATGTCCTCGAGCGACGCCGGCTGCAGCACCACATCGCGCCCGACCGCATCGCCCTTGAAGAGGTCGAGCAGCTTCTCGTGGGAGAGCGGCGCCGGCCGTAGCGGCGGTGCCTCGGCGACCTGTGTCGCCAGCTGCTCGAACATCGGCGCCCAACGCGAACCCGGCTTGCCGATGATTTCATAGGAGGCGCTCTTCCGGCGGATGTCGTCATCCGCCGGAATCGCCGCCAACACCGGGATGCCCGCGGCGCTCGCAAACGCTTGCGCCTCCCCGGTGCCGTCGTCCTTGTTGACGACCATGCCGGCCACGCCGACATTGCCGCCCAATTTCTTGAAGTATTCGACCGCGGAACAGACGTTGTTCGCGACATACAACGACTGCAGGTCGTTCGAACCGACCACGATCACCTTCTGGCACATGTCGCGTGCGATCGGCAATCCGAATCCGCCGCACACCACGTCACCCAGGAAGTCGAGCAGAACGTAATCGAAATCCCACGAATGGAACCCGAGTTTTTCCAAAAGCTCGAACCCGTGGATGATGCCGCGCCCGCCGCAGCCGCGGCCGACTTCGGGTCCGCCCAGCTCCATCGCGAACACGCCGTCGCGCTTGAAGCATACATCGCCGATCTCGACCTTCTCGCCCGCCGCCTTCTTGCGCGACGAGGTCTCGATGATGGTCGGGCAGCTGCGCCCGCCGAACAGAAGCGACGTGGTGTCGCTCTTCGGATCGCAGCCGATCAGCAGCACGCGCCGACCCTGCTGCGCCATCATGTAGCTGAGATTGGCGAGCGTGAAGCTCTTGCCGATGCCGCCCTTGCCGTAGATCGCGATCACCTGCGTGTCGCGCTTGCGCATGCCCGGCTCACTTGCCCCTGCACCACCCGGCTCGATCGGTCCCGTAGACGCGTTCATGCGCAGCCCCTCCAATCAAGCACCATTTTCACGCAGGATGCGTCACCGAACGCGGTGCGGTAGGCCGTATCCGCCGCTCCCGCCGGTTGCATGTGCGTAATCAAACCGTCGAGCGAAAGCCGCCCGCCATCCACCAGCCGCGCCACCGCATCGAGGTCGGCGCGCTCCCATTCCGCGGCGATGCGGATCCGCACCTCCCGCATGAAGGCCGGCGGAAATGCGAAGCCCAGCCGGTCGCTGTAGAAGCCGGCAAGCACGATTTCCGCGCCCCGCGCGCTGCGCGCGATCAATCCATCCAGCAGACCCGGATCGCCGCTGACATCGCAGATGCGCGCATAATCGCGCCGCGAGTCGGCCTCGGGATCGAGCACCGCATACCCATCCGCGCCGCCGGCCCGCACCGGATCGCGCTCCCAAACCGTGGGCGCCCCGCCATGCAGCACCGCGAGTCGCGCCAGCAGCCGCCCGAGCACGCCATGCCCGACGATCAGTTCCGGTGGCGCACCATCGCGGTAGGCGTGATAGGCGGTCGCCGCCAGCGCCACGAGAATGCCGCGCTCGCCCAGCCCCGCATCGAGCGACGCCACGCGCCCATCCGGCACCACGAGGCAGGAGGCCGCGCCCCCGAACAAGCCGCGCACCGCGCCGAAACAACGCGCCCCCGGCACGAACACGAAATCGCCTGCCCGATGCCGCGTCTCGGCTCCCGCCTCGCGCACCCGGCCCACCGATTCGTAGCCCGGCACCAGCGGATATCCCATGCCCGGGAAAGGCGGCATCCGGCCGGAATAGAGCAGCTTCTCGGTCCCGGTGCTGATCCCGCTCCAGGCCACGTCGACCACCAGGTCGCCGGTCCCGGGCGCATCCAGTGCCAGGCGGCTCAGCTCGATCCGCTCCGGCGCGCGCAGCACGACCGCAGTCGCTTCCATCAGCCGGTTGCCTCCCCTTCGGCGCCGTTCGATTCCGATCGCCTGACTGTCACAGTAACCTTACACACCGGACTGTCAATCCAAACTTACGCCGAGGTTACCCGGCGGTAGGCCATCAGCCACGCGCCAGAAGCACCCGCGCCAGCATCGGCGCCGCCGTCGGCACCAGACGCGGCGCCGAAAACCCCGCCTCCGTCACCATTTTCATGAGCTGTTCCGGGGTCCGCGCCCGGCCCGACCCCATCGCCAGCAGGTAAAAACCGAAATACGCGTCGCCGATCGCCGCCTCGCCGCCGCCCGCCATGGGCTCCGCGATGAGCAGTGTCCCGCCCGACGCAATGGCCGCCCGCGCCGCGCGCAGCAGCCGCATCACCGCCTCGTCGTCATGGTCGTGAATGACCCGGACGAAGGTGATGAGATCGGCCCCCGCCGGCCATGGATCGGCGAAAAAATCCCCGCCCGCGAGCGTCGCCCGCCCGAGCAGCCCGGCTTCCCCGAGTCGCGCCCGCGCCCGCTCCACCACCGCCGGCAGATCGAGCAGCATCAGCTGCAGATCCGGCGCCCGCGCCGCCGCCGCGGTCAGGAACGCGCCCTCGCCGCCCCCGACATCGAGCAGCCGACGGTGCCGCCGCACCGGATACGCGCCCAGCACCTGGTCCGCGACCATGCCGTTCGAGGCCGCCATCAGCGCCGAATAGGCCGCCACATCCTCCGCCCGCAGCGCCGACGGCGCCGCCGCCCGCGCATAAGGCCAATAGCCCGCGAGCCCCGTCCCGCCCCCGTCCCGCTCGAGCAGCGCCACGGGATCGCGCAGATCCTCATAAAGCACCGCATGATGCGCGATCATCGCCTGCACGCCGGCATTGCCGAGCAAAGCCGCGCCGAGCGTGCCCAGACCCCAGCGTTCGGCCCCGCGCGACTCGACCAGCTTCAAGGCCGCCGCCGCCCGCACCAGCCGTTCCGTCGCCGCAACCGACAATCCGAGCAGCGGCGCCAGCGACTCGACGCTCGCCGGTCCCTCGCGCAGTTTCGCGATCAGGCCGGTGCGCATGCACGCCACCAGCACCTGCGTATAAACAAACCCCGCCGCGATATCGAACAACGCCCGCGCCCGCCGCCGCGCGACGAAGCGCGTCAGCGGAAACTGCGTCGCCCAGCGCTGGAAGCGCGGATCGGACAGCGTGCGGTCGCGCCAGGCAAGGATTTGTTCTTTTTTGAAAAAAAGAACCAAAAAACTTTTATCCTTTACCCGAGTGGCCTCAACGCCTGTCGCATATGCACTCACGCTTGGGCGCCCCTGCCAACCAACAAAAGTTTTTTTGGTTCTTTTTTTTCAAAAAAAGAACAAACCTCACGCCGCCGCCGCCGGCAACTCCTTCGGCATCAACCGCCGGCTCTCGAGCTCGATCAGCGCCTTCAGAGACGCCTGCCCCGGACAAGCCGGAATCGAATCCGCCGCCTTCTCCGCCAGCACCCGCAACCGCGCCACCGCGCCGGCGACACCGAGCTGCAGCACCGCGTTCGGCCGGTCATGCGCCGCGTCCTGCCCCACCGGCTTGCCCAGCTCTTCCGGCGTCGAAACAGCGTCCTTCAGATCATCGGCCACCTGATAGGCCTCGCCGAGATAATCCCCGAGCGCCCGCCAGGGTGCGCCCATCATCCCGGCCGCCGCCGCCCCCGCCTCGGTCGCCGCCGCGAACAGCGCCCCGGTCTTGGCCTGCTGATACGAGGCCAGATCGATCGCCGGCTCACACTCCCAGGCCTGGCCCGCCACGATGCCCCGCGGCACCCCCACCGCGCCGGCCACCGCCGCCACCATGGCAGCAAGCCGGCCCGGCACCTTGGCGGCCCCCATCGCCAGCGCCTGGAACGCAAGAACGATCAGCGCATCGCCGGTCAGCAGCGCCAGCGGCTCGCCATAGGCGCGATGCACCGACGGCTTGCCCCGCCGCATATCCGCGTCATCGAAACAGGGCATGTCGTCATGCACGAGCGACGCGCAGTGCAGCAGCTCGATCGCCGCCCCCGCCGCCGCCGCCGCCCGGCTATCCTCGGCGCCACACGCCGCCGCCACCGCCATGGTCAGCCGCGGCCGGATCCGCGCACCCCCCGGAAACACCGCATAATGCATGGCCTCGGCCAGCTTCGGCGGCGCCCCCGGCCGCTCCGCCAACGACAACGCCTCGACAAGCGTCCGCTCGATCCGCAACCTGGCGTCCATTGGGCGTGACCCCCGTCAATTGTTCTTGTCGCGCCCTATGTCACGTCCGCTTGACAGTCGCTGTCAACCGCAAAATGCTCAGGGATGCCCGCCACCCAGCCCCGCATCCTCATCATCGGCGCCGGCATCGGCGGCCTCACCGCAGGCCTTGACCTCGCCCGGCAGGGCGCCGACGTCACGATCCTCGAGCGCGCCCCCACCATCGGCGGCAAAATGCGCCAGGTCCCCGCCGGCAGCGGCGGCCCAACTAGTGCCGGCGGCGCCGGCCAAACGACCTCCGGCAGCGCCGGCGGCCTCCACCCCACCGACGCCGGCCCCACCGTCTTCACCATGCGCTGGGTCTTCGACGCGCTCCTCGCCGACGCCGGCGCCAGCCTCGACGCCGAGCTCACCCTCCGCCCCGCCCACCTCCTCGCCCGCCACGCCTGGAACGAAAGCGACCGGCTCGACCTCTTCGCCGATATCGAGGAATCCGCCGACGCCATCGCCGCCTTCGCCGGACCCGCCGAAGCCCGCGGCTACCGCGCCTTCTGCGCCCGCGCCCAGCGCATCTACGACAGTCTCGAAACCCCCTTCCTCAAATCCTCCCAGCCCGGCTCACCCTTCGCCCTCGTCCGCCGCGCCGGCGTCGCCGACATGCTCGCCATCGCCGCCTTCTCCACCCTCTGGCGCAGCCTCGGCGCGTATTTCCGCGACCCCCGCCTCCGCCAACTCTTCGGCCGCTACGCCACCTACAACGGCAGCTCCCCCTACCTCGCCCCCGCCACCCTCATGCTCATTGCGCACGTCGAGCGCGCCGGCGTCTGGCTGGTCGAAGGCGGCATGTTCCGCGTCGCCGAAATGCTCGCCCGCCTCGCGACGAACCACGGCGCCACCATCCGCACCCAATCCCACGTCACCGAAATCGGTCTCACAAACGGCCGCGCCACCCACGCCACGCTCGCCACCGGCGAACGCATCGACGCCGACGCCATCATCCTCAACGCCGACCCCGCCGCGCTCACCGCCGGCCTCTTCGGCCCACAAGTCGCCGCCGCAGTGCCAAGACTCCGCGCCGCCGACCGCTCCCTCTCCGCCCTCACCTGGGTCTTCCGCGCCGAAACCACCTACCCGCTCGCCCACCACACCGTCATCTTCGGCGACGATTACGCCCGCGAATTCACCGACATCTTCACCCACCACCGCGCCCCCACCGGCAACCCCACCATCTATATCTGCGCGCAGGACCGCAACGAACGCGGCGAGGCCCCACCCGGCCCCGAACGCCTCTTCCTGCTCGTCAACGCCCCCGCCCAAGCCGACACCTCCCCCCTCCCGCCCGCGGAGATCACAGAATGTCAGACGAGAACCTTCCAGCATCTGCAACGCTGCGGCGTGATCCTGACCCCGGAACAAACCCCCACGCTGACGGGCCCGCAACAATTCCACAGCCTCTTCCCGGCGACGGGCGGAGCCCTCTACGGCCAGGCGGTCCACGGGACGACAGCCGCCTTCAAACGCCCGGGCTCGGCGACCAAAATCCCGCGCCTCTATCTGGCGGGCGGCAGCACCCACCCGGGAGCAGGCGTCCCGATGGCCGCCCTTTCGGGCCGATTGGCAGCCTCGCACCTGATGGAAGACCTCGCTTCGACCGCCCGGTAGAAAACCACGGCTACGCCTGGTGGTACGTCGACGCGCTCAGCGAAGACGGCGCCCACGGCCTCACCATCATCGCCTTCGTCGGCTCCGTCTTCTCCCCCTGGTACGCCTGGGCCCGCAAACGCGGCCCCGCCGACCCCGCCGACCATTGCGCCATCAACGTCGTGCTCTACGGAAGCGCCGGCAAACGCTGGTCCATGACCGAACGCCCAAGCCGCCTCATCCAGCGCACCGAAGACACATTCCAAATCGGCCCGAGCGCGCTCCACTGGGACGGCAACGAACTCACCATCCGCTTCGACGAAACCACCGCCCCGATCCCCACGCGCCTGCGCGGCGAAATCCGCCTCCGCCCCACGGGGCTCGCCACCCACATCGTCAACCTGGACGGCGCCGGCCACCATTTCTGGTCCCCGATCGCCCCCACCGCCCATGTCGAAGTCACGCTCGAAAGCCCCGCCCGCCACTGGCAAGGCCAGGCCTATTTCGACACCAACTGGGGCCACCGCCCCCTGGAAGCCGACTTCCACGAATGGCACTGGTGCCGCGCCCCCCTCGCCGACGGCGGCACCGCCGTCCTCTATTACGTGACAAAAACCGACGGCACGAAAGCCACCACCGCCCTCCGCTACGCGCCCGACGGCGCAGCCACCGACTTCCCCCCACCCCCCGAACAAACCCTGAGCAAAACCTTCTGGCGCCTCCCCCGCAGCACCGCGACCACCGAAGGCCAGCGCGCCACGATCCAGGAAACCCTGGAAGACGCCCCCTTCTACGCCCGCTCGGTCTTACGCACCCACCTGCTCGGCGAACCCGTCACCGCAATGCACGAAATGCTAAACCTGCACCGCTTCGACACCCCCTGGATGCGCCTAATGCTCCCCTTCAAAGCCCCCCGCTGGCCCCTGAATTAGTGCGCGCTGCAAGGCGCCTCCGGCGGGCAGGGGCGTCGCCCCTGCACCCCACTGGGGCCGAAAGGCCCCAGACCCCGTTCATCATTGGAGAAACTCGAATGCGCAAACGCGTTGGGTCTTGGGAAAATCCTAGCTTGTTCACTCGGATCAAACGCTCTGCCCCGCCACACTCGGCTCGACCACGCCTTGAAGAAGCGGCCTGCAAAGCGATCGAACCCGACTCTTCGGGATTTAATAGGAGTGCCGAAATTCCGTATGGTGTAACGGTCGATGATATCGCTTCAGCGATGAAAGAATTCACAGAGTTTCTGACTTTTATCAACACGCAGCTTCGTACGAGAGCAATTCCCCGTCTAGAAACAATGCTGATGCCAGCGAATTTCTCATCCATGGTAGGGGAGTTTATTACCTCCACTATCCCGAAGCACTGCTCCACTATCGTAAAAAACGCCTACCACAACGGGCATCCAGACCTGATCCCAGCCAACAAATACCCAGGGAACTGCTTGCAACACGGAACCGAGGGAATCGAGGTTAAGGCTAGCCGATACTTGAAGTCATGGCAGGGGCACAATGCCGAGGATGCGTGGCTGATGGTGTTTTGCTTCTCGAGCGGAAGGCCAACTGACGAGGCAAAGGGTGTAGTTCCAGCCCCTTTCAGATTTGTGATGGTAGTGGGAGCGCAACTCCAGAAGACAGATTGGTTGTTTGCCGGCCGCTCAGAAACTAGTCGGAGAACTATCACCGCATCGGTAACCAAAAGTGGCTACCAAAAAATGATCAGCAACTGGATTTACCGAGACCCCACAGCCTCCGAGGCGACGCTTGCTCAGGCCGAGTACTGATCACAAGGAAAGCGATGGCTGCGGAGCCGAGGAGAGACCCTCGCCAGTCCGCAGAGCCCGCAGTTTAGGAATGGAGGCCTTTGCCATTTCGAAGTAGTCTTTGTGACGCTCCACACCAACACAAGAGTATCCAATCGCCTCAGCAGCCGCTAGAGTGGACCCAGCCCCTGCAAATGGATCAGCAAGTATACCTCGTCCGGTTGGCAGAATGGCACGAACAAGTTGCCGCATGAGGCTCTGTGGTTTGAGAGAAGGATGATCGGCGATTTCCTTTTCTCGTTTTGGAGTACGTTCACTTTGGATAACGTCATTGAACGGATTTCCGTCCGGCTTGTGACGTAGACCGCCGGTCCCATACAACGCTAAGCACTCTCGCACAGTCATCTTTAATGGGAGCGGCTTTCGGAATAGACCCCAGGGCTCGTAGCCGCCTCTTGGGAGGGAAGCTACTTCAGGGAACTCTTTTTCTCCGAGCTTCGGCTTGTCGCCTCCGCGGAGGGTCTGGACGAGTCGAATGACCTCTGTCCTAAACTCAAATCCCCCTTCGACCATGGCACTGAAAACCAGTTGGCTTAAGAATGCATTCCCAGCCATCAAAACATGGGCGCCTGGCTTCAATGCAGGAAGGGCCGCGACCGCGAAGTCTCGAAAAAATCTCTTGAGAGCAGCTCTCTGCTTTTCGTCCAAAGCTGTAAAGCGGGGCAGCGGCGACCTTGTGCACCCGTCGAATGAAGGGGGAATGCGCCAAATACCTGGTCCACCCGACAACATTTTCTCAATCTGATCTAGTTCGTATTCCTCGACGCCGTAAGGGGGATCCAAAACCATGCCGTCCAGGCTCTCTCGTGGAAGATGCGAAAGCCAATCGAAGGCATCGGCGTGAATCAGGATAGACCGCTCAAAGCGAACGCAATCATAACCAAAAGCAAGCGCGTGGTGCGGTTGAGCTGTCATCGTGCTTTCCAGGAATTCGAACCTTCGCCCCGTGGCTCAGAACAATATAACTCCCACATCTCTTCAAAAATCCTAACTAGGCGGGTATTTCGGCGAGCAGCTTCGGTGCGAAAGGCGGTCGCGATGTCCGCTCTCAATCGGAGCGAAATCACGATGTTCTGGACCTGTTTACCATCAGCCATGGCACTCTCGCAGAATGACGTCTTGACGTCAAGACGTCTAGTTGTGATGATGCTTGGGAGTATGACTGGTATCCACCGATCCCGATTCGGCCCTCTTGTTTTCGGCGCCCTGGATTAATCCCCACACTCTGGGCTGGGTTCCGCCCTCCGGAGAGCGCGGGTCCGTTGTGAGCACACATCGACTTGCCGCGGCCAAGTCAGCTCCTGAGTCGGCGCCCAATAATGGCGTTCCGTTCGGCTCGAAAACGCCCGCTTTCCACCCCGGCCCACACTCACACGCGGCACCGGGCGGCCCCCGGCTCAAGACGGGCCGAAGGCCCCCGCCGGAGGCGGCGCGAAGCGGTCTTGAACCGGGTGCCGCCCGGCGCCACGCTCGCAACAAACCGGGCCACCCAAGCCCGAAACCCCAAGCGTCTCGCCGCCGCCCTAATCCTGGCTCGAAAACCCCCGATCCGCCGCCACCGGATGCGCCGAAAACGGCGTCCGGAACGCGACCGCCAGATGCCCGTCTTCATGGGCAAACCCGACTGTCACCGCGAACCGCGCCGCGGCCCCGGTCGGAACCTGGTTGCCGAACAGATTTTCGCCATTCGCCGCATAGACATTCCGCGACAACACGGAAACCGCCGCCGCCCCCACCCCAACATTCGCCGGCCGCTCCAGCTCCACTGCCGGATCCGTGATCCGGCCCGTGGAATCGAGACCGAAACTGACGATCGCGCACCCATCCCCCACCGTGCGCGCCTCATCCGGCGTCACCTCCGGCGACGCCATCATCACCACATGGACACCATGAAACCGAAGCCGGCTCGGCGACCCGCACAACGCCGTCGGATGCCCGGCATCCCGCGCCATCTGAGGCCCGCAACCACCCACGCTGCCCAGTCCGCACACGGCCCCCAGAACCGCAGCCGCTCGCCAAAAACCGCCGGCGCGCCGCCACCCCCCGCTCCCCATCCGCCCCAAACCACCATCCCCCCGCCAAAACCGCAACGGCCCTAGACGCCGCTCCGTCACGAACACAAACCGATCCCCCAAGCCCCCGCCTCCCCTCACCCAGCCCGACCCAAACCCCGCTTTCCGTTCGGCTCCAAAACGCCCGCTTTCCGCCCCGGCCCACACCCCCACACGGCACCGGGCGACACCCGGCTCAAGACGGGCCAAAGGCCCCCGCCAAAGGCGGCGCGCAGCGGTCTTGAGGCGGGCGCAGCCCGGTGCCACGCTCGGAACAAACCGGGACACCCCAAACCCACCCATGCTCCACCCACCAACCGGCCGCGCCGCCGCCCTCCTCGCCGCCGCGCTCGCCTACACCCCACCCACACAAGCCGGCCCACCACCCCCCGGCCACATCACCGCCATCGGCGGCATCTTCGTCAAAAGCCCCAACCCCAAGGCCCTCGCCGCCTGGTATCGCGACGTGCTCGGCCTCCCCGTTCAGCCCTGGGGCGGCGCCGCCCTCCCCACCAGCGCCCCGAACCAACCGCCCGCGGTCGCCTGGAACCCCTTCCCCGCGACCACGCATTATTTCGCCCCCTCGACCCGCGACTTCATGATCGATTTCGCGGTGGACGACCTCGACGCCATCATCGCGCGCCTGAAACAAAACCACGTGCCCATCCTCAAACGCGACGACACCGACCCCACCGGCAAATTCGCCTGGATCACCGACCCCGACGGCACCAAAATCGAACTCTGGCAACCCAAACCCGCCCGCACCCCGTAGGCCGGATCAGCGAACCGCCATCCGCCAATCACCCCCAACCCCCAGCAAACACCCTACCCAAACCCGCTTTCCGCCCCTTCCCACACCCACCAACGGCGCCCGGCGCCACGCTCGCAACAAACCGGGCCACCCGAGCCTCACACCCGATAGCGCCGCGCCGCCCGACCCCCGGCTACGATCCGCCGTTCACCGGCACCGGGTGCGGCCCGTACGGCGTCCGGAACGCGACCGACAGATGCCCGTCCTCATGCGCAAACCCCACCGTCACGGCAAAGCGCGCGGCGGCACCGGTCGGAACCTGGTTCCCGAACAGATTTTCCCCATTCGCCGCATAGATATTCCGCGACAACACCGCCACCGCCGCCGCACTCACCCCCGCATCCACCGGCCGCTCCAGTTCCACCGCCGGATCGGTCATCCTGCCGCCGGAATCGAGACCGAAACTGACGATCGCGCACCCATCCCCCACCGTGCGCGCCTCCGCCGGCGTCACCAGCGGCGAGGCCATCATCACGAAATGCACGCCATGAAACCGCAATTGGCTCGGCGACCCGCACAGGGCGGTCGGCTGGCTGGCATCCCGCGCCGTCTGAGGCCCGCAACCGCCAAGCCCAGCCACGCCGCAAACCGCCACGAGGCCCGCGAGCACGCCCCGAAAATCCGCGCCGCGCCGCGCTCCCGCCCCAACCCTGACCCCAACCCTGAATGACAAAGCGGCATCCCCCCGAAGCCAAACCCACCCCGACCCTAAGCGCGCATC
>DAIDJM010000002.1 GCA_027451405.1 Acetobacteraceae bacterium | reverse complement strand
GTGCCGCTGCACGCCGGCGTGGTGGAGGGCGAGGCGATCCGCTGCTGCTATCATGGCTGGACCTATGACGGCAGCGGCCGCTGCATCGATGTGCCCTATCTCGGCAAGGACAAGCTTCCGAACGGCGTGCGCGCCTATCCTTGCCGCGAAAGCGGCGGCATGATCCTGGTCTATCCGGGCGATCCGGAGCGGCTCGATGCCTGCCGCTTTCCGCAGTTCGAGGCCGCGACCGATCGTCGCTACAAAACCCGGCGGTTCGGCAAAATCGTGGGCTGCCACTATAGTTTCATGCATGAGAATCTGATGGACATGAACCATCAGTTCCTGCATCGCCGGCAGATGGGACAGATCAAGCCGCGCTACCTCGGCCGCCGCGTCGGGACGGATTGGCTGGAGATCGACTATACGTTCGCCCGCACCGCCGGCAAGCAGCCGATCGGCGAGGCGGCGATCTTCGGGGCCCGCAAAGGGCCGGCCGTGCAGCATGGCGCGTTGATGACCATCCGCACCGAATATCCGTATCAGATTTTGAAAATCCGCGCTGGCGACGACCAACCGGTGATGGATCTATGGATCGCCTATGTGCCGCTCGATGCGGCCCAGCGCAGTAACCGCACCTTCGGCCTGCTCTCGGTGCGCAAACCCCGACTGCCCGGCGTGCTCGATCTGGCATGGCCGTTCATCTGCTGGTTCACCGAACGCATTTTCACCGAAGACCGCTGGATCGTCGAGCAGGAACAGGCGGCTTACGATCGGCAGGGCGGCAACTGGAATCAGGAAGTCTTTCCGGTGATCCGCGAACTCGGCGCCCTCCTCACCCGCTGCGGCCGCCCACCAGAGCCGACGTTGGGCGCTTGATCCGCATCGCATACCCGGTCTACAAGGTGAGCGCAGTGGGGCCATAGCTCAGTTGGGAGAGCGCCTGAATGGCATTCAGGAGGTCGTCGGTTCGATTCCGATTGGCTCCACCACCGGAATGCGGACTCAACTCGAACGCATCATGCTCTAACGAAATAGTGGGATAAAGCCGAGGAAACCGGCGCTGGGGGCCGGCACCCCACCGTCGGCGAGGCGGGTGTCTGGGATCTGTTCGGGTAGGGGGGCCGCATGCGTGCTGGCGCTATGGCCAGTGCCGGATTTGCCAGCGGTCTGCTTGCCGCCCGCTGCTTTCCCTATCGGCTCGCGCTGTGCGATGGCGACCGGCGGCCCGTCGCTTTCCTCGCTGGCGCGCAGCGAGAGCAGTAAGAAGGTGATGTTGTTGCGGCCGAGATCGACCGACAGCGCCATTGGCGTCAGCCCCAAAATATCATGGCCGTTCAGATCGGCGCCGCGCGAAATTGCGTCGCGCGTGCCGGCGACATCGCCACGGTTGATGGCGTCGAACAGTGCCTCGGTCGGCGGCAGTTCGGAGGGGGGCCGCTCCGGCGGGGCGACGGCATCGTCCGTTGCGTGCGAGCCGGGCAGTGCGGGGATCGGCGCGGCGCCGCCACCGCCGGTGTCGGCATTCGGGATTTTCGCTGACGGCATGCCTGGCGTCTGCGCCCGGGCGCTGCCGGCGAGCGTTCCCACGGCGACGATCAGCAACAGACAGCAGGTTGTCGGAGCCAGCAAATGTCGGATCATGGCGATCAATTCAGCCACCAGAAACCAATGTTGAGATAGGTCGCATAGCACGTCCAGACAGCGTAGGGCAGCAGCAGGACTGCGGCCCGCCGATCGACCCGTCCTGCGGCGAGAATCGTCAGCCCGATCAATGCCAACAGTGGCAGCAGCACGACGAGCCCTGCCGCCGGGCTGCGCAGGCCAAAGAACGCCGGCGCCCAGAGCGCGTTGACCAGCAATTGCCATCCCCACAGCCGCAGCGGCGGACGCGTGCCGACGCGCCGCCACAGCAGCCAGCCGGAGACGCCGATCAGCACATAAAGCAGGCTCCAGACCGGCGCGAACACCCAGTTCGGTGGCCGTCCGGGGGGAGCGGCGAGGGAGAGATACCAGCCATGCACCGCCTGCGCCGTTGCCGCTCCGTCGGCAAGCCCGACAAGCAGCCCGAGGCCGATGAAACCGACCAGGGCAAACAGCGACGACCAGGGCGTGGAGGAGCCCGGCGATGTTCCCCATTCGGGCGAATCGACGTCTTGGAAGACACATCCCTCCCTGTTCTGGGCCATGCAGCGCCGGACCGCCGATCAATCGAATATCGGCACAAGCCGTGCGCCTCGCAAGCGGAATTCACGCTCTTGGCATGCTGCGCTGAAGTGTCGTCGGCATCGGCTCGCCTGGAACCGGCTCATCGCCGCACGCGCGTATGGGCGTCAGGCGGGCTGGTATCACCAATCGAACGATCGGTAGCGGCGGGCGGATTTGAACCACCGACCAAGGGATTATGATTCCCCTGCTCTACCGCTGAGCTACGCCGCCACCGGAAGGACCGGGCTTCTCCAGCTTGGGCCGCCCCAAGTCAAGCCGCGCGGTCCCGAGCCGATCGCCTATATACAGCAGCGATGCGACAATGCCTGCCCCTGATCGCGCTGCTCCTCCTCCCCTTCGGCGCGGGCGCCCGCGAAAGCGCGCCCGTCGTCACGTCGCACGCCACCGCGACGCTGGTCGCCGCCGAGGACAGCGCCGCGCCCGGCAAGCCGCTTCACCTGGCACTGCGGCTGCAACTGCCGGCGGGCTGGCATACCTACTGGCTCAATCCGGGCGATGCCGGCAACGCGCCGACCCTGACGCTCGAGGGTGCCAAGGCCGGCCCGCTCGGCTTCCCCGCCCCCGAGCGCGTCGCCGATGCCGGGTTGGTCAGCTACGTGCTCCCCGGCGACGTCTGGCTGCCCTTCACGGCAACGCCGGCCGGGGCCGGCCCGCTCGCGCTCCGGGCCCATGCGGATTTCCTGGTCTGTTCGACCATCTGCGTGCCGCAAAGGGCGGACCTGGCGCTCGACCTGCCGGCCGGAACCGGTGCCCCGGGCGCCGACGCGCCGCGCATCGCGGCCGCGAACGCCGCCTTGCCGCGTCCCTCGCCTTTCGCGGCGACACTCGGCGCCGACGGCACGCTGCGGCTCGACGCGCCCGGCCTGTCTCCCGAGCACGCGCTGTTTCTGCCCGAACAACCGGGCAGAATCGACGCGCTGGCTCCCCAGCCGCTCACGGTCGCGCCATCGGGCCCGGCGCTGCATCTCAAGCTGCTGGGCCCCTCGAAGGACCCGCTGGCCGGACTTCTTCTGCTGACCGACCGGACCGGCGCCACCACGGCGCTCCATGTCGTCCCGCGAGCCGCCGCCGCCGCGGTCGCGCCGGCGCCGGCCGGCCTCGGCCGCGCCTTGCTCCTGGCCTTTCTCGGCGGGCTGATCCTCAATCTGATGCCCTGCGTGCTGCCGGTCCTGTCCATCAAGGCCCTGGCCCTGGCCCGGCTCGGCGGCGCCGAGCGCCGCCATGTCCGCGCCGAGGCCGCGCTCTACGTGGCCGGCGTGCTGGCCGCCTTCGCCGTGATCGGTGGCGCGACGCTGTCTCTGGCCGCCGCGGGCCATGCGGTGGGCTGGGGCACCCAATTCCAGTCCGGCATCTTCACGCTGCTGACCGCCTGGCTGATGCTGGCGATCGGCCTCAACATGGCGGGGCTGTTCGAGATCGGCGCGGGGCTCGCCGGACTGGGCCAGGGGCTCGCGGCTCGCAGCGCCTTCTTCACCGGCGTGCTCGCCGTCGTCGTGGCCACGCCCTGCACCGGCCCGTTCATGGCGACCGCGCTCGCCGCCGCGCTGGCGCTTCCGCCCACCCTCGGGTTCGGGGTCTTCCTGGCGCTCGGCGCCGGACTCGCGGCGCCCTATGCGATGCTGGCCGCGTTCCCGGGTCTCGCCCGCTTCCTGCCACGCCCCGGACCCTGGATGCTGACCCTGCGCCGCGCGCTGAGCGTGCCGATGTTCGCCACCGCCGGGTTCTTCGCCTGGGTGATCTTCGCCAAGGCCGGCCCGGCCGGGCTCGCGGCGGCGCTGCTCGGCGGCGCTGCGCTGACCCTCGGCGCCTGGGCGATCGGCCGGCGCCAGCGTGGGGCAGGCGTGCCGCGTGGCAGCCTGAACGCCGGTCTGGCCGTCCCCGCCGCCATCTGCGCTGCCGCCCTGCTGCTGCTCGGCCACGCCTCGGGCGGCACGAGCCGTATCGCCCTGGCGGGTGCGGAACCCTACTCGCCTGCCCGCCTCGAAGCCTTGCGGGCCGCGCACCGGCCGGTGCTGGTCGATATGAGCGCCGCCTGGTGCATCACCTGCCTCGTCAACGAGCGCACCGCCCTGGCCCCCGACACGGTGCGCCAGGCCTTCGCCCGCCACCATGTCGCGCTGCTGCAGGGAGACTGGACGGAGCAGGACCCCGCGATCACCGCGTTCCTTCACGAATACGGACGCACGGGCGTGCCGCTCTATGTCTATTTCCCGCCATCCGGCACGCCGCAGGTGCTGCCGCAGATCCTGACCGAGGCCGAGATCCTTGGGCGCCTCGGCGCCTGATCCCGCGGCCCGGATTCGCGACAGGGCGCTCGCACTCGGCTTCGACGCGGTCGGCTTCGCCCGCGCCGAACTGGGCCCCGAAACCCGTGCCCGCCTGACCGACTTCCTCGCGGCCGGCCGGCATGGCGAGATGGGCTGGCTCGCCGAGCGCACCGACGCCCGATCCGACCCGCGATCGCTCTGGCCGGAGGTGCGCAGCGTGATCGCGCTCGGCCTCTCCTACGCGCCGGAGGGCGACGCGCTCGCCACGCTTGCGCGTCCCGCCGCCGGCAATCTCTCGGTCTATGCCCGCCATCGCGATTACCACGACGTGCTGCGCGGCAAGCTCAAGCACCTGGCCGCTTTCGTCGCGAGCCGGTTCGGCGCCGGGGTCAAAGTGTTCGTCGACACCGCCCCGGTGATGGAAAAGCCGCTCGCCGAGCGCGCCGGGCTCGGCTGGCAAGGCAAACACACCAACCTGGTGAGCCGGGCGCATGGCTCCTGGCTGTTCCTGGGCGAGATCTACACCACGCTGGCGCTGGCTCCGTCGCCGCGCCCCGCGGGACAATGCGGCTCCTGCACGGCCTGCCTGCGGATCTGCCCGACCGACGCGTTCCCCGCGCCCTACCAGCTCGATGCGCGGCGCTGCATCGCCTATCTCACCATCGAGCATAAGGGGCCGATCCCCGAGGCGTTGCGCCCTGCGATCGGCAACCGGATCTATGGCTGCGACGATTGCCTTGCGGTCTGCCCCTGGAACCGCTTCGCGCGGCCGGCGCGCGAAGCGAAGCTCGCGGCGCGCGCCGAGAACGTCGCTCCCCCGCTCGCCGAACTCGCCGCGCTCGACGAGGCGGGCTTCCGCGCGCGTTTCGCGGGTTCGCCGATCAAACGCATCGGCCGTAACCGCTTCGCCCGGAACGTGGCGATCGCGATCGGCAATTCGGGTTCGCCCGCCTTGCGCGCCGAGGCGGCACGGCTCGCGGCGGACGCCGACCCGGTGGTGGCCGAGGCCGGGGCCTGGGCGCTCGCGCGCCTGAGCCGCCGGCCATGCTGATCAAACGCAGCTTCTCGCTGGCCGGCCATCGCACGAGCGTGGCGCTGGAACCCGCTTTCTGGGAGGCGCTCGCGGCCCTTGCCCGGCGCCGCGGCCTCTCGCTCGCGGCGCTGGTGGCCCTCGAGGACGCAGCCCGCGAGCCGGGCACCGGACTCGCCTCGCATTTGCGCGTCGCGGCGCTGCGGGCAGGCAAACCCGAGCCGTTCCTTTAACGTTCCCTCAATCGATTCGAGTCACCCTCGGCCTGTCCAAAACCGGACGCGCCAGAGGAGAAAATCTCATGCAAACGCCGCTTCCCTCTCCCATTCCCGGCCATGTGAGCCCGCTGGTCCTGGCCGACCGTCTGCTCGCGCTGGCCCAGGACGCCGATCGGGCCGGAATGCGCCGGCCGGCGCGCCAGCTGCTGCGCCTCGCTTGCGCGATCTGCGGCGAGGCCCCTCCGGTACCGGCCGCCTCCGCTTGACTTCGGGGGGCTGGCTCCCCCCTCTACTTGGATGGCGTCGTCGATCGCAGTCGGGGTCGCGCCCGACGGCGCATTGACCTACTTCGTGCCGGTCCCGCCCGGCGAGTTGCCGCCGGTGCGCGGCCAGGACCTGATGGCCGCGTGGACGACCGCCCACGAGGCGGCGCGCCAGGGGAGCTGGGGCCAGCGCCGCCAGTTCTGCTTCCGGAGCCCCGAGGGCGGGATCACCGAACTGGCGCTGAGGGATGTGGATGCCTGTTGCTGGGCCGCCGCGATCGACCGGACGCTCGGACTGGGTTCGCTGCACGGGCTCTCGGTCTGCCTTCGGCTGCTTGCGCTGGTGCAACTGATCGGCGGGGCCGGTGCGGCCGGCGGTCTATTCGCGATCGAGGCCGGCGATGCGGCGCTGCATCCCGCGCTGTGGCGGGCGGCCGCGGAATCGCCCCTCACCGATACGGCGGGCTTCGATGCGCCGCGCTTGCTGGCGCGCCTGGCGCGGGACCGCGCGCCGGCGATTCTCCCCGACGCCAACCTGATTTAGCGTGGACGCGACCGCCTCGAGGCCACGGGGTCTGGGGCTCTATGGCCCCAGCGGGTCCCGGACCGAGCCCGGGCCGCCGACGGCGCGCCTCAGCCAAAACGCGCTCCGCCCTCTGGCATGGCTGGCCAGAGCATTGCTCCACCCGGCCGGGTAATGCTCTAGGGGCGTCGTCCCTGGAGACGAACATGATCCGCGCCACGCTCCCCTGCCTTTGTCTTGCCGGTCTCGCCGCCTGCCAATTCCCGGCGCCGTCGTCCGAGCAGCTCCAGGCCAGGGCCGTCTGCCGTCAGGAGGCAAACCGGATTTACGCCGCGCAAAACCGCGCGCAGCTTTCACAGCGGGACACCTCCTACGCGCCGTTCTCCGCCAATACGCTGCCGAGCGATCCGACCCGCGGTCTTTACAGCCAGTACGGCTACCAGCAGATCGAGGATCAATGTCTGAACGGCCGCAACACGGCGCCGTCCAGCACCGGGCCGGCCGGCGCCCCGGCCGCGCTTCCGCCACCCAGCCACTGAGCCGGCCACTGAGCCGCCCAGCCACGGAAAGGTCCCCCCATGAGCCGCATTCTGCGCACCGGCGCCACCGAGACGCTTGCCCGGGCCGTCGAGTATCACGGTTTCGTGTTCACGCAGGGCTGTGTCGCACGCGATGCGACGCTCGATCTGCGTGGCCAGGTGAGCGACGTGCTCGCGCAGCTCGACGAGCTGCTCGAACAGCACGGCACCGACAACACCCGTCTCCTGCAGGCGCAGATCTGGCTCAAGCGGATCGAGGACCGGCCCGCCATGAACGAAATCTGGTCCGCGTGGCTGCCGGAGGGCGCAGCCCCGGCCCGGGCCGTGGTTCAGGCCGAGCTGGCCGACCCGCGCTGGCTGGTGGAGATCATGGTGACGGCGTGCAAGTGAAACGGCTCGAGACCGATTTTTTTCTTAGCACCACCCCGGTTTTATTTGCCCTCTGCTTTGTTGCCTCGCGAACACAGAGTTGCGAGCACATCACGCAACCTTGCCACACGGTTTCGTGACCGCTCCGAACGGCGGCTTTCAGAATCTTTTCCTAAAAACCGAGCCTATCCACACCCGTTTCCACACGAAATGCAGCTTACACGGGATTAATCGCCAGCAATCGGTTGCAACACGCGCACACCCTTTGTTACCGCGCATGTCGATCCGAATACGGAGATGGGGCGCGAATGCACGAAGCCAGTCGAAAGGCTCTGGTTTACGCTTCCTTTATTTCGCTTTGCTTGCCATTCTGCTTCACGCCGGCGCGCGCCTCTGCCCATCATGGGCATCGCGCCCATCGCTATGCACGCGTCATTCAGTGCGTTGCTTTCGCGAAGTGGGACACCGGCCTGCAGCTCTCCGGCAATGCGCGCGACTGGTGGGGACGCGCGGCGGGGGTCTACGCGCGCGGGCATCGGCCGGAAATGGGAAGCGTCCTGAGCTTCACCGCCAACGCCCGGATGCCGCTGGGCCATGTCGCGGTGGTCTCAGGCATGCTCGATAGCCGCACGATCCTGATCGATCAGTCCCACTGGGCGAGTGCCGGGATCAGCCGGGACATCGAGGTGAAGGACGTTTCCGAGAACAACGACTGGACCGCGGTGCGGGTGCAGCTCGGCCACGGCGCCGGATTCGGCAGCATCTATCCCACCCATGGCTTCATCTACCCCCGCCCGGACGACGGCATGCTCATCGCGAACGACAGCCGGGCGCCGATGCCGCAGCTCGACCCGGCGCCGGCGGATCTGCGCCGGACCGGCCGCCACCGGGCGCGCGTGGTCGAGGTCGCGGAATTCAGCCCCGCCCCGGCCGTCCACCGGGGTCTCGATCTCAGTCTGCCGATCGAGGCGGACGCGCCGGACCGGGCCTTGAAGTAGGGAGCCCCCGCCGAAACGCGGTCCTTGAGACGGCCGGAGGGAAACGGATCGGCCTCGCCCGCCACGGGCCTGCCTTGACACCAACCCTCGCGCCGTTCTTCAACCGCGCCTCCGGGCGCCGGCCGCAGGGGTGTAGCTCAATTGGCTAGAGCGCCGGTCTCCAAAACCGGAGGCTGGGGGTTCGAGACCCTCCACCCCTGCCAGCCGGCTTCCCCAACGCTTGCTTGTTCGAGGTGCCGCGCGTGGCTTCCGGTTTCGTCAATCCGATCCGCTTCGTGCGCGAGGTTCGCGCCGAGGGGGCCCGCGTCACCTGGCCAGGGCGGCGCGAGACGCTCGTCACCACGGGCCTCGTGCTGGTGATGTCCACCCTGACGGCACTCTTCTTTCTTGCCTGCGACCAGATCATCGGCTTCTTCGTCCGCGCCGCCTTCGCGGGCAGCGGCTGAGGAGGACGGACGCATGGCGATGCGCTGGTATGTCGTGCATGTCTATTCCGGCTTCGAGAAGAAGATCGCGGCCGCCATCAAGGAGCAGGCTGCCCAGAAGGGCCTGGCCGATCATTTCGGCGACGTTCTCGTGCCGGCCGAGGAAGTCGTCGAAGTGCGCCGCGGCCAGAAGGTGAACGCCGAGCGCAAATTCTTTCCCGGCTATGTGCTGGTGAATATGGAGCTCACCGACGACGCCTGGCACCTCGTCAAGAACACGCCGAAGGTCACCGGCTTCCTCGGCACCAAGACGAGACCCACGCCGATCTCGGATGCCGAAGCCGAGCGCATCCTCAGGCAGAGCCAGGAGGGTGTCGAGCATCCCCGGCCGAGCATCCTCTTCGAGGTCGGCGAGCAGGTGCGCGTGGCCGACGGGCCGTTCACCAGCTTCAACGGCACGATCGAGGAAATCGACGAGGAGAAGGGCCGCGTGAAAGTCTCGGTTTCGATCTTCGGCCGATCCACGCCGGTCGAGCTCGAATACACGCAGGTCGAAAAACTCTGAGCCGTTCGGGGGCGGCGTAGCGAGGCATCACCGGTCGCATGAGCGCCCACGACTATCCCCTGCTGATCAAGCAACTGCTGGTCACGCCGCTGCGCCAATGGCCGGCGCAGGAGATCGTCTATCGCGACCGCGTCCGCCTGACCTACCGCGAATTCGGTGAGCGCGTGGCCCGCCTCGGCAGCGCGCTCGCGCGCCAGGGCGTCGCGCCCGGCGAGACCGTCGCCGTGATGGACTGGGACAGTCACCGCTACCTCGAATGTTTTTTCGCCGTCCCGATGCTCGGCTGCGTGTTGCAGACGGTGAACATCCGGCTGTCGCCCGAGCAGATCCTCTACACGCTGAACCATGCCGGGGCCGGCACGATCCTCTGCAACAGCGAGTTCCTGCCGTTGCTCGAGGCCCTGCGTCCACATCTTGCCAGCGTACAGCGCTTCATTTGCCTCGACGACGCGCGCGCGGTCCCGTCCGGCTTTCCCTGGAGCGGCGAATACGAGTCGCTCCTCGAAAGCGGCGACCCGGGCTTCTCCTTTCCGGATTTCGACGAACAAACGGTCGCCACCACGTTCTACACCACGGGCACGACCGGGCTGCCGAAAGGGGTATTCTACACGCACCGGCAGATCGTGCTGCACACGCTCACCACGCTCGGCGTGCTCCCGCTCGGCCCGCGCGACGTCTACATGCCGATCACGCCGATGTTCCACGTGCATGCCTGGGGCAACCCCTATGGCGCCGTGCTGCGCGGCCTCAAGCAGGTCTATCCGGGTCGCTACGATCCGGCGCTTCTGGTGCGGCTCTTCCGCGAAGAAAACGTCACCTTCTCCCACTGCGTGCCGACCATCCTGCAGATGTTCCTCGATGCCGCACACGGCGTGGACCTTCAGGGATGGCGCGTCATCGTCGGGGGCTCGGCGCTGCCCCGCGCTCTGGCGCGCGCGGCACGCGAGCGCGGCGTCGATATCTGCGCGGGTTACGGCATGTCCGAGACCGGTCCGATGCTGACCATTGCGACGCTGAAACCTGCTCTCGAGGATGGCGGGGAGACCGAACTCACGTACCGCTGCCGCGCCGGAAGGCCGGTGCCGCTCGTGGATCTGCGGATCGTCGATGCGGAAGGGCGGGAATTGCCGGCCGATGGCGCGAGCGCGGGCGAGGTGGTGGTGCGCGCGCCCTGGCTCACGCGCGGCTATACCGGAGACCCGGAAGGCAGTGCCGCGCTCTGGCGCGGCGGCTGGCTGCATACCGGCGATATCGGCACCATCGACGGCGAGGGCTTCCTTCAGATCACCGACCGCATCAAGGATGTGGTCAAGACCGGTGGCGAATGGGTCTCGAGCCTCGATCTCGAGGATATCCTCACCGAACACGAGACCGTCGCCGAAGTTGCCGTGATCGCCGTCAAGGATGCGAAATGGGGCGAACGGCCGATGGCGATCGTCGTCCCCCGCGACGCGGGCGAGGCGGATCCCGCCGTGCTCAGGGCGCATGTCTTGCGGCATGTCGAGCGCGGCGCGATTTCGAAATATGCCGTTCCGGAACGATTTGCGTTCGTCAGCAGCATTCCGCGCACCAGCGTCGGTAAGCTCGACAAGAAGCGTCTGCGCGCGCAGTACGGCGGCTGACCGATGTTTCGGGCGCGCCTCGCTCTGCTCTTGGCAGCCCTCGCCGGCGGCGCCGCGCCCGAATGTCCGCCGCCGGGCGACCTGCCGATACCGCTGCTGCCGCATACGCGGGCCGCGGTCGCGACCAATCAGCCGATCGTCATCGTCGCGCTCGGCTCCTCCTCCACCCGCGGCTGGATGGCGCAGGACATCGCCCACTCCTATCCGGCGGTGCTGCAGCGCTGGCTGAACGCGGCATTGCCGAAATCGGATGTCGCCGTGATCAACCGGGGTATCGGCGGGCAGGACGCGCCTGAGGAACTGGCGCGGCTGGATCAGGACGTGCTCGCGATCCACCCGCAGCTCGTGATCTGGCAGGTGGGCGCGAACGGCGCGCTGCGGCACGAATCCCCCGACCTGTTCAAGACTCTCGTGGGTGAAGGCATCCGCAAAATCCGCGCCGCCGGCGCCGATGTCATTCTGATGGACAATCAACGCTCGCCCCGCATTCTCGCGCGGCCCGACCATGTCGAAATCGAACAGGCCTTGCGCGAGCTGGCGGGCAAGACCGGGGTCAATCTCTTTTCCCGCGGCGCGCTGATGGACCGCTGGGCGCAGGAGGGCGCGCCGAACGACGATTTCGTCGCGCCGGACGGGCTCCACATGAACACACGCGGCTATGTCTGCCTCGCCCACGCGCTCGGGAACGTCATCGCCACCGCGCTCCGGCAGCCCATCACGCAGCAGCGCGAGAAAACCAGTGGATGACGGGGTGGCCGCGATGCTGCCGGTGCCCCCGCGCGCCATCGCGCGTTCGGGGGTCGTCGATCTCGGGTCGAACTCCGTCCGGCTCGTGATCTTCGAGGGAAGAGGCCGCAACCCTGCCGTCATTTTCAACGAGAAAGCGGTGCTGCGCCTTGGCCGCTCGCTCCACCAGACCGGCAAGCTGAACGAGGAAGGGGTCGAACAGGCGGTCACCGTGCTCGGCCGCTATCACGCGCTCGCCCGCGCCATGGGCGCCGACCCGTTCGAGGTGCTGGCGACCGCGGCCGTGCGCGATGCCAGCAACGGTCCGGATTTCGTCGCCACGCTGCGGACGAACTATCCGGACATGGCGATCCGCATCCTGCCCGGCGAGGATGAAGCCCGTTATTCCGCGACCGGTCTGTTACTCGGCATTCCCGAGGCGGACGGCATCCTGGCCGATATTGGCGGCGGCTCGATGGAAGTCGTGCGCCTCGCGAACGGCGCCATCGGTGCCGCCCGCACCTTGAAGCTCGGCGTGCTGCGTCTCGCCGATCGCGCGCAAGGCGATCCGGTGCGCGCGCGGGCGATCGCCGAGGAAGCGCTGCAATCCGTGCCCTGGATTGCCGAGGGTGCCGGCCGCGATCTCTATCTGGTCGGCGGCGCCTGGCGCGCGCTCGCGCGCATCCACATGGAGCAGACCGGCTATCCGCTGACGATCGTGCACCATTACACGCTCGACCGCGAGGAAGCCCGCGATCTCGCCGGCGTGATCGGCAACGCCAACCGGCGGACGCTCGAGCGTATTCCCGGCATCTCGCGCCGCCGCCTCGACGATATGCCGTTCGCCGCCGTCGTGCTGCGGCGCCTGTTGCGGGCGAGCGGCGCCCGCCGGGTCGTATTCTCCGCGAGCGGCCTGCGCGAAGGCTGGTACGCCCACAAGGTCGCCGTGGCCCATGAGGGCGATCCGCTGCTCGCCGAGGCGCGGGAAATGGCGGTGACCTACGGCCGAAGTCCCGCCCTCCCGCCGGCGCTGATCGATTGGACCGCGCCGCTGTTCGCCGACGATCTGCAGGAAGCGCAGCGCCTGCGGGAAGCCGCCTGCTGGATCAGCGACATCGGCAGCCGCGATCATCCCGAATATCGAGCGGAACAATCGTTCCTGCGCGTCCTCCGCCAGCCCGGCATCGCCCTCGATCACCATGCGCGGGCATTCCTCGCCCTCACGCTCGCACTCAGATACGATGCCGAACCGGATATGCCGTTCCTGAACCTCGCGCGCATGCTGCTGACCATCAGCAGCCTGCGGCGCGCGGAAATCCTCGGCACCGCGCTCCGGCTGGCCTACACGCTCTCGGGCGGCACCGCCGAACTGCTCGGCGGCACCGCGTTGTCCCGGGACGGCAACCGGCTGACGCTGCGCCTGTCGCCAGGCACCGGCGTGTTCGCGGGCGAAGCGGTCACGCGCCGCCTCGAGCGCCTCGCACAAGCCCTCGGACTGGACGCGCGAACCGTCAACTGATCGGGTCCGGGCCCTGTGTGGGCCGCCTCCGGCGGGCTGGGCTCCGCCCTGCGCCCGCTGGGGCCGAAGGGCCCCCGACCCCAATCCGTCGCAAAACGGTCAGGCGGACAACGCTGGTCGCTTCCCCAAATCGTAGAGCGCAGCCCAGCCATCCTCGCCGCCGGCGCCGAGCTTCGCGCCATCCCCGCTCCAGCCGAGCGCGGAAACCGGCGCCCCTTCCCGGCGCAAAGGCAACACCCGCCCGCTGGCGATCTCGACGAGCAGCACGGCGCCGTTCGCATAACCCGCCGCCACCAGTTCCTGCTGCGGGTGGGCCGCCACGCGCGTCACCAGCACGCCTTCGATCTGCGCATGCTCGGTGGGCGGCTTGCCCATCGGCCCACCGCCGAAAAACGGCCACAGCACGATCGCATCGGCACCGGAACTGACCAGCCAGCGGCCGCTTTTGGTAAATCCGAGGCTCTCGGTTTTCGCGGGATAGCCGCTCATCCGCATATGCTGCCCGTCGGCGAGACGCCAGCCATGCAAGGCGTTCTCCTGCATCGCCGTCACCACCGCCTGCGCATCGGGATGCATCGCGATCGCCGTGTGACTGCCCTTCCATTCGAGCCGGCGCGCGGCCGCCTGGCTGCCGGTGAACCAGAGCGACGCGCCATTGACGTGCGAGGCGGCAATCCGTTTTCCACGCGCATCGAAAGCGATGCCGGTGACCGTCGAGGGATGGTCCAGCTCGCGAACGATCTTGCCGTCGGCACCAAACACCGTCGCAACCCGCCCGGCGGCGCACGCCGCGTGGATCGTCTTGCCGTCGGCAACGCTCGCGGCCTGCTCGACCCATTTGCGGCCGGCCAGACGTTCCGTGCAGCTCCCGGCCGGATCGGTGCGGACGAACCTCCCGTCATCGCCGCCCGAGAGAAAACCCGTCCCGGCCGGATCGGCCACGAGACAAAGTGCGGCGCCGCGATGGGCCTGCGCCACCCGCCAATCCGGCGCCATCCGCACCGTGCCGTCGGCGAGCGCGAAAGCGGCGTGGCCCGCGCGATCGAACGCGATCGCCACAACAAAGGCGCCGAAGCTTTGCTGTATGCAACGATCCCCGAGAACCTCGCTCATGCCGATGTCAGGCCGCCACCTGGCAGGCTTCGAAACCCCGCCGCAATTGCGGCCGGTTCAGATCGCGCCCGATGAAGACGAGCCGTGATTTCCGGGCCGCATCCGCCGGCCACTCGCCCACGAAATCGCCATCCGCCATCATATGCACGGCCTGGAAAGCAAAGCGCCGCGTCTCGCCCTCGATCGCGAGAATACCTTTGGTGCGCAGCAGATCCTGGCCCTTCTCCTGCAACAGCGTGCTCATCCATTGCTGGAATTTGTGCATGTCGATCGGCCGCGCCACCTCGAAACTCACGCTGTAGACGCCCTCGCTGTGCCCGTGGCTGTCCTGTTCGAGGAAATCCGGATCAAAGGCGAGTATGCGGGAGAGCTCAAAGGCGTTGCGGTCGAGCACCTCGTCGAGGGCAACGTCGCTGCGGGTCGCCCGCAGCACCCGCGCCAGCGGATTGATACGCCGGACCGCGGCTTCCGCCGCATCGGCTTGCTCCGGCGATACGAGGTCGAGCTTGTTCAGCACGATGACGTCGGCAAACGCGATTTGTGCGGCAGCTTCCGCGCTGTCGGCGAGACGCGCCGCGATGTTCTTGGCATCGACCAGAGTGACGATGGCATCGAGCCGGGTGCGGGCGCGCACACTCTCATCGACGAAAAAAGTCTGCGCCACCGGCGCCGGATTGGCGAGCCCCGTGGTCTCGACGATGATCCCGTCGAGCTGCCCGGCGCGCCGCGTGAGCCCGCCCAGAATGCGGATCAGGTCGCCACGCACGGTGCAGCAGATACAGCCGTTGTTCATCTCGAACACTTCCTCGTCGGCATCCACCACGAGGTCGTTGTCCACGCCGAGTTCGCCGAATTCGTTGATCACCACGGCGTAGCGCTTGCCGTGCTGCTCGGTGAGAATGCGGTTCAGCAGCGTGGTTTTGCCGGCGCCAAGGAAGCCGGTCAGGACGGTGACGGGGATCATGGGAAGATCCTTCTTTTTCTGAAGAAAAAGAAGCAAAAAGACTTCATCTGCTGGGAGCCGGGCAGTGGCAGCCGCCCGGTTCTCAACGGGTTCTTTTTTTCAAAAAAGAACAACTATCTCTCCACACACATCGCAACACCCATCCCGCCGCCGATGCACAGGGTCGCCAGGCCCTTCTTCGCGTCCCGCTTCCGCATCTCGTGCAGCAACGTCACCAAAATCCGCGCCCCCGAAGCGCCGATCGGATGACCGAGCGCGATCGCGCCGCCATTGACGTTCACGCGGCTCATATCGAAGCCGAGATCCTTGGCCACCGCGCAGGATTGCGCCGCGAACGCCTCGTTGCTCTCGATCAGATCGAGATCGCCCACCTTCCATCCCGCGCGCTCGAGCGCGCGGCGGCTCGCGGGGATCGGGCCGGTGCCCATCAGCGCGGGTTCCACGCCGGCGGTGGCGAACGACGCGATGCGCGCGAGCGGCTTCAGGCCGCGCTTCGCCGCCTCCGCGCCCGACATGACCACGAGCGCGGCCGCCCCGTCATTGAGACCGCTCGCATTCGCCGCCGTCACCGTGCCGTCCTTCGAAAAGGCCGGCCGCAGCTTCTGCATCGCCGCGATGTCGGCATCGTGGCGAATATATTCGTCGGTCTCGACCACGGTCTCGCCCTTGCGCGTCTTTACCGTCACCGGCGCGATCTCGTCGCGGAAACGGCCGGATTTCGAAGCGGCGGAGGCTTTGTTCTGGCTCGCGACCGCGAATTCATCCTGCTGCTCGCGGGTGATCTGATATTTCTGCGCAACGTTCTCGGCGGTCGTGCCCATATGATAGCCGTGGAACGCGTCCCACAGCCCGTCCTTGATCATCGTGTCGATGAATTCGATGTTGCCCATTTTCTGGCCGGCGCGCAGATGCGCCGCGTGCGGGGCGAGACTCATGCTTTCCTGTCCGCCCGCCACGAGAATGGCGCTCTCGCCCGTGCGGATCTGCTGCGCCGCGAGCGCCACCGCGCGCAGCCCGCTGCCGCAGACCTGATTGATGCCGAAGGCCGTGCGATCGTCCGGGATACCGGCGGCGCGCGCGGCCTGACGCGCCGGATTTTGTCCCTGCGCCGCGGTCAGCACCTGGCCCAGGATCGTCTCATCGATTTCCTCGGGGCGGACAGACGCGCGCTCGATGGCCGCCCGGATCGCCACCGTCCCGAGCGCATGCGCCGGCAGGCTCGCGAATGCCCCGTTGAAACTCCCGACCGGCGTGCGCGCGGCCGAAACGATCACCACCTCTTCCATGGGCCTGGCTCCCGAGTTTCACGCCGATATAGGCGAGGGCCGCCGTGCGGCCCAGGGAGACGCCGCTTCGAGCTGGGATGCAAGCCTGATGAGGATCGCCTCCTCGCCGAACGGCGCCACGAATTGCACGCCGACCGGCAGCCCGTCGCTCATCCCGAGCGGCACGGACATGCTCGGCGTGAAGGTCAGGTTCGAGACTTGCGTGAACGGCGTGCGCGCGAAGCTCTCGCGGGCCATGGCCTCCAGCGCGCCGGCCTTGAGCAGGAGCCGTCCCGCCCTGAGGCTGCGCAGCACCGGCAGGATCCGCCGTTGCAGCGGCGGCAGCGCGAGTTCGCCGATCCTCGGCGGCTTGCCGGCCACGGTCGGCAGCAGCCAAAGGTCGAAACGCTCATGGAATGCGCCGAGCGCCCGCGCCCACCCGTTCCAGGCGAGCCGCGCCGTGACATATTCGCCGGCATTCAGCGCGCGGCCGAGGGAAGCGAGCATGCCGGTCTCGAGTTCGAAATCCCGGTCGCGCGCTCCGCTCGCCGCCACCTCGGCGGCGACCTGGCCGAGATACAGCGTGAGATAGGCGTTCGCGACCGCGCGTCCGTCGATCGCGGGCGCGGCCTCCTCGACGATATGGCCGAGCCGCTCGCAAAGCGCGGCCGCTTCCCGCACGGCCGCCACCACGCCAGGGTCCACCTCTCCGCCGACCGGCGAGGCCGTCGAGACGCCGATGCGCAGCCGCCCCGGATCGGCGCCCACTTCCGCCGCGAACGGGCGGGAAGGTGGCGCCAGCCGGACGAATTCGCCGGGCTCGTCGCCCGCCAGCACGTCGAGCATCGCGGCGCTGTCGCGCACCGACACGCTGACCACGCCGTTGGCGGCGGCACCCTCCCAGGTCGCACCGCCTGCCGGCCCCCAGGACACGCGGAAGGTGGACGGCTTGAGCCCGAACAGACCGCAATAGGCGGCCGGAATGCGGATCGAGCCGCCGCCGTCATTGGCTCCCGCCATGGGCACGATGCCGGCCGCGACCGCGGCGGCCGACCCGCCGGACGAGCCGCCCGGTGTGCGTTCGAGATCCCACGGGTTGCGTGTCGGACCCCAGAGCGCGCTCTCGGTCTGCGCGCGAAGGCCGAGTTCCGGCGTCGCGGTGCGGCCGAATATCACCAGCCCGGCCCGGAGGCAGCGTTCGGTGTAGTGGCTGTGGGCCGGCGCGATCCGCTGGCGATGGATGGCGGCCCCCGCGGTGTGCGGCTGGCCCGCGAATTCCTGGCCGATATCCTTGAGCAGGAACGGGACGCCGGCGAACGGGCCGGAAAGCGGCTGTCTCGCCCGCGCGCGGGCAAGCTCGTCGAACCGGATCGGGATCGCGTTGAGCGCGGGCGCTGCGCGATCGGCGCGGGCGATGGCGTCCTCGAGGAGCTCGAGCGGGCTGGCCTGGCCGCTGGCGACGAGAGCGGCCAGCGCGGTGGCGTCGTGCATGGGGCCTCCGGCGAGCACGGGCTTGGCCCCCGTCCGCGGGGGAATCACGCCGAGTGGGAAAAGATATCCGGCTCTTCGTAGCCGAGCAGATCGAGCCGCGCCCGCGCGGGGAGGAAATCGTAGCAGGCCTGGGCCAGCTCGCGCCGCTCCTCGCGGATCAGCAGCGCCTCGAGCTTTTCCCAAAGCGCATGCAGATGCAGCACATCGGAGGCCGCGTAGGCGAGCTGTTCCGTGGTCAATTCGGCCGCCCCCCAGTCCGAGGTCTGCTGCTGCTTGCTGATCTCGACGCCGAGCAATTCCCGGCAGAGATCGCGCAATCCGTGCCGGTCGGTGAAGGTCCGCACGAGCCGGGCGGCGATTTTCGTGCAGCGCACGGGGGAGACCGTGATGCCGAGCCGGTGCTGCAGCACCGCGACGTCGAACCGCGCGAAATGCATCAGCTTCACGACACCGGGATCGGCCAGCAGCGCCTTGAGGTTCGGACAGTCGGTGCCGCGCCCGCCGAGATGTTCGGGAATGAGCTGCACGAGGTGGGCCGTCCCGTCGCCGGCCGAGAGCTGTACGAGGCAAAGCCGGTCGCGATGGGGATTGAGCCCCATCGTTTCGGTATCGACGGCCACCATGGCGCCGAAACGAAGGCCCGGCGGCAGATCGTGCTTATGGAGGGTGAGGGAGCCGGCGGGCGTAAGCTGGAAGGACATCGGAATGCGGGGCTCGCGTATGGCCCCGACCGATTGGTGCCCAGGAGAAGACTCGAACTTCCACAGCCTTTCGGCCACAGGTACCTGAAACCTGCGCGTCTACCAATTCCGCCACCTGGGCAGGTGCCGAGGGAGGCCGCGATGTAGCCCCGGCCTCGGGCGGGGTCAACGGAGCCGCTTGTTGCCAATCCGCCCGCCGCGTCCGAAGCTCCGCGCGGGAGAAGCCGGCCTACCCGGAGGACGCCCATGCGCAGCCAGATCATCGGTCAGACCTTGCCCGTGCTCGAGATCGAGCTCAGCCCAGGCGACCGGCTCGTCGCCGAAACCGGCCAGCTTTCCTGGCTGACCTCCGGGGTCGAGATGAACACCACGCATGCTGCCGCGGGGACGGCGAGCTTCCTCGGCGCGATCGGCCGGGCGCTCTCCGGCGGCGGTTTGTTCATGACCGAGTTCACCGCGCCGACGCAGCCCGGTGTGGTGGCCTTCGCGGCCAAGGTGCCGGGCCATATCGTCGAGGTGCCGGTGGCACCCGGCCGCGGCTACCTGATCCACAAGCACGGGTTTCTCTGCGCGACCGACGGCGTGCAGCTTTCCACGGGCTTCCAGCAATCGCTCGGCGCCGGCATCTTCGGCGGCAACGGCTTCCTGTTGCAGCGCCTGTCGGGCGCCTGCACCGCGTGGGTGGAGCTCGGCGGCGAAATCATCGCCCGCGAGCTCTATCCGGGCGAGATGCTGCGCGTGCATCCGGGCCATGTCGGCATGTTCGAGGAAAGCGTGCGGTTCGAGATTGCGATGGTGCCGGGCCTGCGCAACATGATTTTCGGGGGTGACGGGCTGTTCCTGGCGCATCTGACGGGGCCCGGGAAAATCTGGCTGCAGACCATGACGCTGCCCAATCTCGCCCATGCGCTGTCGCCCTACATGACCGGCGAGGTGAATACTCAGAATGTGGAGACGGCGGCGGAGCTTGGCGTCGCCGGCGCGGTGCTGAAGAGTTTCTTCAACCGCTGAGCGGCCGAGCGCGGCGGATCGGCCGATGACCGCAACGACGCTGTTCACGCTTGGCTATGAAGGGCGTACGCAGGACGAGGCGCTCGACCTCCTGAGTGCGCACGGCGTGCGCGTACTGGTGGATGTGCGCGCGGTGCCGCTCTCGCGCAAGCCGGGCTTTTCCAAGCGGGTGCTGGGGGCGTCCTGCGAGGCGCGGGGCATTCGCTATGTGCATCTGCCGGCACTCGGCACGCCGAAGGCCGGGCGCATCGCGGCGAGGGCGGGGCGGGCGGCGGAGATGGCGGCGATTTTCGAGGCGCATCTCGCGACGGAGAGCGCGCAGCAGGGGCTCGCCGAGGCGGCGGCGATCGCGGGCGAAGGCGGGGCGTGCCTGCTTTGTTTCGAGCGCGAACCGCATTTGTGTCATCGGCGGATCGTGGCCGAACGGATTTGCCGGAACGTGGTGGATCTTTGAGAGCGCCCCTCAGGAAATGGGGTCCGGGGCCTTCCGGCCCCAGCGGGGCTGCAAGGGGCAGAGCCCCTTGCCCGCCGGAGGCCATCCTCCTGGCGCTGGTCTTTTGCCTGGCCGCCGCTCCGCTAGACCGCGCCCGCGACATCGTCGGCCGAATGACGCTCGATGAAAAACTGACGCTCCTCGAGGGACATGCCGGTTTTCCATTTCGCGGCCAGAAGACACCAGAGGGCGCGATCGGGTCGGCCGGCTTCGTGCCCGGCGTCGCGCGGCTCGGGATTCCGAGTTTGCAGGAGACCGATGCGGGGCTGGGCATTACCGATCCGGAGAATGTGCGGCCGGGGGATGCCGCGGTCGCGTTACCGTCGGCGCTGAGCCTGGCCTCGGCCTGGGACGAGACGGAGGCGGAGGCCTGGGGCGGGATGCTCGGGCGCGAGGCGGCATCGCGGGGGTTCAATGTGCTGCTCGGGCCGGGGCTCGATCTCGCGCGCGATCCGCGCGGGGGACGCAATTTCGAGTACGGAATGGAAGATCCCCTGCTCGCGGGGCAGCTCGCGGGCGCGGTGATACGCGGCATCCAGCAATCGCCGGTGATTGCGGTCGGGAAGCATTTTGCGCTGAACGATCAGGAGAGCGGGCGGCAGGTGCTGGACGCGCGGATCGGCGAGGCGGCGGCGCGCGAGAGCGATTGGCTGGCCTTCGAGATCGCGCTCGAACAGGGCAAGCCGGGCGCCGTGATGTGCGCCTACAACCGGGTGAACGGGCCTTATGCCTGCGAAAACCCGTTTCTGCTGAACCAGGTTCTGAAAGCCGACTGGCATTATCCGGGGTTCGTGCTGTCCGACTGGGGGGCGGTGCACGGCACCGGCGCGGCGGCCGCCGGGCTCGATCAGGAATCGGCGGCGGAATTCGATGCGCAGCCTTTCTTCTCACCCGGTGCGTTGCGGGGAGCGCTCGCCGGGGGCGCGCTCACGCCGGCGCGGATCGACGACATGGCGACGCGCATCGTCGGCGCGATTGCCGCGGCGGGGCTGCTCGATCCGCAATTGCACGTGGCGCCGGAGCCGGCGCGCGATCTGGAGATTGCGCGGCGCGCGGCGGCGGCAGGCGCCGTGTTGCTGCGCAACCAAGGCGCGGCGCTGCCGCTGCCGAAGGCGCTGAAGCGCGTGCTGGTCGTGGGCGGCGAGGCGGACGCGGGGGTGCTGGCGGGCGGCGGGTCGAGCCTGGTCAAGCCGGTGGGGGGATTTGCGCGGGTGGTCGCGCAGAGCGGGCCGGGGCCGGCCGCGTTCCACGACGCGTTCTTCGATCCGCCCTCGCCGCTGTCGCGGATCGCGGCGAAACTGCCGGGGGCTTCGGTCACGTTCGATGACGGACGCTATCCGGCGCGGGCGGCGGCGGGGGCACGCGCGGCGGATGCGGTCATTGTTTTTGCAACGCAATGGTCAGGCGAGATGACCGATATTCCCGACCTCGCGCTGCCGGGCGGCCAGGATGCGACGATCGAAGCGGTGGCGGCGGCCAATCCGCGCACCATCGTGGTGCTCGAGACCGGCGGGCCGGTGTCGATGCCGTGGCGCGACCGGGTCGCGGCGATCGTGGAAGCCTGGTATCCGGGCAGCGGCGGCGCGGATGCGATCGCCGACCTGCTGTTCGGCGACGCGGATTTCGCCGGCCGGCTGCCGGTCACCTTTCCGGCCGCGCTCGCGCAATTGCCAAGCCCGGATTTACCGGGACAGTATTTGCCGCAGGGCACGCCGTTCGTGGTCGATTACGGCGAGGGCGCCAATATCGGCTATCGCTGGTTTTCTGCGCGCCGCGAGACGCCGCTCTATCCGTTCGGCTTCGGCCTCTCCTACACGAGGTTCGCGCTGTCCGGTCTCGCCGTGCAGGGCGGCCACGCGCTCGCGCTCAGCTTCGATGTCCGCAATGCCGGCGCACGTCGCGGTGTCGCCGTCGCGGAGGCCTATCTGACACGGCGCCCCGGCGGTCCGGCACTGCGCCTGATCGGGTGGGCCCGCCGCGATCTCGCGCCGGGAGAAACCGCCCACGTCACGATCGCGGCCAATCCGCGTCTGTTGGCCGATTACGACGCCGCGGCGCACCGCTGGATCCGCGCGGCCGGCGAATATCGCGTGGCGGTCGGCGCCGCGAGCGACGACGCCGCGCTCACCGGTCAGGCACGGCTGGAGGCAGCGACCGCACCGCCCTGACCGCCCGGCAAGGCCGCGCGGCGCCCGCCCCCGAGGCAGGACGTCAGGGCCGCAAGGCACGCAAATCCCGCCAGCATGAGCAGGACGCCACTTACCGCGGCGAGCAGCAGGTCGGAGCGCGCGGCGAGCGTCTGCTCATGCAGCCCGGTGGCACGCTCGAGCCGCCAGGCGAGCACCGCGGACGCACAGGCCACGCCGATTCCCGTGCCGAACGAACGCGCGAGATTGAGGATGCCGCCTGCCTGTCCGGCGCGTGTGGCCGGTGCCGCGGCGAGCGTCGCGGTGTTGTTCGGCGCGATGAAGAGCCCAAGCCCGGCACCATAGGCCGCGAGCGTCAGCATCACCGGCGTGAGGCTGCCCGGCGCACCGGTCATCACCCGGGCGAGTTCGAGGGTGGCGGCGAAACAGATCGCCATCCCGGCAATCAGCAGCACGCGCAGATGCCGCTCGGCGAGCGCACCGCTGAGCGGCGCGACCAGGCCGAGCGCCAGCGGAATGATGGTCAGCCGTGCGCCGGCCGCGACCGGTGAATCGTGATAGCCCCGCACGAGTGCGAAAGACATGGCGAAGAACATCGCGTAGAGCATCGCGTAGGACAGGACGATCGCAACCGAGCCGCCCGAGAAGGCCCATGATCGGAACAATCCGAGAGCGAGCAGCGGCGCCGGCGCGCGCCGCTCGCGCCAGACGAAGGCGGGCAGCAGGACGAGGGCGACCGCGAAACAGCCGAGCGTGTAGGGCGAGGACGGGCCCCAGGCCTGGAACTCCACGATCGCGGTGAGCAAGGCGCCGAGCGCGGGAATCAGCAGCAGCGCGCCGGGCAGGTCGAACGGAGCGGGCTGGGTTTGCTGGCCTCCCGGAATGAGAATCCAGCCCAGGATGGCGGCGAGCACGCAGATCGGCGCCGTGATCCAGAACACCCAGTGCCAGGTGAGGCTGGCGAGCAGGACGCCGCCGAGCGCGGGACCGAGGCTGATGCCGGCGGCCTGCGCGGTGGAGAAAAATCCCATCGCCTGACCGCGCCGCTCGGATCCGGCGCCGGCCACCAGAATGACCACGCTGTTCGCGCCGAGCGCGCCGCCGGCAATGCCCTGCAGCGCGCGGAACAAGATGAGCAAAGGCAGGCTCGGCGCAAAACCGCAGAGCACGGAGGCGGCGCCGAACAGCAGGAAGCCGAGAAGATAGATGCGCTTGCGGTTTCCGGTTTCGGAAAGGCGCGCAAAAACCGGCAGCGCGCAGGCGAACGCCAGCACATAGGCGACCGCGACCCAGCTCACGATGTCGAGCGGGGCGGCAAAGACGCGTTCGAGCGTCGGCAGCGTGAGCTGGACGATGCTGGCGTCGATCTGGCCGGCGAGCGCGGCGAGGCAGCAGACCCCGACGATGAGCCAGGGGTGGAGTTTCATGGTGTTTTGCCTCCGGCGGGCAGGGGCTCTGCCCCTGCACCCCGCCGGGGCCGGAAGGCCCCGGGCCCCATCACCTTAAAGCGGCGACCTTGAACCGGATGGGGTCGGGGGCCGGCGCCCCAGCGGACGGAGGCAACGCTCAGTGCCCCGCATGCGCCCCCGAAAAATCGGGCGCCTCGATCCCGCTCGCCTCGAGCTGCTCCACCAGCGCCGCCTTCAGCGTCTCGAGCCCCGCCGGTGTCTTCGCTTCGGCCCGCGCCACCAGCACCGCCTGCGTGTTCGACGCGCGCAGCAGCCACCACCCCTCGGGCGTCGTCACCCGCACGCCATCGATCGCCGAGACCGCCGCCCCCGATTGCTTGAGCCGCTCCGCCACTTCCTCGATCACCTGGAACTTGCGCCGGTCGTCGCAATCGAAGCGCAGCTCGGGCGTGTTGACGACGTGCGGCAGCGCGTCGCGCACCGCCGAGAGCTTGCCCTCCATGCGCGCGACCACGCCGAGCAGCCGCACCGCGGCATAGAGCGCGTCGTCGAACCCGTACCATTTATCGGCGAAGAAGACGTGGCCCGACATCTCGCCCGCAAGCGGCGCGCCGAGCTCGGCCATCTTGGCTTTGATCAGCGAGTGGCCGGTGCGCCACATCAGGGGCTTGCCGCCCGCGAGCTGCACCTCGTCGAACAGCACCTGGCTCGCCTTCACATCGGCGATGATCGTGGCGCCCGGATGGGTCCGCAGAACGTCGCGCGCGAGAATGACCAGCAATTGATCGCCCGCGAGAATGTTGCCCTCGTCGTCCACGGCGCCGATCCGGTCCGCGTCGCCATCGAAGGCGATGCCGACATCGGCCCCGCGCACGCGCACCTCGGTGATGAGCTGCTCGAGATTCTTGGCGACCGTCGGATCGGGATGATGCGCGGGGAAGCGCCCGTCGATATCCGCGTTGAGCACCGTGTGCTCGCCCGGCAGGCTCGCCACCAGCCGCTGCAGCACCTCGCCCGCGGCGCCATTGCCGTTGTCCCACACGACATTGAGGATGCGGTCGCCGCCATCCCAGTCGCTGATCAGGCGCGCCACGTAATCGCTGGTGATGTCGACCTGCCGCTCGCTGCCCTGGGCGACGGGAACCACATCGCCGGCCTCGGCGCGGGCGCCGAGCTCCTGAATCTGCTTGCCGAAAAACGGCTTCTTGCCCAGCATCATCTTGAAGCCGTTATAGTCGGGCGGGTTGTGGCTGCCCGTCACCATCACGGCGCCGTCGGTCTGCAGCGTGGTCGCGGCGAAATACAGCATCGGCGTCGGGCCGCGGCCGATGCGGATCACCTCCATGCCGCTCGCCATCAGGCCGCGCACGAGCTCGGGCTCCAGCGTGGGCGAGGAGAGGCGGCCGTCATAGCCGACCGCCACGCGCTTGCCGCCGTTCGCGGCGACGAGGCTGCCGAACGTGCGCCCGATCGCGAACGCATCCTCGGGATGCAGCGTGCGCCCGACGATGCCGCGGATGTCGTATTCGCGCAGCGTTGTTGGATCGAAACGGTGACTGAAACCGTCCATCACGCGCTCTCCTGATAGTTGGCGAGGAATTGTCTGACGGCCGGAGCGATGTCGGGCCGTCGCAGCGCAAACGCGATCTGCGCCTCGAGGAAGCCGATCTTGTCGCCGCAATCGAAGCGCCGGCCTTCATAGCGCAGCCCGTGGAAGGGCACCTGACCGATCATCTTCGCCATCGCGTCGGTGAGCTGCACCTCGTTGCCGGCACCGCGCTCCATCCGCGCGAGATGCGGGATCACTTCGGGCATCAGCACGTAGCGGCCGATGATGGACAGGGTCGAGGGGGCCTCCTCGGGCCTGGGCTTCTCGACCAGGCCGACCACCTCGACCAGTTTGCCGTCGTCATGCCCCACCTTGAGGATGCCGTAGCGGTTGGTCTGTTCGCGCGGCACATCGACGACGGCCACGACGTTGCCGCCGGTCTGCTCGTAGGCGCGCGCGAGTTGCAGCGTGCAGGGCGTCTCCGAGAGGATGAGATCGTCCGGCAGCAGGATCGCGAACGGGTCCTCGCCGACGAAGGCACGGGCGCACCAGATCGCGTGGCCGAGCCCGAGCGGCTCCTGCTGGCGCACCGCGACGATCGATCCGGGCGGCAACTGCGCCTCGCGCAGCATGGCGAGCTCCCGCTCCTTGCCACGCTGGCGGAGCGTCGCCTCGAGCTCGTAGGCCACGTCGAAATGCTCGACGAGCGCAACCTTGCCGCGGCCGGTGATCATGCAGAACTGCTCGATGCCGGCGGCGCGGGCCTCCTCGATCGCATACTGGATCAGGGGCTTGTCGACCACCGGGAGCATTTCCTTGGCCGCGGCCTTGGTGGCCGGCAGGAAGCGGGTGCCCAGTCCCGCGACAGGCAGCACCGCTTTGCGCAGCTTTTTCATGGGTCAAGGGGGCCCTTGGTTGAACGCGGCGCATAACTGCCTGGGGCAGAAGGATTGGGCAAGGCGCTTGCCGGGAGGCACGGGTGTGGCCGGCCCGCTCGGCAAGCGCCTTGCCCTATCCGTCCGCCCCAGGCAGTTATCGTCTTTGCCCCAGGCGCCTGTAGCTCAACTGGTTAGAGCGGGCCGCTCATAACGGCTTGGTTGCGGGTTCAAGTCCTGCCGGGCGCAGGGGCGGTTGCCGGCGCGCGGCCGCCCGACTAGATCAACACGCCCCCCCGACGCCGCCGGAGCCCGCCGCGATGCCCGCCTATCAATACGTATACGTGATGAAGGATTTGACCAAATCCTTCCCCGGCGGACGCGAGGTCTTCAAGGGCATCACGCTGTCCTTTCTCCCGGGCGTGAAGATCGGCGTGCTCGGCGTGAACGGCGCCGGTAAATCCACGCTGCTCAAGATCATGGCCGGCATCGAGACCGAGTTCGGCGGCGAGGCCTGGGCCGCGGAAGGCGTGCGGGTCGGCTACCTGGCCCAGGAGCCGCAGCTCGACCCCACCAAGACGGTCGCCGAGAACGTCGCCGAGGCGTTCGGTCCGCTCAAGGCGGCCATCGCCCGCTTCAATGCGATCTCGGAAGAGTTCGCCGAGCCGATGAGCGACGAGAAGATGAACGAGCTGCTCGCCGAGCAGGCGCAGTTGCAGGAAAAGATCGACGCCGAGGATGGCTGGGATCTCGACCGCCGCATCGAGATCGCGCTCGATGCGCTGCGCTGCCCGTCCCCCGACGCGGACGTGACCAAGCTCTCGGGCGGCGAGAAGCGCCGGGTCGCGCTCTGCCGCCTGCTGCTCGAAAAACCCGATCTGCTGCTGCTCGACGAACCGACCAACCATCTCGATGCCGAAAGCGTCTCCTGGCTCGAGAAAACCCTGCGCGACTACGCGGGCACCGTGATGGTGATCACGCACGACCGCTACTTCCTCGACAACGTGACCAACTGGATTCTCGAGATCGAACGCGGCCGGGGCTATCCGTTCGAAGGCAACTACTCGAGCTGGCTCGAACAGAAGCGCAAGCGGCTAGCGCAGGAAGAAAAGGAAGAAAGCGCCCGCCAGCGCGCGCTGGCCGCCGAACAGGAATGGATCGCCTCGAGCCCGCGCGCACGCCAGACCAAAAGCCGGGCGCGCATCCAGCGCTACGAGGAAATGCTGGCCAAATCGGCAGAGCTCGCCGGCGGCACCGCCGAGATCGTCATCCCCCCGGGCCCGCGGCTCGGCGGCACCGTGATCGAGGCGGAGCGGCTGCGGAAAGGCTACGGCAACCGGCTGCTGATCGACGAGCTGAACTTCAAGCTGCCGCCGGGCGGCATCGTCGGCGTGATCGGCCCGAACGGCGCCGGCAAAACCACCTTGTTCCGGATGATCACCGGTCAGGAAAAGCCCGATGCCGGCGAACTCAAGATCGGTGATACCGTGAAGCTCGGTTATGTCGATCAATCGCGTGACAGTCTCGACGCGGAAAAGACCGTGTGGGAGGAGATCTCCGGCGGCACCGACGTGATCTATCTCGGCAAGCGCGCCGTCCCCTCGCGCGCCTATGTGGGCGCCTTCAACTTCAAGGGATCGGATCAGCAGAAGCGGGTCGGCGTGCTCTCCGGCGGCGAGCGCAACCGGGTGCATCTGGCGAAAATGCTCAAATCCGAGAGCAACGTGATCCTGCTCGACGAGCCCACCAACGATCTCGACGTGGACACGCTGCGCGCGCTCGAGGAAGCGCTCAGCGAATTCGCCGGTTGCGCCGTGATCATCAGCCACGATCGCTGGTTCCTCGACCGGCTGGCGACGCACATCCTGGCCTTCGAGGGTGACAGCCACGTCGAATGGTTCGAGGGGAATTTCCAGGCGTACGAAGAGGATAAGCGGCGGCGGCTGGGGGCGGAGGCGACCGAGCCGCACCGGATCAAATACAAGCCGCTCGCGCGCTGAGGAACGCCTCCAGCGGGCAGAGGCTCTGCCTCTGCACTCCGCTGGGGCCGGAGGGCCCCAGGCCCCATGACTCGTAGGGGTTTGGGCTAAGCCGGAACGCCCGCTTCGCGCAGCACCAGCTCCGCCGTCTCTTCCGGCGCCTCCTCGTGGCTGAGATGCCCGAATCCCCTCTGGATCAGCAATTCGCTTCCCGGAACGAGCTTCTGCACCTTGCGCGACACATCCGGCGGAATCGCCCGGTCGCGGTCCGCCGCGATCAGGAGCAGCCTCGACCGCAGGCGCGGCAGGTCGCGCGCGAACGGTTCGAGCTCCCAATTCGCCATCATCGCGAGCACGTTACCCACATGACCGGAATCGCGCATCAGTTTCGCGTATAAATCGATTCCCTGGTCGTCGATGGTCGAGCCGGTGCCGGCCAGCAGCCGCTCCACCGCCCCGCGATCACCGGCGCGCCACGAGAAAAACCAGGGCACCACGGGAATCATCAGTAGCGTGCGCGCGATGCTCGAGAAGAGCGGTCCCACCGGCCCCTGCATCGGCAGCAGCGCGCCATTGAGGCTCACGATCAGGCGCGGCGCGATCAGCCCGTCAAGCGCCATGCGCAGCACGATCGCGGCCCCGGCCGAATGGCCGATCGCGATCTCCGGCGAGAGCCCCAGCGTGTCGAGCAGCGCGCCCGCGGCCGCGGCCATCGAGGGCAGGGTCATCCGGTAATGCGAGGGCGCGCCGGTGAAACCATGGCCCGGCATGTCGGGTGCGATCACCGTGAAATGCCGCGCCAGTGCGGGGGCGAAATCGCGCCAGCTATGCGACGACGCCCCGGTGCCGTGCACGAGCAGAACCGGCGGTCCGCTGCCCATGATCTGCACATGCCAGGTCAGCCCGCCCGCCTTGACGAACCGGCTTGCCTCGCGGTTCGGCCAGTCGGCCCCGTCGCGCGCCCAATCCATCAGCCGGCGGCCACCGCGCGGGCCAGCGCGCCGGAATCGGCCCGGGGCAGTTGGAGATAGCGCGCGCCCATGCGCTCGGCGATCCGGCGCGCGAACGGGTGGGCGCTCTGCCCGATATCGACGAGCAGAGCCGGACACCCCAGCCCGCGCAGCCGCGCCGCCGCGGTCTCGGCATCCTGTTCGGCCCGCGCCCGGCCGGGCGTGCCATCGAGCGCGATATTCGCCCGCCCATCGGTCAGGAACACGGCGAGCGGCGTCTGCCCACCCCGCCGCACTTGATCGGCCAGGGCCGCCGCCGCCTCGATGCCGGCCGCGAGCGGCGTGCCGCCACCGCCGGGCAACGCGGCCAGGCTTCGTTTGGCCCGCGCGAGCGAGGCCGTCGGCGGCAGCAGCAATTCCGCGCCCTCGCCGCGCATCGCGAGCATCGCCACCCGGTCGCGCCGGACGTAACAATCGGCCAGCAGCAATTCGACGGCCCCCTTCGCTTCGGCGAGCCGATGCAGCGCCGCGGACCCCGAAGCATCCACCACGAAAACGGTGGTCGTGCGCGTGCGGGCCGCGAATCGCCGCACGCGGAAATCATCGCGCCGCACCTGCACCCGCCCGGCCGTGGCGCCACGCAAACGCTGCCAGGGCGCCGCGGCCCGCAGCGTATCCAGGATCGCCAGACGCGCCCCGGCCCGCGGATCGCCGCGGCGCGTGCCGACGGGCCGGCCACGTTTCGCATCTTTCTGCCGTGCCCCGGTCGGCCCCGATTCGCGCGTGCGCAGCGCACCCGCCGCCATCGCCGTGAGCAGCCCGGGCGGCAGCGCGGCGCGCGCCGCATCGAGCACCTGATCGGCGAGCCGCCCGGTATTGTCCCCTTCGCCCTCCGATTCACCGGTCTCGGGATTCGGCGGCGGCGGTTCGGCCGGGTCTTCGGCCGGCGCGGGAATGACGGTCGCGCGCGGCGCCAGGACCAGCCGCGCCGCGAGCGCGAGTTCCGCTTCGCCCGGTGCCTCGTTTCCGGCGAGCGCGGCGGCGGCGCGGGCCGCCCGCAGCGCCAGGAGAGGTGCCCGCAGGGAATGAATCCCCAGGGCCAGGGACGCCCCGGCCAGCGCCTCGATCACCTCCGGCGGCGTGGTCACGGCAGCGAGCCGGGCGCGGGCGCTGTCCCAAGCCTTGTCTTCGGCGCCAAGATCGGCTGCATCCTTGGGCGGGACGGCGGCAAGGTCGAGATGGAGCGCAAGCCGGTCGCGGAGCGCGGCCGGCGGACGCTCCTCGGCGTCCAGCCCCTCGTCGAGCGCCACGATCCCGAGGCCGCCGCCCGCATCGAGCGCCTGCGCGATCCGCGCCGCGGTGCCGGGCGGCAACCGCTCGGCCATGGCCGCCACGACGATGCCCCCCGCGGCGCGTGCCAGCAGACCCTTCTCGGCGATCGGCCGTCCTGCCGCGAGCGTCGCCGCGAGATCGATGCCGCCGAGCAGAGCGATATCGTCGATCGCCGCCGGCATCCGGTGCCAGGGTGTGCCTTCCGGCAACGCGGCCCGCAGCCCGGCCAGAAACCGGTCGCGCACCGGCCCGGGTCCCGCGCGCACGCACGCGCCGAGCCCCGGATCGACCGCGAGCAAGTCCAGCGCCGACCCGAGATCGCTCAAGCCGGAAAGAGCTCCGCGAGCGCGCGCTCCACCCGCACGGTCGACCCTGCCTCATCGAGCGGATTGCGCCGCAGCCGGTGCCGCAGCGCCGAGGGCGCCACCCGCCGCAAAGCATGATCGGTCGCCTCCGCCGCCCCATCGAGCGCGGCCAGCGCCCGCGCAGCCCGGATCAGGGTCAGCTCGCCGCGCAGCCCGTCGGTGCCGAGCGACATGCATAGCTGCGCCGCATGCTCGAGCGTCGAATCGGGCACGCGCACCTCCCCGAGCCGGTCGCGCGCGGCCAGGATCCGCCGGCGGGTGGCTGCTTCCTGACGCTTATACTGCGCGGTGAAAGCGGCCGGATCGCGCTCGAACGCATCGCGCCGGCGGATCACCTCGATTCGCGTCGGCAGATCGGTCGGCGTCCGGACTTCGACCGACAGACCGAACCGGTCGAGCAATTGCGGCCGGAGCTCGCCTTCCTCCGGATTGCCGCTGCCCACCAGCACAAACCGCGCCGGGTGGCGGATGCTGATGCCTTCCCGCTCCACCACGTTCTCGCCCGACGCCGCCACGTCGAGCAGCAGATCGACGAGATGGTCCTCGAGCAGGTTCGCTTCGTCGATATAGAGAAAACCGCGATTGGCCCGGGCCAGCAGCCCCGGCTCGAACGCCTTCACGCCGGCCGCCAGCGCCCGCTCGAGATCGAGCGCGCCCACCACGCGGTCCTCGGTCGCGCCCAGCGGCAGATCGATCACCGGCACGGGGACGGCGCGGGATTTATGGCCGATCGCGGGACAGCCCTCGACACAGCGGGCGCCATGATCCTCGGGATTACAATTGTAGGGGCAGTTCGCGACGACCCGCATTTCCGGGAGCAGGGCGGCGAGCGCGCGCACCGCGGTGGATTTGCCGGTGCCGCGATCGCCGAAGACGAGGACGCCGCCGATGGAGGAATCAACGGCCGCGATGAGCAGTGCCTGCTTCATCTCGTCCTGGGCGACGATGGCGGAGAACGGGAAGGGCGGCATCGGGATCGCACGATAGGCGGCGTCGCGGTTTCGGCAAAGGGCAGGGAGGGATCGGCCTCCCCTGCGCTTTCGTAACTTGCACCGCGCCCGGCGCGAGCGTTCTCTCCGCCCATGCGCGACGAGGGCTTCACCCTGCTCGAGCTGGTGATCGTGCTCGCGATCATGGGTCTCCTGATCGGCATCGTCGTCTCACGCGGCCCGCAGCGCAGCCAGGGGCTCGAGACCCGCGCCGCCGCCGGCCAGCTCGCGCAGACGCTGCGCAGCGCGCGGGCGCTGGCCATCGAGCGCAGCACCAGCGTGAACGTCGCGATCGACCCGTCGCGCCGCGAATTCGCCGCCGACGGCGGCCCGGCGCACCATTTCGCCGCCGACCTGGACGTGACCGTTCTCGCGGGCGCCCTCAAGGGACCGGGCGCCGCGCGCATCATCCGGTTCGCCTCGGACGGCAGTTCGAGCGGCGGCACCGTTCTGCTCGGCGCGGGCAAGCGCCAGCTCCGGGTCACGACGGAATGGCTCACCGGACGGGTACAGGTGCAGGATGCCGACTGACGGCGAGCGCGGCTTCACGCTGCTCGAGGTCACGGTGGCGTTCGTGATCGCGGCGCTGGCGATCGGCACCATGATGGCCGGCACCACCACCGGGCTGTCCGCCACCGATCGCGCGGCGAAATATACCGAAGCCGTATCGCTGGCGCGCTCGCATCTCGCCGCGGTCGGGCGCGGCGAGGCGATCGCCGAGCAGGACACGAGCGGCATCGAGGGCGACGGCTTCAACTGGCATCTGCGCATCCACCCGCTCGGCACCCGGCAGCTCACCGCGAGCGAAGTGGATCAGGCGAACGACTCTCCGCCGACGGTCGCGATCCTCTACCAGGTGGAAGTGACCGAGAGCTGGAAGGAAGCCGGACGGACGCGGTCGCTCGAGCTGGTGACGCGGCGCTTCGGCACCCGGAGCGCCGCGCCGTGAGGCTTGCGCCTCGCTCGCGCCGGGGATCGGCCCCGGCACCGGACCGTCCGCGGTCCGGGACCGGAGGCTTCACGCTCCTCGAAATGATCGTCGCCGTCGCCGTCCTCGGCTTCGTGGTCGTGGGCCTCGCCCAGGCCACGCGCTTCGGCATCCATGCCTGGGGCGTGGAGACCCGCCTGGCCGATCAGGCCGCCGAGATGGAGCGCGTCGAGCGCGTGCTGCGCCTGCTGATCGAAACGGCCTCCGCGCCGCTCTCCGCCGACGACAAGCCGTTCGCGGGGGAGACCCATCGCATGACATTCGTCACGCGCCTGCCCGACCAGCCCGAGGTGGGCGATATACGCCGCGCTCAGGTCGCGCTCGGCATCGACGACAACCACCAGCTCGTGCTGCGCTGGAAGCCGCATCCCAACGCGGTCGCCCTCGCGCCCGAACCGGCCCCGCATCAGGTGGTGCTCGCGGCGCATATCGAGCATCTCGATTTCGCCTACCGCCAAGCCACCTCCGACGGCGGCAAATGGCTCGCCACCTGGACCGATTCCAGCCTGCCGGCGCTGGTGCAGATCCAGATCGTTCCCCAAAGCGGACATCGGCGCTGGCCGGTGATGCTGATCCCGACGATGGTGGACACCAATGGCAGCTTCTAGCGCGGATCGGCGCCGGGAACGCGGCTTCGCGCTGCTCATCGTGCTGTGGGCGATGGTGCTGCTCGCGATCCTCGCAGCCCAGGTCACCGGCTCGGGCCGCGCCGAATCGCATCTCGCCGCGGCCCTGCGCCAGTCGGCGCAGCTCGAGGAAGCCGCGAACGGGGCCGTCTACGAGACCATCTGGCACCTGGTGGACGGCAGCGGCGAGCAATGGCCGGTCGCGGCCGGCGTGTATGAGCTCGACGAGCCGGGCGCGCATGTGCGCGTCGAAATCGAGGACGAACGCGGCAAGCTCGACATCAATCAGGTGCCGGAGCCGCTGCTCGAATCGCTGTTTCTCGCGCTCGGCTTCGACAGCGGCACGGCCCGCAATGCGGCGGTCGGCATCACCGACTGGCACCAGCAAGGCGGCACCGACGATGGTGCGGCGTCGCAATATCGCGCCGACGGCCGGCTATGGGGTCCGCCCGGCCAGGAATTCGAGCGGCTCGACGAGCTCAAGCTCGTGCGCGGCGTCACCCCGGCGCTCTACAAGGCGGCGCGGCCCTATCTGACGCTCGCCCTCGAACAGGGCCCATGGCTGCAATATGCCGGCCCGACCGTCCAGGCCGCGATCGAGATCGCGCGGCGCACCGCCAACCTCTCGGTCGATGCGCCCGACACGCGCGGCCCGACCGTCCTCAAGCTGACCGTCACCGCCGAAGGGCCGGACCATTCCCGCTTCATCCGGCGCGTGCTGCTGCGCCTCGACGGATCGCTGAGCGGCCCGGCCTGGAAATTCCGCTTTCTCTCCTGGGAGAGCGGGCCCGAACCCTCGCCGTAGCGCGGAGATGCGTGTGGGTTGACGCCGCCCCGGCGATGGCTGCCTCCGGCTCCGTTTCAGAGCCGGAAAGGCGAGCGCCGGGCCGCCTCGGCGACCTGCTTATCGACGATTTCGACGCCGATCGGCGCGAGGCTCAGCCCCGCCAGGCGGACATGCACGATGGCGAACGGAATCCCGATGATCGTGATCGCGCAGGCAAGCGCCGAGATCAGATGGCCTATCGCGAGCCAGATGCCGAGGAACACCATCCAGATCAGGTTGCCCACGAGCCCGAGCGGCCCGGTGCCGAGATCCTCGCGTCCCGTCAGCACGTCGCGCGGCACCGCCTCGCGCCCGAACGGGAACAGCGAATAGTTGGCGATCCGGAAGCAGGCCATCGCCCAGGGCAGCCCGACGATGGTGACGGCGGCCAGGATGCCGGCGAGGAACCATCCCACGGCCATGAGGAGCCCGCCGAACACGATCCAGATGAGGTTCAGCAGCAATGCCATTCAGGCCTCCACCACGTTCAGGGAATCGGGGTCCGGGGCCGCCGGCCCTAGTTGGGGCGCGGGGGGCAACGCCCCCTGCGGGATCGCATATTCCGGCACCAGGGCGCGCAGGGTCGCGATCGCCGCGGCCGCATCGTTCCGCCGCGCCGCGCCGGTGATCGCCTCGAGCGCGGCGGCGACCGCGGTTTCGTCCGCCGTGCGCGGCGCCGCGATCAGCAGACCGGGATGGCCGATCGGCACCGGCGCCTCCTCGCCGTGGAACAATTCCTCGTTGAGTTTCTCGCCGGGACGCAGCCCGGTGAAAACGATCTGCACATCGCGTTCCGGCTTCAGGCCGGCGAGCAGGATCATTTGCCGCGCGAGGTCGAGGATACGCACGGGCCGGCCCATATCGAGCACGAAGATGCCGCCATGCTCGCCGATCGCGGGATCGGCGATGCCCACGACGGCGGCCTGCAGCACGAGCGACACCGCCTCCGTCACGGTCATGAAATAGCGCTGCATCTCCGGATGCGTGACCGTGAGCGGCCCGCCGCGCGCGAGCTGGCGCGTGAAGAGCGGCACCACGCTGCCGGTGCTGCCGAGCACGTTGCCGAACCGCACCGTGATGCAGCGCATGCCGCCCGCGCGCCGCGCCGCGATATCGAGGGCCTGGCCGTAAAGTTCGGCGAGCCGCTTGCTGGCCCCCATCAGGCTCGACGGATTGACCGCCTTGTCAGTGGAGATCAGCACGGTCGCGATCGCGCCGGCGGCGCGGGCGGCGTCGGCCACGATGCGCGTGCCGCAGGCGTTCGTCAGAAGCCCTTCGAGCGGGTTCGCCTCGACGATGGGCACGTGTTTGAGCGCCGCCGCGTGGAACACGAGGGCCGGACGGGCCTCCTCGAACAGGGACGCGATCCGGCCCGCGTCCCGGATGTCGGCGACGACGGCGCGACGGGGCGTCTCGGGGCAGCGTTCGCCGAGCTCGAGATCGATCTGCCAGAGCGCGTATTCGCTGTTGTCGATCAGGATCAGGCTGGCCGGCCGCAGCGCCGCGATCTGACGCGCGAGTTCGGCGCCGATGCTGCCGCCCGCGCCGGTGACGGCGACCGTGCGGCCGGCAATCAGCCGGTCCATGCCCTCGCGATCGAGTTCGACCTCGGGCCGGTTGAGCAGATCCTCGATCGCGACCGGCCGGAGTTCGATCCGGTCGGCGGAGGTGAGCGCGGTCGGGCTGGGCGCCCGGCGCACCGGGATCGACTCGGCTTCGGCGACGGCGATGAGGGACGCAAGCGGCGGGCCGACGAAGCCGGCGTCGGTCACGACGAGCGCCTGGGGCAGTCTTTTGCGGCTGCGCAGCCGCGCCAGGATCGCCGGCGCCTCGGCCACCGTGCCGAGAATCGGGCGGCCGTGCATGCGCCGTCCGGTCTGCCGGTCGGCCAGCGCCAGCAGGCCGGCGACGCGAAAGCGCGCGCGGCTCCGCCCCGAGAGGGTCCGCAGAAAAGCGTCGGCCGCGTCCCCGGCCCCGATCAGCAGGATCGTCTCGGTCGGCGCGTCGGCGATGCGCGGCCGCCCGTGATAGAGCCGGTAGGCAAGCCGGGGCGCGCCGAGCAGCACCGCGAGCGTGCCGGCATGGATGATCGGGAAGGTGATGGTCGGCAGCGGAAAGCCGGTCGCGAGCAGCAGCGCGGCGAACAGAATCGCGCTCGCGATCGAACTGCCGATGACGCCCGTGAGATCGCTGATGCCGGCGAATCGCCAATATTGCTGGCTGAGCCGGAAGGGCAGGCCGCCGAGCAGCAGCGTGATGCCGCCACCGGCGACGAACCAGAGCGGATGCAGCAGCCCGCCCTGCGGATCGGCGATCCAGCGGGCGATCGGCGCGGCGATCGCGGCGAGGGCGCCGTCGGCCGCGACGTTGATGGCGATCCGGGAGACGGAGCGTTGAGAGGGCATGGAGGCGACACCTTAGACGCACGCGCCTTGCCGCTGCACCCCAGGGGAGCCGCAAGCGCCCGGCGCCCCTCGCGTCAGCGGGAAGCGGGCCGGTTTTCCAAGGCGATCGACATCCGCTATGGGGTCCGGGGCCGTTCGGCCCTGCCCGCCGGAGGCAAAGACCCTGAATTTCCTTCCTCTCGCGCTCGTCGCGCTCTCCGCCGTGCTCGGCTTCGTCATGATCCGGGTCGGCGCCATGGACCACCCGGGTCCGCGCAGCTCGCACGACCGGCCGACGCCCAAGGGCGGCGGCGTCGGCATCGTCGCCGCCTTCCTGGTCGGCCTGGTCGCTTCCGGGACCGGCGGCACGGCGCCGGTCGCCTTCGCCGCGGGCGTGCTCGGCCTCGCCGTCGTCTCGCATTTCGACGACATGTTCGGCTGGTCGTTCGGCCCCAAGCTGGTGGCCCAGATCTTCGCCGCCTTCTTCGTCATCCTGCCCGGCTACCGGCTCGGCCTGCTGCATTTTCCGGGCATGGCGGTCGCGCTCGGCGAGGGTGCGGCCATCGCGCTTTCGGCGATCTGGCTGCTGTTCGTCACGAACGCCGTCAATTTCATGGACGGGCTCGATGGTCTGGTCGGGGGTTCGGGGCTGATCGCCTGCCTGCTCGCGGCCGGGCTTGCCGTTCCGGGCAGCGGCGTGGCGCTGACGGCGATCTGCCTCGCCGCCGGGATCGCCGGTTTCCTGCCGCTGAACTGGCCGCGGGCGCGGCTCTTCATGGGCGATGTCGGCAGCCAGCCGGTCGGCTTCGTACTGGCGGTGCTCGGAATCATGCTGGCGGGGAGCCCGCAGTCCGGCTCGGTGCTGGTCATGCCGCTGCTGCTCGCGCCGCTGTTGCTGGACGCGGCTTTCACGCTGCTGCGCCGGCTCGCCGCCCGCGAACGGATCACGAGCGCGCATCGCGGCCATCTTTATCAGGTGGCGCACCGTTCCGGCCTGTCGGCACCGGTGGTCAGCGCCGTCTATTGGGGTTTGACCCTCTGGGGCGGGGTCTGCGCCTGGCTCACCGAGAGCCTGCCCGGCCCGATCGGCTGGCTTGGTCCGGTGCTCTGTCTCGCTTCGTTCGTCGCCTGGGGGCTGTTCGTCCGGCGGTGCGCCCAGCGGGCCGCCATTACGCGCTGGTAATGGCGACCCGCTGGCGAGCCGGTATCAGCCGTGACCGCGGCCGCGGCGGGCCGGAGCCTCAGCGGCCGCTTCACTGCCGCCGCGGCGGGCCGTGGCCGTCGCCTCGACCATGATGCTGCGCAGATCGCGCAGGAAGGCCGCACCTTTCAGCGTGCGCTGAACGAGCACCGAACGGCGGTCCATCGGATCAACCTTGCGGCGCGCGAGATCGAGCTCGCCGAGCCGGTCGAGCGCGCGGGTGATCGCCGGCTTGGAAACGTTCAGTTCGGAGGCCAGGCCACGGACGGTGTGGGCGCCCTCCTGGAGGTAGCAGGTGAGGAACACGCCGAGCTGACGAGCCGACAGATCCGGCCCGTCGCGCCGAACGAGTGCCACGATCGTGTCGCGCAGCACGCCAACCATCTGGTCGGAAGCGGGAGACGGGTTTGCAGCAGCCATGGGGTTTCCTTTCATTTCCGGAGACAGCGTCCGGAGGAATCGCATCCTGGGTTACAAAAAAGACATTCTGGGAGGGAGTGTTCTTGTATAGTTCCGCGAGGCACGACACCCCAACCTGCGGATTGAATAGTGTGTGTTCCTGCATCAGTCCGAGGGTGGATGCAAGCATGCCGGTCGGGTAACGGTCGGATCGCGCTTCTGTTCGCTCCCGTCGGGTGAAAAAGCTCTAAGCCAGGCGCTTGAAAGTCGACATCGGGGACGCGCCGCAAAGTGTCACGAGAAGCGCGAAGGCCGCGCGCATGGCTTGAGCCTCGCCGCCTTCCGGACGCCCCGGGCGACTCGACTCGTTCCACGCGAAAACATCGCAATGCAGCCATTTCGCTCCGCCGCCCACGAAACGCTCAAGGAACAACGCGGCCATGACGGCTCCGGCGTGAGCCGTCGCAGAAACGTTATTCAGATCGGCGACGCGGCTATCAAGATATGAATTGTAACATTTCCATAAGGGCAAACGCCACACGGGATCGTGCACATGCATCGCGCTTTTCGCGAAAATCGAGGCGAGATCATCGTCGTTACAGAAGAACGCCGGCAGATCAGGACCGAGCGCCACCCGCGCAGCACCCGTGAGTGTCGCAAAATCGATCACGAGGTCCGGAGAAAGTTCGCTCGATTCGGCCAAAAGATCGGCCAGAACGAGTCTGCCCTCGGCATCGGTGTTGCCGATCTCCACACGCAACCCCTGCCGCGTCCGAATCACATCCAGGGGCCGCATCGCGCGAGCCGAGATGCTGTTCTCGACGCAACCCAGCCGCACATGCAGGTGTGTCGGCAGGGCCGCGCACACCATCATGCGCGCAAGACCGAGCGCGATCGCCGCGCCCGCCATGTCTTTTTTCATACGCAACATGTTGCCGGCGGGCTTAAGATCAAGCCCCCCGGTGTCGAAACAAACCCCCTTGCCGCAGATCGCCACCCGGAGCGCGCCCTCGCCCGCCCCGGGCCCGCTCCAATCCGCGGCGAACACCGCGGGCGGCCGCGCCGCGCCGGCGCCTACGGATGCGATTGCCGGGTAGTCACGGGAAAGCGCCTCTCCCGTGATCGTCCGGCATCGCACATCCGCTGCGGCAGCGCCAAGCACATCGGTGGCCGCAGCGGCAAGTTCTGCCGGACCGAGAAGATTTGCCGGAAGATTGATCAGATCGCGCACCAGCCACGTCGTGCGCGCCGCCTCGATCGCCGCCGTGCAGCCGGATTGGGGAATCGCGAGGCGAGGCCGCGGGGAATCGCAACCGCCGGATTTCAGCCGGGTAAACCGGTAAGCGCCCAGACAAAAACCGAGCAGCGCGGCCGGCGGATCGGCAAAGCCCTGCGCCAGCCGCCACGTCGCCGCCGGCAGCGCCGCCAGGGCGCCGAACGGATACGGATCGCCCGGCTCGCCGAGCCCGAACAGCGCGCCGGCCAGCCCCTCCGGCCCCGGCAGCACCTGGACCTGCCCCGGCTTGCCCGCAAACCCAGCAGCCACCGCGAAGCGCGCCTGTTCCGGGGTCAAAGCCTCGAGCGCCTCCGAGAGCGTTGCCTCCCGGCAGCCGAAGATCGGCAAGGCGGTTTCATCGGGCGGCGCGAGGCAGTCGAGTTCAGGCAGCGTCATGCGTGGCACTGGGCGTTGAGAGGCGAGAACGGGCCGGGCGCTTGCAATCGCTCCTCCGGAGCCAAATCCTCTGAGTCATGGGCCACGTCACCCGAGTCGTCCACCCCCTCTCGCCTCGGGTGCGCGCGGTGCTCGGCCCCACCAACACCGGCAAGACCCATCTCGCGATCACCCGCATGCTGGCGCACGCGTCCGGCGTGATCGGCTTCCCGCTGCGCCTGCTGGCCCGCGAGAATTACGACCGGATGGTGCAGGCCAAGGGCGCCCGCCACGTCGCTCTCATCACCGGCGAAGAGAAGATCCTGCCGCCCGAGGCGCGCTGGTTCTCCTGCACCACCGAGGCGATGCCGCTCGACCGGCCGGTCGAATTCCTCGCGGTGGACGAAATTCAGCTCTGCGCCGACCCCGATCGCGGCCACGTCTTCACCGACCGGCTGCTGCGCGCGCGCGGTCTGGTCGAGACGATGTTTCTCGGGGCCGAGACGATCCGGCCGCTGATCCAGCACCTTGTTCCCGGAATCGAGATCGAAACGCGCCCGCGCCTCTCGCAGCTGGCCTACGCCGGCGCCGCAAAACTCGCGAAGCTTCCGCCCCGCAGCGCGATCGTCGCATTCAGCGCCGGCGAAGTCTATGCCATTGCGGAAATGATGCGGCGCCGGCGCGGCGGTTGCGCGGTCGTGATGGGCCGGCTTTCGCCCCGCACGCGCAACGCCCAGGTCGCGCTGTATCAGGACGGCGAGGTCGATTTCCTCGTCGCCACCGACGCGATCGGCATGGGCCTCAACATGGATGTCAACCATGTCGCCTTTGCCGGCCTCACGAAATTTGATGGCCACCGTCCCCGCGCGCTCGCTCCCCCGGAAGTGGCCCAGATCGCCGGCCGCGCCGGCCGCGGCATGCGCGACGGCACTTTCGGCGTCACCGCGACCTGCCCGGAATTGCCGGAGGAAACGGTCGAGGCGGTGGAAGCGCACGCCTTCGATCCGCTCGAAAGCCTGGCCTGGCGCAACGCCGAGCTCGATTTCACCTCCATCGACGGCTTGCTCGCGACTCTGACCGCGCCGCCGCCGCGCCCCGGTCTCGTGCCCGGCCGCGAAGCGAGCGATCTCGAGACTCTGCTGGCACTCTCACGCGACACCGAAATCCGCGCGCTCGCGCGTGGCCGCCGCGAGGTGCGCGAATTGTGGGAGGCCTGTCAGGTTCCCGATTTCCGCAAAATCACCGATGACAGCCATGTGCGGCTCTGCGCCCGCATCTTCGCCCATCGCGCGCGCGGCGAGACGCTGCCCGAAACCTGGCTCGACCAGCAATTCGCGCAGCTCGGCTCGATCGAAGGCGACATCGATACGCTGATGGCACGTCTGTCCGGCGTGCGCGTCTGGTCCTATATCGCCGCGCGCAGCGACTGGATCGCCGATGCCGCCCATTGGCAGGGCCGCGCCCGCGCCGCCGAGGACCGGCTGTCGGACGCGCTGCATGAGCGCCTGACCGCCCGGTTCGTCGATCGCCGCGCCGCCCATCTGCTGCGCCGGCTCGAAGCCGCGGAAGAGGGCGAGGAACTGCTCTCCGCCGTCACGCGGGCCGGCGAGGTGGTGGTGGAAGGCCATCCCGTCGGTCACATCGCGGGCTTCCGCTTCCTGCCCGATCCCGGCACCCAGGGCGCCGAAAAGCGTCTCGTGCAACGGGCCGCGCGGCGCGCGCTCTATCAGGAAATGCCGCGCCGTATCGCCGCCCTCGAGGCCGCCCCGGACAGCGCCTTCGCGCTGACCGCCGATCACGGCATTCTCTGGAACGGCGCGGCGGTCGCCCGGCTGCGCCCCGGGGCCAGTTTCCTCCGCCCCGCGGTCGAGGTCGCCGACAGCGAGTTCCTCGACGGACCGCAGCGCGAGCGGGTCCGGCTCCGTCTGCAAGCCTGGATCGGGCAGCAGGTGAACACGGCGCTCGCCCCTCTGTTCGCCGCCGAAGCCAAAGCCGAAAGCGAGGCCGCGCTGCGGGGCGTGCTCCACCGCCTGGTCGAAGCCGGTGGCGTGGTCCCCGGCGCCACCGACGCCGAGATCCCGCCCGCGCTGCGGGCCCGGCTGCGCGCGATCGGCGTGCGCGCGGGCCGTTTCGCGCTCGCCATCCCCGATCTGCTGAAGCCGAGGCCGGCGGCCTGGCGCGCGGCACTCTGGGCGGTCCGCGCCAGGCAGCCGACCCCCGCCCTCCCCGACCCCGGCCGTGTCAGCGTGGCGGCGGGCACCGACATTGAACCGGCGCTGACGGCCCTCGGCTGGGTGCCCGCCGGACCAGTGCTGATTCGCCCCGACATCGCCGAACGGGTGGCCGGCGAACTTGCCTATCTCACACGGAAACGGGCCGCCGCCCTGCCGCCGCAGATCGGCTCCCGTCTCGGCCTCTCCCCGCCCATGCTCGCCGCCGTGCTGCATGCGCTCGGCTTCCGGCTGCTGCCGACCCGCACCCTGGATGCGCGCGAATACGGCCCGCCGGCGCCGCCGATGATCGCGGCCCGCCGCCGGAAGCTCGCTCCCCGCCCGGCCCGGCCTGCGCCACCCCGCGCCGACAGCCCGTTCGCGGCGCTGGCCGCGCTGCGCCGTTGAGCGATCCCGGGCCGGATTTCCAGCGTCTGGATTTCTGGCTCTGGTGCGCGCGCTTTGCCACCCAGCGCAGCGCCTGCGCTGCCCTTGCCGGCAGCGGCATGGTGCGCATCAACCGCCAGCCCACCGAGAAAGCCCATGCGCGCGTGCGGGTGGGCGACGTGCTGACGCTGCCGCTGCAGTCGGGCGTCCGCGTGGTGCGCGTGCTGCGGCTGGCCGTGCGGCGGGAAGGGGCGGCCGCGGCGCGGTGTTTATATGAGGAAGTCGTCTGACCTCCGGCGGCCCGGGCTCGAACACGGCTCATCCGCAGTCGTGGGGTCTGGGGCCTTTCGGCCCCAGCGGAGTGCAGAGGCGGAGCCTCTGCCCGCCGGAGGCAATCGTGATGAGCCGAACGAAACGCAAAGGACTCTAAAACACACGCCACCTCAGGTTCTGGGAGTATGGAGACGTCGGAGGTCGGCGACACTGACATCGCGGCCGATGCTGCTCCGGATCGTTTCCGCAATTTCGGCATCGCTGCGCCCGGCGGCCCGAAACTGCTCGATCTCGTCGCCGATCATCCCGACGAAGGCTTCCAGCGGGAAGGCCTCCGGCCCGAGCCCAAGCGATCGCCGGAGCGCACGCTGAACCGTCACCGCCTCCTCGGCCGAAAAACACCCATCCATCGCCGAGCCTCCTGGCTTTCCGTAGATAGCTGCATTATGCAGGTTTCTATGGACCCGGCAATCCGAAAAGAGGCCGAAGCTTTCCTGGCGGCCTGGCTCGAAGCCCGTCGCCTGGTCCAAAGCCTCAATTTCAATCGTTTCCAGCAGGAAGGGCTGAGCGCCACGCAGTTCATCCTGCTCACCATGCTGGGCGAGTCCGACCGGCCCCTCGGCGCCGCCGCCCTCGCGCGCCGCCTGAATGTCGGCGTGACCACCACCATGCGCACCGCCGACACGCTGATCGGCCGCGACCTGATCGCCAAAAGGCGGGACCCCGACGATTATCGCCGCTGGCTGCTGGATCTGACGCCGTCCGGCCGGGCTGCGCACGCCCGCATGCAGGCGCAATTCATCGACCATGTCAGCGATGCTTTCGCGGCCATGCCGGCGGATCTGCGCTCTGGTCTGCTGCGAGGCTTGCAGGCGTTCAATCGTGAGGCGGGAAAGTAAGGCAACTTCTTTTTCTGGAGAAAAAGAAGCAAAAAGACTTTATCCCTGAGAGCGTGTTGGAGAGCCGGTTATGGTGAGTCGGCTGGCGGTGATTTGCGAGCACCGGAGCGGAGCGGGCTTGATGCCCGTGAGCACCGGAGCGCAGGAAATCGCCGTCAGACGGCCGCCAGAACCGGTTCTCCAACACGCTCTTAAAGAACGGAGCCGTCGTGGCGCCCCGGCAGATGCGAGACGGTTTTATACCCGCACGATCCGGAAAATCGGAATAGGCGGGGCCAGCATCTGTCCTTTCGTGTAAGGATCGGACGATTCCGGCGAAGTCGGCGCCTGCCAGATGCGACGCACCTGATCCATTCCGCTCACCACCTGGCCGAACGCCGCGAATCCCTGACCGTCGCGATTGCGCGCGCCGCCGAAATCCAGCGCCGGCTGATCGCCGATGCAGATGAAAAATTCCAATCCCGTGGCCGTGCCGACGCCATCCCGCGGCAGGGAGAGCGTGCCGTCACGGTGCCGCAAGCCGGTGCGCGCGGTCGTTTCGTGCACGATGGGCTTGCGTGGCGGGCCGGCGGCGGCAGCGCCTTGCAGCACCGAGATGGGCGGGTGGCCATGGTCGTTGCCCGGATTGACGGTGCGCACGAAGGCACCGTCGTTGTAACGGCCGGCATCGATGCAGGCGAGGAACTCGCCGGCACTGGCCGGCGCGCGCGCGAGATCGAGCTCGATCAGGATACTGCCGAAGACGGAGTCGAGCCGGACGCGCGGGTTTGCGGGCGTGATGCCGGCGGCCATGGCGGCCGCGAGGAACTGGCGGCGGGGGAGACTGGGGCCGCAAGGCCCCATGCCCCTGGATTTGATCGTGCTGTTCATAGGCCGAAACGAAAGTGAGGGGGTCTGGGGCCTTCCGGCCCCAGTGGGGTGCAGGGGCAAAGCCCCTGCCCGCCGGAGGCAAAACTGCCCTGCCCCCGCCCCAGAACGCAACCGGGGGGGGCCACCCCCCGGCGTCAGACGCGTCAGCCGATACTCTCGCCGTGCAGCACGGTATCGAGCCCTTCGACTTCCTCCTCCCGCGACACGCGCAGCCCGATCGTGAAGTTCAGGATCAGCAGGATCGCGAGCGAGATCAGCCCGCTCCAGACCAGCGTCACGCCGACCGCCTTCGCCTGGATGATCACCTGCGCGAGGCTGCCCGGCGACCCGGCCGGGTTGCTGCTCGTCGCCGAGAGCGGCCCGTAGGAGAACACGCCGGTCAGCAGCGCGCCGACGATGCCGCCGATGCCATGCACGCCGAACGTATCCAGGCTGTCGTCATAGCCGAGCAGGTGCTTCAGGTAGGTGGCCGACAGGAAGCAGATCACGCCGGCGGCCACACCGATCACGATCGAGGCGCCGGGCAGCACGAAGCCCGAGGCCGGCGTGATGGCGACGAGGCCGGCGACCGCGCCCGAAATGATGCCGAGCACCGAGGGTTTCCCCTTGGCGATCCACTCGGCGAACATCCAGCCGAGCGCGGCGGCGGCGGTGGCGATCTGCGTCACCGCGAAGGCCATGCCGGCGCGGCCGTTGGCGGCGGTGGCGGAGCCGGCATTGAAGCCGAACCAGCCGACCCAGAGCAGCGAGGCGCCGATCACCGCGTAGGTGAGGTTGAAGGGCGACATGTTGTCATGCCCGTAGCCGGAGCGCTTGCCCATCACGAGGCAGCACATGAGCCCGGCGATGCCCGCGTTGATATGGACGACGGTTCCGCCCGCGAAATCGAGCGTGCCGATGCCGTTCAGCCAGCCGGTCGGCGCCCACACCCAGTGCGCGATCGGCGAATAGACGAGCAGCGACCACAGCACCATGAAGATGCACATGGCCGAGAATTTCATGCGCTCGGCGAACGCGCCCGCGATCAGCGCCGGGGTGATGATCGCAAACGTCATCTGGAAGACCATGTAGACCGTCTCGGGGATCGTCATGGTCGTCGCACCCGGCGTGCCGGGGGCCAGGATGAAGGCGGAATCGTCGCCTTGCGATATGTGATCGGCGATGCCGTTCAGCATGAATCGCGAGAGGTCGCCGAGATAGGGCGCCATGCTCCCGGTGCCGCCGGTAAACGCCTCCGAATAGCCGATCACGGTCCAGACGATGGTCACCAGACAGGTGATCGCGAAGGACTGCATCAAGGTGGCAAGAATGTTCTTTTTGCGCACCATGCCGGCATAGAAGAGGGCGAGACCCGGCACCGTCATCATCAGCACGAGCGCCGAGCTCGTCATCATCCAGGCGGTGTCGCCACTGTTATAGGCGGGCGGCTTGGCGGGAGCGGCCGGCGCCGGCGTGGCCGGCGCCGGCGTGGCCGGCGCGGCGGCGGCGGGTGCCGGGGCCGGAGTCGGGGCCGGCGTCTGGATGGCGGCGGAGGCCGTCGGCGTCGTGGCCGGGCTCGGCGCCGTGGTCTGCGCCAGCGCCGCGGCCCCGGTCAGCAGGATTGGGACAGCCAGAAAGAATGCCGCGAGCCATGCTCGCGCGGGGGATCGTTTCATTCGGGAGCTCCTCTTCAAATCGCTGCCGCGTCGAGCTCGCCGGTGCGGATGCGGACCGCCCGTTCGATGTCGAGCACGAAGATCTTTCCGTCGCCGATCTTGCCGGTCTGCGCGGAGCGCGTGATCGCCTCCACGACCGCCTCGACCTGGTCGCTCTGCACCGCGACCTCGATTTTCACCTTCGGCAGGAAGCTGACGTGATATTCCGCACCGCGGTAGATTTCCGTCTGCCCTTTCTGCCGGCCGAACCCCTTCACCTCGGTGACGGTGAGCCCCTGCACACCGAGCGGTGTGAGCGCCTCACGCACGTCGTCGAGCTTGAAGGGTTTGACGATGGCCATCACCAGCTTCATCCCAACATCCTCATTCGCGACCCAAGGCCGGAGCGGCCTGGCCAACCAGCCGCTTTTCAAGAAGCGTGCCGCGCGGGCAGTCTCCGCATCCGCTTCACGGGAGCGCGATCACTGCCCATTTTTTGGGCAGCGGGGTTACGGAGGCAGCAGGCGAATGGCGTACGATCTATGCGTGGTGGGGGCGGGGCCGGTCGGCGGAGCGCTCGCCTGCCGCCTGGCGGTGGCGGGTTTCCGCGTCGCGGTGGTCGATCGCGCGCCCCTTTCGCCCATGGAGCACCCGGATTTCGACGGCCGCTGCTACGCCATCGCCGCCGGATCGCGCCCGCTGCTCGAGGCGGCCGGCCTGTGGGACGCGCTGCCCCTGCCGCCGGGCGCCATCGAGCATATCCGCGTATCGGATGGGGATGTCGGCGGCCGCGCGTCGCCGCTCTTCCTCCATTTCGATGCGGGCGCCGCCGTCGAAGGCGGCGCGATGGGCTGGATGGTCGAGGCCCGCAGCCTCCGCGTGGCGCTGAATGACCGCCTGCACGCAGCCCCCGGCATCGATATCTTCGCCCCGGCCGAGGCGAGCGTCACCCGCAACCCTGATGGCGCCACGATCCGGCTCTCGACCGGCCAGTCCTTCACCGTACCCCTCGTGGTGGCCGCCGAAGGCCGCGATTCCCCGCTGCGCCGCGCGGCAGGCCTGGTGGCCACCCGCTGGTCCTACCCTCAGAGCGGCATCGTCGCGGCGATCGCCCACGAAAAGCCCCATGGCCGCGTCGCCCTCGAGCATTTCCTGCCCGCGGGCCCGTTCGCCCAGCTCCCGATGGCGCCGAGCGAGGCCGGCGAGAACCTCTCCGCCATCGTCTGGACCGAACGCAGCCGCGAGGCGCCGCGCTACATGGCGCTGAACGACGAGGATTTCGGCGCCGAAATCGCCCGCCGGCTCGGCCCCCATCTCGGCCGCGTCCGCCCGGTCGGCCGCCGCTGGATCTACCCGCTCTCCGCCATGTATGTGCACCGCATCACGGCCGAGCGCCTCGCGGTCATCGGCGACGCGGCCCATGGCATCCACCCCATCGCCGGGCAGGGGCTCAATCTCGGCTTGCGGGATGCCATTGCGCTCGCGAACCTGCTGATCGGCGCGCGCGAGACGGGGGTCGATCTCGGCGCGCCCGCGCTGCTCGCGCGCTACGAGCGCTCGCGCCGGCCCGACACGGTCTCGATGCTGCTCGCGACCGACGCGCTCGATCGCCTGTTCAGCACCGCCAATCCGCTGCTCCGCACCGCACGGCGGCTCGGAATCGCCGCGGTGCATCGGATGCCGGCGTTGAAGACGCGGTTCATGGCGCAGGCCATGGGTTTGTGAGATACGGAGAACGTTCTCCTCCCGAAGAAAAAGAGCCCAGAACACTCTGCTGTCGCAGAGTTGACAGAGAGCCGTCGGCCCGGTTCTGATCGCGCGACAAAACGGGGGGATTAGACATGGCGTGGCGTTCCGGGGTCCTGGCAGCGCTGGGCGCGGCGATCGCGTGCCCCGCGTTGGCGGACGGCAATATTCACGCCGTGAAGCACATCATCATCGTCATGCAGGAAAACCATTCCTTCGACAATTACTTCGGCGTGCTGCCGTTCGCGCCCGGCTCTCCCTACCATCCGCCGGCTCCGGGACAGGCTTGCGCGGCCAGCGACCATCATTGCGTCGACGGTCTGACCTGCGCGATCAGCAACGGTGCGCTCGTCTGCAGCAATCGCAATCTCGATTCGACGGGCGCGGCCGTCATCGCGTCGCACGCGGCGACACGCTGCGCGCCGGCCAAGATCGACCATAGCTGGGATCCCTCTCATCACGAGGTGAATCTCACTCATCCCAACCACACGCTGACCGATCCCCTGAATGACGGGTTCGTCGTCGTGAACGAGCCGGTGTCCGCGCGCGAGCCCGGCGCCACCATGCTCTATTTCGATCAGAACGACATTCCGTTCTATTACGATCTCGCCAGCAAATTCGCGATCAGTGACCGCGCCTTCTCCTCCCTGATCGGCCCGACGGTGCCCAACCGGATGTATTCGCTCGCGGCGACCTCCTTCGGCCACGTCACCACCAACGACGCCGTCCCGCCCCATTTGGGCTTCGGACCCGGCTACCAGCCGATCACCGGGACGATTTTCGACCTGCTCGATAAATTCAAGGTCAGCTGGACCGATTACGGCAGCGATTTCTACACGGCCACCCTGTTCCGCTCCTTCGCCCAGGCACACCTCGCGCCGAGTGGCGATCTCGAGCGGGCGCTCGCCGGCGAGGCGGGCTATCCGCTCCCGCAGGTGGCCTTCGCCGACCCGAATTTCGGCGCCCTCACCTACGCCACCGAAACCGACGAGCACCCGCCAAGCGATATCCAGCGTGGCCAGGCCCACGTGTCGCGGCTCGTCAACGCGCTCCGCAACGGTCCTCACTGGAAGGACACCGTCATGTTCATCACCTGGGATGAGCATGGCGGGTTTTACGACCACGTGCCGCCACCGGCAGCGCCACAAGCCGGGCGCACCCCGGACGGCATCTTTCCCGGACAGTGCGCCGATGCATCGAACTTGCCCGCGAGCGGCAAGCCGGGAGGCGGGCAGGAATGTTCCTGGAACTGGGCGCACAATTTCAATCCCGCCGCGCACACCTCGGTGCAGGACGCCGAGGCGCTTTGCCCGGCCCTCGCGGCCAACCCGACGGGCCCATTTCCCCCGCAATGCGCGGCCTTCGACCAGCTCGGCCTGAGGGTTGGTCTGATCGCGGTATCGCCGTTCGCCAAGCCGAGCTACGTCTCGCACTCGGTCAGCGATCACACCTCGTTGCTGGCCTTCATCGAGGCGCGTTTTCTCACGACCGGCAGCGCCACGGCACACCTGACCAGCCGCGATGCGAACGCGAATACGCTGGAGAGTCTTTTCGATTTCGACGATGCGCCCTCCGCGGGCACCCTGGTCTCCTCCGCGCGGCGCCCGGCCGATGACTGCACGCCGACCCACGGCCGTCAGGGGGAGTATCCCTGACCGGACCTGGCGGGCTTACAACCCACCCGGTCCGCCCCCATCTCCTCGGCAAAAGGGGAGGAGGACGCCCATGCCGCCAACCGGACTGTGCGACGGCCGGGTCACGACCGAAGCCGCCCAGGAACTTTGGACGCAGGTCCGTGAAGAGGCGGTGAGCGCGGTCGAACATGACCGCGTCATGGCGGAAGTGATCCGCGACACGGTGCTGCTGCACGAAACCTTCGCCGATGCGCTCGCGCACCGGCTCGCGCGCAAGCTGTCCGACTATGCGCTCGCCATCGACACGCTCGAAGCCATCATGTGCGAGGCGCTCTCGGCCGATCCGGCGATCGAGGAAGCCGCGATGGCGGACCTCACGGCCGTGCGCGACCGTGACCCCGCCTGCCCGGACCTGCTGACGCCGTTCCTTTATTTCAAAGGCTACCACGCGGTCCAGTCGTATCGCTTCAGCAACTGGCTGTGGAAGCGCGGGCGCCTGCATCTCGCGAAACATCTGCAAAGCCGGGCCTCCGAAGTGTTCGCGGTGGACGTGCATCCGGCGGCAAGGCTCGGGCGCGGCATCCTGTTCGACCACGGAACGGCGATCGTGATCGGCGAGACCGCGGTGATCGACGACGACGTGTCGATGCTGCAAGGGGTGACGCTCGGCGGCACCGGCAAGCAATGCGGCGACCGCCATCCGAAGGTGCGGCGCGGCGTGCTCATCGGCGCGGGCGCCAAGGTGCTCGGCAACATCACGATTGGCGAGGGCGCCAAGGTGGGCGCGGGCAGCATCGTGCTCGAGAGCGTGCAGCCCTACACCACCGTGGTGGGCAACCCGGCCCGGCCGGTCGGCACGCGGCATAAGCACATGCCGGCGCTGACCATGGATCAAAGCCTGCCGGCGCTCGACTACGCCATCTGAGATATTGCCTCCGGCGGGCAGAGGCTCCGCCTCTGCACTCCGCTGGGGCCGCAAGGCCCCAGACCCCATCATTTTCAGCAAGCCGTGCTGGCCTCAGCGACTTTCTAAAGTAACGGGGTCTGGGGCCTTTCGGCCCCAGTGGGGTGCAGGGGCAAAGCCCCTGCCCGCCGGAGGCAAGTCTCAGCCCACCGCGCCAATCTGCGACCCGGGCTCCACGACGCTATTCGCCCGCATCCACACCTGCACCCGCCCGGCGGTCGGCGACAGCACCTCGTGCTTCGCCCCTTCCACGCTGATTTCGGCCACGACCTGATCCGCTGCGACCAGGCTGCCGTCCGTGACCCGCCATTTCTCCAGGATACCCTCCGGCAGCGCCGCCGTGGCCCAGATTTCCGGCGCGATCGTGATCGTCGACATCAAGCCTCTTCTCCGTTGTGCGACGGCAAACTCGGCCGGTCCGCCTTTCGGCGCCTTGACACACATCAACGTGTGGCGTGCGCGCCCGCTTTAGACCCGCGTGGCATCCCGGCAGGTCTTGCGCGCAGCCCCCCGGATTGCGCAGCCTCCCTCCGGCATCGTGGAGCATCCCGCATGGCCGACACCACCGCTTCTCCCGTGTCACCGCTCGCCGCCGGCGAACTGGCGCAAATCGATGCCTGGTGGCGTGCCGCGAATTACCTCTCGGTCGGCCAGATCTACCTGATGGACAACCCGCTGCTGCGCGAGCCCCTGCGACCCGAGCACATCAAGCCGCGCCTGCTCGGCCACTGGGGCACCACGCCCGGCCTCAACTTCATCTACGCGCACCTCAACCGCATCATACGCCGCGACGATATCGACGCGATCTTCATCGCCGGCCCCGGCCATGGCGGTCCTGGCGTTGTTGCGAGCACGTATCTGGACGGCACCTACAGTGAAATCTACCAGGAAGTGCCGCAGAACGAGGCGGGCCTGAAGCGCCTCTTCACGCAATTCTCCTTCCCCGGCGGCATCCCGAGCCATGTCGCCCCCGAGACGCCCGGCTCCATCCACGAAGGCGGCGAACTCGGCTACGCGCTCGTGCACGCCTTCGGTGCGGTCTTCGACAATCCCGATCTGATCGCAGTCTGCGTCGTCGGCGATGGCGAGGCCGAGACCGGCCCGCTCGCCGCGAGCTGGCATTCCAACAAATTCCTCAATCCCGTGCGCGACGGCGCTGTCCTGCCGATCCTGCATTTGAACGGCTACAAGATCGCCGAATACACGGTGCTCGCGCGGCTGCCCGAATCCGAGCTCGCCGCCTTGCTGCGCGGTTACGGCTACGTTCCCATCTTCGTCTCCGGCAGCGAGCCGCGGCCCATGCACCAGCGCATGGCGGCGGCACTCGATGAGGCGATCGGCGAGATCCGCGCGATCCGGCGCCGTGCCCGCGAGAAGAACGATCCCGCCCGCCCGCTCTGGCCGATGATCGTGCTGCGCACGCCGAAAGGCTGGACCGGCCCGCGCGAGGTGGACGGCAAGCCGGTCGAAGGCACCTGGCGCGCGCATCAGGTCCCGCTCGCCGAGGTGCGCAGCAACGAAGCGCATCGCGTGATGCTCGAAGCCTGGATGAAAAGCTACGATCCCAAATCGCTGTTCGACGAGAACGGCAGGATCGTCCCGGAGATCGCAGCACTCGCGCCGCACGGCGAGAAGCGTATGAGCGCCAGCCCCCACGCGAACGGCGGCATTCTGCTGCGCGATCTCGATCTGCCCGATTTCCGCGACTACGCGGTGGAAGTGCCGGTCCCCGGCAGCGTTCAGGCGGAAGCCACCCGGGTCTGCGGCGGCTTCCTGCGCGACGTGATGAAGCGCAACGAATCACACCGCAACTTTCGTGTCTTCGGCCCCGACGAGACCGCCTCGAACCGCCTCACCGCCCTCTTCGAAGCCACCGACCGCGTCTTCACCGGCGAGATCCTGCCGACCGACGATCACGTGTCGCCCGACGGCCGCGTGATGGAAGTGCTGAGCGAGCATCTGTGCCAGGGATGGCTCGAGGGCTACCTGCTCACCGGCCGCCACGGCTTCTTCTCGTGCTACGAGGCGTTCATCCACATCGTCGATTCGATGTTCAACCAGCACGCGAAATGGCTGAAAACCAGCCGCAACATCCGCTGGCGCCGCCCGATCGCGTCATTGAACTATCTGCTCACGAGCCATGTCTGGCGTCAGGATCACAACGGCTTCTCGCACCAGGATCCCGGCTTCATCGATCATGTGGTGAACAAGAAGGCCGACATCGTGCGGGTCTATCTGCCGCCCGACGCGAACACGCTCCTCTCCGTCACAGACCATTGCTTGCGTAGCCGCAACTATATCAACGTGATCGTCGCCGGCAAGCAGCCCGACTGGCAATGGCTCGACATGGATGCGGCGATCCGCCACTGCACGGTCGGCGCCGGCATCTGGAGCTGGGCGAGCAACGATGAAGGTACCGAGCCGGACGTGGTGATGGCCTGCGCCGGCGACGTGCCCACGCTCGAGACGCTGGCCGCGGTCGATTTGTTGCGCCGCCACCTGCCCGACATCCGGGTGCGCGTGGTCAATGTGGTCGATCTGATGGCGTTGCAGCCGAAAGCCGAGCACCCGCACGGCCTCTCGGACGCCGAGTTCGACTCGATGTTCACGACGAGCCGCCCGGTGGTGTTCGCCTATCACGGCTACCCCTGGCTGATCCACCGGCTCACCTACCGCCGCGCCAATCACGACAACATCCATGTTCGCGGCTATGTCGAGGAAGGCACGACCACCACGCCTTTCGACATGGCAGTGCTGAACCGGCTCGACCGTTTCCACCTCGCCATGGACGCGATCGACCGTGCGCCGCGCCTGCGCGACGCCGCGGCGCATCTGCAGCAGCATCTGCGCGACCGGCTCGTGGAGCACGGCAACTATGTCCGCCGCCATGGTCTCGACCTGCCGGAAGTCCGCGACTGGTGCTGGGGCCGCGCCGAACGCGAGCCCGCGCTGGCGCCGCATTGATCCAGATCAAATCGGCCACAAACCGACACCGCTAGTTTTGCGCTGCGACAACCCAGAGGAGGTTCCGTTGCGCGCACTCATCGCCCTGATTGCCCTTGCCCCAGCCGCCGCCTATGCGGCCGGCGATGCCTCCGCCGGCCAGGCCATCTTCACCGCGAAATGCCACATGTGCCATTCGAACAAACCGGGCGAAAACAAGATCGGCCCGAGCCTCGCGGGCGTCGTCGGCCGCCCCTCGGCGAGCGTGCCGGGCTTCAACTACTCCCCCGCCATGCAGAGCGCGCACAAGACCTGGACGGAAGCGGAACTGAATACCTACCTGACCAATCCGAAGGGCGTGGTGCCGGGGACGAAAATGACCTTCGCGGGCCTGCCGAGCGAGACGGACCGGGCGAACGTCATTGCGTATCTCGCGACGTTGAAATGAGGGTTCCGGGACCAGGGAGCTCCGCCTCCCTGGTCCCCTTGGGCCGGGGCCGACCGGCGCCGGGCCCCGTTACTTTCTGGCCAGCGTCAGGCCCAGCGACGCGGAAGCCGCGAACAAGGCTGCCGCGACGGCGATTTTCGTGCCCTGGCCGAGTTGAACGCCAGACCCGAGCAGCGCGAAAATCACGGTCTGCGGCAAGTAGCCCAGCGCCGAGGCCGCAAAAAACGCGCCCGGCCGGACGCCCAGCGCACCCGCCGCCACGTTGAGCAGCATATTGTTCCCGACTGGCAATAGACGCAGCGTGAGTGTCGCCCGGAACGGATGCGCCTGCAGAAAACCGCGGATCTTCATCCACCTGGGCCCGAGCCGCCGCTCCGCCCAAGGCAGCGCCGCGGTCGCCGCCGCCGCGTAATCCAGCGCGCAGCCCAGCAATTGCGACGCCAGCGCAAGCCCGGTCCCGAGCGCGGCGCCAAAACCGAACCCGCCCGCGAACGCCACCACCTGCCGGGGCGCCCCCGCCGCGGTCAGACCCGCGCCCGCCGCGACCAGCAAGCCCGCGCCCGCCGCACCTTTTGGTAAATGATCGAGAATGCCGGGCACAAACCGCCGGACCAGCAAGGCAACGACCGCCAGAGCCGCGCCGGTGGCACAGCTCCAGGCCAGCGCCGCCCCGGCGCCCGGCTCGCGCAGCGTGTCAGCCCGTGGAACCAAACCCGCCCTCGCCCCGCGCCGAAATCTCGGAAAAATCCGAAACCGGAACCAGCTCCGGCCGCAGCACCGGCACGAACATCAACTGCGCGAATCGCTCCCCGGGCTCGATGCGCAGCGGGGCCGTTCCGCGATTCCATGCACTCACCAGAATCGGGCCCTGATAGTCGGAATCGATGAGCCCCACGAGATTGCCGAGCACGAGCCCACGCTTATGCCCCATGCCCGATCGCGGCAGCACGAGCGCCGCAACCCCCGGGTCGCCGATATGCAGCGCGAAGCCCGCCGAAATCAGCACGGCTTCGCGCGGCGCGATCTCCACCGGCGCATCGGCGCAGGCATGAAGATCGATCGCCGCCGCCCCCGCGCTCTGGAACCGCGGCAAGCCCCATGCCTCGAGCCTTTGATCCAGCACTTTCAGCTCGATGCGCATCATGAAGCGCGCAGCGCCGTGGCGATCCGGTCGGCGAGCCGCGCCGCGACTGCCTCTTTGGGCATGTCGGGCCATGTCTCCGCGCCCTCGCCGGTGATCAGCGTCACCGCATTGTGGGCGCCGCCCATGATCCCCGTTTCCGGCCGGACATCGTTGGCGAGAATCCAATCCGCCCGCTTGAGCCGCCGCTTCTCGGTGGCATTCCGGACCACGTCGTTGGTCTCGGCCGCGAAACCGATCACCAGAGGCGGCCGCGAAGGCCCTGCCGCCGCGAGAGTGGCCAGGATATCGGGTGTCGGCACGAGCGACAGCATCGGCGTCTGCGGCTTCTTGAGTTTCTCCGTGGCGGGCGCGGCGACCTGCCAATCCGCGACGGCGGCGGCACAGATCGCGGCATCGGCCGGCAACGCCGCCTCGCACGCCGCCAGCATCTCCGCCGCCGTCTCCACCCGCACCAGTTTCACACAAGAAGGCCCCGCCATCGACACCGGCCCGCTCACCAGCGTCACGCGGGCACCCAGCGCCGCGCAGGCCGCCGCGATCGCGTAACCCTGCCGGCCGCTGCTGCGGTTCCCCAGATAGCGCACCGGATCGATCGGCTCCTGCGTCGGGCCGGCCGTCACCAGAACATGACGCCCCGCGAGCGCCGCCCCGGCGGCCAGCTCCGCCTCGATCGCGGCCAGGATCGCGGCCGGCTCCGCGAGCCGCCCCGGCCCCCATTCATGGCAGGCCATTTCGCCCTCGTCCGGCCCGACGAACCGCACGCCGCGCCCGCGAAGCAATTCCCTGTTCGCAACCGTCGCCGGATGTTCCCACATCCGCACATTCATCGCCGGCGCGGCCAGCACCGGCTTGTCGGTCGCGAGCAGCAGCGTGCTCGCCAGATCGGGAGCCAGGCCCGCGGCCAGTTTCGCCAGCAGATCGGCCGTCGCCGGCGCCACCACCACGAGATCGGCCGCGCGCGAAAGCTGGATATGACCCATCTCGCTCTCGTCGGTGAGCGACCAAAGATCCTGATACACACGCTCGCCCGTGAGCGCCTGCAACGAAAGCGGCGTCACGAACCGCGCCCCCGCCTCGGTCAGCACGGCGGTCACCGCGATCCCGGCTTTGGTCGCCAGCCGCACCAGTTCGAGCGCCTTGTAGGCCGCGATCCCGCCCCCCACGACGAGCAGGATGCGCCGCCCCTGCCGCTCGCTCAAAGGCGCCAGCCGCTATGGATCGCGGCGATCCCACCCGACAGATTCTGGAACGAGACCCGCGCGAGCCCGGCTTCGCGCATCATGGCGGCCAGCGTCTCCTGATCGGGGAAGGTCCGGATGCTCTCCGCCAGATAGCGATAACTCTCCGCATCCCCGGCGATCGCCCGGCCGAGCCGCGGCAGCACCTGAAACGACCAGCGATCATAGACCGGATCGAGCACGGCGATCTGCAGCCGAGAAAATTCGAGGCAATGGAACCGCCCGCCGGGCCGCAGCACGCGCCTGGCCTCGCGCAGCACGGCAAGCTTGTCGGTGCAGTTCCGCAAGCCAAACGCGATGCTCACCACATCGGCCGAACCCGACGGAAAGGGCAACGCTTCCGCATCCGCCACCACATGGGCGAAATCCGCGGCACAGGCCGCCGCGATCGCGCGATCCCGCCCGCGGCTCAGCATCGCCTCGTTGATGTCGGTCGCCACCACCGGACCGCCGCCCGCGCGGCGCCAGGCGATCGCGATATCCCCTGTGCCCGACGCGAGATCGAGCAAGCGCCGCCGCGGATCGGGCCGCAGCGTCTGCACGAAGCGCCGCTTCCACATGCGGTGGATGCCGAGCGACATCAGATCGTTCATGATGTCGTAGCGCGGCGCCACGCTGTCGAAGACCGCGCGCACCATCGGCTTCTTGGCCTCGCGCGGCACATGGCGAAAGCCGAAATCGGTGGTCTCGGGCCCGGGCCCCTGGGCGGCGCTCATGCCGGCCGGTATAGGCGAGCCCGGGCCATGCCGGAACTCCCCGAAGTCGAAACCGTCATGCGCGGCCTCGCTTCCCAGCTCGAGGGCCGGGTCATCGACCGCGCCGAGCTCCGCCGCCCCGACCTTCGCTTCCCCTGTCCGCCGGGCCTCGCCGCCCGGCTCACCGGCGCCCGCGTGGCGGGCTTCCGCCGCCGCGGCAAATACATCCTGATGCGCCTCGAGGGCGGCGACAGCCTGCTGCTCCATCTCGGCATGTCCGGCCGCATCGTCATCGGCCCCGCAGGCACCATCCCAGGGCTGCACGAACATCTCGTGCTCCGGACCGGCGACACGCGGATCGCGCTGCAGGACCCGCGCCGCTTCGGCTGCCTCGACCTGGTCCCCACCGCATCGGAGGACGCGCACCGCCTGCTCGCCGGCATGGGCCCCGAACCGCTCAGCCCCACCTTCACCGACGCAGCGCTGAGCGCCGCCCTCGCCGGCCGCCGCACACCGGTCAAGGCAGCGCTGCTCGACCAGCGCATCGTCGCGGGCTTGGGCAATATCTATGTCAGTGAAGCCCTGTTCCGCGCCGCGATCTCGCCCCGCCGCCTCGCGGCCAGCGTCGCGGGCGCCCGCGCCGCCCGCCTCGTGCCAGCCATCCGCGAAACCCTCACCGAGGCCATCGCGGCCGGCGGCTCGAGCCTGAGGGACTATGTCCAGCCAAGCGGCGAACTCGGCTACTTCCAGCACGCCTGGAAGGTCTACGACCGCGAGGGCGAAGCCTGCGAGCGCTGCCCGGGTCGCGCTTCGTGCGAGGGGATCCGGCGGGTGGTTCAGAGCGGGCGCAGTACGTTCTATTGCGGGCGCACGCAGCGTTGAGGCGTGCCTCCGGCGGGCAGAGGCTCCGCCTCTGCACTACGCTGGGGCCGTAAGGCCCCAGACCCCTAAGCCTGAGAAAGCTTCCGCCGCAAAGCCTCATTCACCGCGGCCGGGTTCGCCCGCCCCCCGGTCGCTTTCATGGTTTGCCCCACGAAGAACGCGAACAGTTTTTCCTTGCCCGCGCGATATTCCGCGAGCTTGTCCGGGTGGTTGGCGAAGACGGTGTCGATCGCCGCATCGATCGCGCCGCTGTCGGTGACCTGCCGCAGTCCGCGCGCTTCCACGATCGCGGCCGGATCGTCGCCGCTCTCCACCATCGCCTCGAACACATCCTTGGCGATCCGCCCGTTGATCGTGCCGTCCGCCATCAGATCGAGCAGCTTGCCGAGCGAGGCCGCCGAGACCGGCGAATCCTCGATGCTGCGTCCGGTGCGGTTCAGCGCCGCGAAGAAATCGCCCGTGACCCAGTTCGCCGCCAGCCGCGCATCCCGTCCGCGCGCGACTTCCTCGTAGAAATCGGCCGTCCTCTGTTCCGCGACGAGCACGCCGGCATCGTAGGAAGGCAGACCGTATTGCGCGATGAAGCGCTGCTTCTTGGCATCCGGCAGTTCCGGGAGCGTGCGCTTCAGCTCGGCCACCCAACCCTCGTCGAGCACGAGCGGCAGCAGATCCGGATCGGGGAAATAGCGGTAATCGTGCGCGTCTTCCTTGCTGCGCATGGAGCGCGTGACCCCGCGCGACGGATCGAACAGCCGCGTCTCCTGATCGACCGTGCCGCCTTCCTCCCAGACCGCGATCTGCCGCTTCGCCTCGGCCTCGACCGCCTGCATCACGAAGCGCACCGAATTGACGTTCTTGACCTCGCAGCGGGTGCGGAACGCTTCGCCATGTTTGCGGACGGAAACATTCACGTCGGCGCGCATGGAGCCCTCGTCCATATTGCCGTCGCAGGTGCCGAGATAGCGCAGCACGGTGCGGAGCTTGCGCAGGTAGGCGCCGGCTTCCTCGGGACTGCGGATATCGGGCTCGCTCACAATCTCCATGAGCGCCACGCCGGCGCGATTGAGATCGATGAAGGAGCGGGAAGGATCCTGATCGTGCAGCGACTTGCCCGCATCCTGCTCGAGATGCAGCCGCGTGATGCCGATCTCCTTGGTGCTGCCGTCGGCGAGCTCGATCTCGATCGTGCCGGCGCCGACGATCGGATGCTCGTACTGGCTGATCTGGTAGCCGTTCGGGAGATCGGCATAGAAATAATTCTTCCGGTCGAACCGGCTGACCAGGTTGATATGCGCGTTCAGCCCGAGACCGGTGCGCACCGCCTGCGCCACGCATTCGCGGTTCGGCACCGGCAGCATGCCCGGAAAACCGGCATCGATGAAACTGACCTGCGTATTCGGCTCCGCCCCGAACGCGGTCGCGGCCCCGGAAAACAGTTTCGACTGACTGATGACCTGGGCGTGGACCTCGAGGCCGACGACGAGTTCCCAGGGGCCGGTGCTGCCTTCGATTGTGTAGCTCATGGCAAGAAACCCTGCTCTCAGGCGGCTCGGATCGTCGGTTGCGGCAAGCCTGCCAACTCGAGCGACTGCAGATCGAGGCGCGACGCATGATCGATATCGAGGCCCACGACGTCGCCGTTCGCGTCCAGATCGACCAGCAATCCGGAGGTGATTTCGCGTGTCTCCACGCCGGGGCCGGGCTTCAATTCGATATAGAGACTATCCGTCTCGGGATAATGGAAAAGCTTCATGCGCCGCTCCCCTGAAAGCCGCGATCGAAAAACGCGTTGTGCACCGTCTCGCCGTCCTCAAGAACCACGACCCGAAGCGCGCGTTCCGAGCCATCCCGCGGATCGACGACACGCACCCAGAGGCGGATCCGGCCGTCACTCTGCGCCTCGCGCTTCTCCGGCGCTTCCAGGGCCCGCTCGCACCAGGCTGGCTGAATGTAAGGCCGTTTGCGCAATACCTGTTCCACGAAATATCGCGTCGTCCTCACACCGCGCCCGCCCGCACCGACGGCAGCGCCGTGAACCCCGCCGCATCCTCCAGCGCCTGCCCGACCGCGAGCACCGTCTCCTCGTCAAAATGTCGGCCGATCACCTGCAACCCGAGCGGCAACCCTTGCGCGTCGAGCCCGGCCGGCACCGACATCGCCGGCACGCCTGCCATGCTCGCCGGCACGGTGAAGATGTCGTTGAGATACATCGCCACCGGATCGTCCATCTTCTCGCCTTGGGCGAAGGCCGCGGTCGGCGTCGTGGGCGTCAGCAGCGCATCCACCTGCTGAAAAGCCTGGCGGAAATCCTCGAGTATGAGCCGCCGCACCTTCTGCGCCCGCAGATAATAGGCGTCGTAATACCCGGCCGAAAGCACGTAGGTGCCGATCAGGATCCGCCGCTGCACCTCGGCGCCGAAACCCGCCGCGCGCGTGCGCTCATAGAGCTCGATCAGATCCTCGCCCTCTTCGCGCACGCCGAACCGCACACCGTCATAGCGCGCCAGATTCGACGATGCCTCCGCGGGCGCCACAATATAATAGGTCGCCAGACCATATTTCGTATGCGGCAGCGAAACATCGACGATCTCGGCTCCGCCGTCGCGCAGCCAGGCCAATCCCTGCTCCCACAGACGCTCGATCTCCGCGCTCATGCCATCCGCGCGATATTCCCGCGGCACGCCGATACGCAGCCCCTTCACGCCCCGGCCGCAGGCCGCGACATAATCCGGAACCGGAACGTCGACGCTGGTCGAATCCTTCGGATCGAACCCCGCCATCGAGCCCAGCATCAGCGCGCAATCGCGCACGGTCCGCGCAAACGGCCCCGCCTGATCGAGAGAACTCGCGAAAGCCACGATCCCCCACCGGCTGCACCGACCATAAGTAGGCTTCAGCCCCACGATCCCGCAAAACGCCGCCGGCTGCCGGATCGAGCCGCCCGTGTCCGTCCCGGTCGATCCCATCGCGAACTGCGCCGCCACCGCCGCCGCCGAGCCCCCCGACGACCCGCCCGGCACGAGCACCGCATTGCTGCCGCCCGCGCGTTTCCACGGATTCTCGACCGGCCCATACGCGCTCGTCATGTTCGACGAGCCCATCGCGAACTCGTCGAGATTGGCTTTGCCCAGAAACACCGCGCCGTCGCGCAGCAGATTCTCCGTCACCGTACTCTCGTAGGGCGGCACGAAATTGCCGAGGATTTTGCTGCCGGCCGTGGTGCGCACGCCCGCGGTGCAAAACAGATCCTTGATGGCGAGCGGGATGCCGGTGAGCGGTCCGCCGCCACCGTTCGCAAGCTTGCGGTCCGCCGCCTCCGCCGCCGCCATCGCGGCCTCCGGCGTCGGCGTGATCAGCGCGTTGAGCCGCGGATTGAGCGCCTCCATCGCGCGCACATGCGCGTCCGTCAGTTCGCGCGCCGAGAATTGTTTCTCTGTCAGACCTTTGCGGGCTTCCGCTATGGTCAGCGACGTCAGGGTCACAGGGGCCTCCGGCAAACTCTCATTCCACCACCTTCGGCACGGTAAAAAACACCCCTTCACGTCCCGGCGCATTCGCCAGCACGGCCTCGCGCCGGTCCCCGTCCGTCACGCGATCCTCGCGCAGCCGCAACGGGATGTCCGCGCCCCCCGCGAGCGGCGCCACGTCCTGGATATCCACCTCATTGAGCTGCTCGATCCAACCCAGGATCGCGCCGAGCTCCCCTTGCAGCCGCGGCACGTCCGCGTCGCCGACGCGCAGCCGGGCGAGTTTCGCGATGCGACGGACCGTCGCGGGATCGAGCGACATGGGCAAAGCCTTGGCAGGTCGGGATGGCTGGACGATACGGTCCCGCAGGGTGGGGTTCAACCGGTGCCGCTGATGGCGTTCTCCGATCTCGTGACCGGGTTGCGCCCGGGCCAGCGTCTGCTCGGCATCGATCCGGGCCGCCGCACCATCGGGCTCGCCCTCTCCGATGCCGGCCTGCGCCTCGCCGGCCCCTATGGCGAACTCCGCCGCGGCAAGCTCGCCCCCATGGCGGAAGCCATCCGCCGCATCGCCGCGCGCGAGGAAGCCGGCGGTCTCGTGGTCGGTCTCCCACTCACCATGGACGGTACCTTCGGCCCCGCCGCCCAGGCCGCCCGCGACTGGGCCCGCGACCTGTCGGATGCCGCCGGCCTTCCCGCCGCCATGTGGGACGAGCGCCTCACCACCGAAGAGACCCAGGAGTTCCTGACCCACGAAGCCGATCTCGGCCGCAAGCGCCGCGCCGCCATCGTCGACCGCCTCGCCGCCGCCCGCATCCTGCAGGCGGCACTCGACCACGCGCCTCGCCCCGCATGATCCGCCTCCCGAACCGCGAAGCGCGCCTCTGGACCGCGATCGGCGTGCTCGCCGCGTTCGAACTGCTCCGTGTCGCGGGCACCTTCTTCGCCCACCCGCCGCTCGGGCTCGGCTGGGACTTCCGCGTGCTCTGCGACGCGCTCGACGTGCTGCGGCGCGGCGGCAACCCGTATCCGGTCGCCAACCTGGCCGACCATGTCTTCGATTATCCGTATCTCCCGACCATTGCCTATCTCGTGTCGCCCGCCTGCGCCGTATCGCCGCGCGGCTCGGTCGCCTTCGCTTTCCTGTTTCTGGCCATTCTCGCCGGCAGTGTGGCGCTGGCCGCGCGGGGTTTAGGTGCCGGCTGGCGCGACGCCGCGATCCTTGCCGCGTGTTCGCTCACGGCCTTCGATGTCGGACGCTGGATCGTGCTGACCGGCAATGCCGCGATCCTTGAAGTGCCGTTGGCGGCCCTCGCGGTCGTGCTCTGGCATCGCGGGCGCACGGCCGGCGCCGGCGCGGCGATCGGGGCGCTGGCCAGCTTCAAGCTGTTGCCGATCGTGCTGCTCGGCGCCTTTCCGCTGCTGCTGCCCGATCGCCGAGGGCTGCGCGCCGCCGCGGCGGGCCTCGCCGCCTTTTTGCCGATCGTCGCCTTCGGCCTGTGGCTCGCCGGCCCCAACGTGCACGACTATCTGCGCACCATCACGGGGGAGATACCGGGCCAGCATTCGCCGTTTCACGAGCACCTTCTGGGCATTTCCGATCCGAATCTGCCCGATTTCCTGACCCGCCTTTCCGCCGCGGCCGGGCTCGCGCATCCGGGCCCGCCGGCGACCGCGCTCGCGTTGCTGTTTTTCGCAGCCGGCGCGCTCCTGGTGTGGCTTCGCAAGGCGGCGGGTCCACGGGCGGGCGCATTCTGCGTGACGCTCATCGTGCTGGCGCTCGCGCTCTTCCGGCTCAAACCCTACGCCTATGCCAGCCTGACCGTGTTCGCGATGGCCGCCTGCCTGGAGAAGGGCCGCATTGTGCCGGCGCGCCTGCTCTCGGTCGTCGCCGGCCTCGCGGCCGCGCGGCTGGCGAGCTTCCTGCCGCGTTTCGGCCCCGTCCTCTCGGATTACTACCAGCTCGTCAGTCTGCTGCTGGCCCTGGCTGCCCTCTACACCCTCCAAATAACGGGGTCGGGGGCCATCCGGCCCCAGCGGAGAGTCCGGGAAGGCAGAGCGCCCCTGGCCGCCGGAGGCCATCAAGCCGGCGAAGCGGCCAGCAGCCTCTCGATCGGGTCCCAGGTGTAAGCGATCTGCGGCAGCGTCGTGCCACCCAGACGCGTCACCCCCTGCGCCGCCGGCTGCCCCCCCAGATGCTGGTAGAAAAACCGGCTCGGATTGTCCCGCAGCACCCAGAGGAACGCGCTCCGGCAGCCCATCGACAGCAATTGCGACGCCGCCCCGCGCATCAGCCGCCGTCCCACGCCCTGCTCGCGGAAATCGTCGAGCACATAGAGCGTCTCGATCTCCCCGTCGCCCAGGCCCTTGCTCCGCGCGCCCCCCATGGTTGCGAACCCGACCACGCGCGGCACCCCGGTGGCGGGCGACGCGACCAGCACCGTCGCGCCGGCGCCGATCGCCGCCTCGTAATGCCGCGCCTGGCGCGTCGCCGAGAGATTGGCCAGATATTCCGGCGGCAGGATGCCCGGGTATGCGCTGCGCCAGGCGGCGACATGAACGGCCCCGATCGCCGGCGCGTCCGAGAGCCGCGCCCGCCGCACCAGGATCATGGCGCTCCGCCCCGCACGAGCACCGCGGCGAAGAACCCGTCCGTCCCGTGCTGGCGCGGCGACAGCGACAGATAGGGGCCCGGGTTCGGCAGCGGACCCGGCAGATCCCAGGCCTCCGCCAGCGGCAACACCGCAAAATCGGGATGCTCTGCCAGCATGCGCTCGACCGGCTCCTCGTTCTCTTCCCGCAACAGTGAACAGGTCGCGTAAACCAGCCGTCCCCCCGGCCGCACCATTCCGGCCGCCTCGCTCAGAATCGCCGCCTGTTTTGCCCGCAATTCACCCAGCCCTGCCTCCGTGAGATGCCGGCGCGCATCCGGGTTCCGGCGCCATGTTCCGCTCCCCGTGCAGGGCGCGTCAACCAGAACGCGGTCGAAACTCGCGGCGCGGCGCTTCCGCCATTTGTCGCCGGCCACAAGAACGTGACGCTCCACATTGTGCACCCCGGCCCGCCGCAGCCGCGCCACCGCCGCCTCGAGCCGCCCCTCGTGCACGTCGCAGGCCACGATATGCCCGCGATTCTGCATCGCCATCGCGAGCGCCAGGGTCTTGCCGCCTGCCCCGGCGCACCAATCGACTACCCGCATCCCCGGTGCCGCGCCCACCAGCGCCGCCACGAGCTGGCTTCCCTCGTCCTGAATCTCGACCAGGCCCGACCGGAACGCCGCCCCGCCCATCACGGCCCGCCGGCCCGGCAGCCGCAACCCCCAGGGCGAAAACCGGGTCGGCTCCGCTTCCAGGCCTTCCGCCGCCAGCGAGGCCAGCGCCTCCTCCCGAGTCCCGCGCAGCGAATTCACCCGCAGATCGAGCGGCGCTTCCGCCTCCATGGCGGCCATTTCCGCCTCGAGCGCGGGTCCGAACCGCGCCCGCAGCCGGTCCACCAGCCAGTCCGGCACTTCGTAGCGCACCGCCTCGGGCATGCCCGGATGCAGCTTCGTCCGCCCGACGAGCGTGCGCAGCACGGCCTTCTCCTCGGCCGACAAGGCCTCGGCCGCGAACTGGCCTCCCGAGAAAGCCCGTTCCAGACCCTCGAGCGAGCCACCCTGGAGCAACAGCAGCGCCGCCACGCGCAGCCGCGGGGTCGGCGCGGCCCGCGCCCGCTCGATCCACCAGCCGATGCGCCGCCAGGCCCGCAGCCCCCCCCAGGCAAGCTCGGCGATCGCCCGGCGATCGGCGCTGCCGATATAGCGCCGCTCGCGAAAGAAAGTGCTGGCGACGGCGTCGGCAGGGCGCTGGCCGGCGGCCTCGATGGCCGACAGAAGATCGATCGCGCTGGCGATTCGGGCGGCGGGGGTCATCGGGTTTTGCCTCCGGAGGCAAGCTCAACACGCCACCGCGCAGGGCGCGAGGCTCGGCCGCTCGAGCTCCGCCTGCGCCGCGATCAGGCAAAGCTCCGGCGACCCGGCCTCATGCGTATGCCGCAGGATGCCATGCAGGCTGCCCGCGGCCGTCTGCGCCGCCGCCACCGGATCCTTCGTCCGCAGAAAATGCAGCAGAAACAGCGCCGCGATGGCGTCACCGGCGCCGCTGAAATGGGCCTCGATGCGGGGCACCCGCAACAGATGCGGCGTGTCGCCGGCAATCAGCATGTCGAGGCGATCGGCCGGAGTCTCCTCGAGATCGAGGCTGGTGACGAAGACCAGCGCGGGCCCCGCCGGCGCCATCCGGGCACGCAGCGAGCGGGCGGCGGCTTTCACCTGATCGAGCGTGCGGCACGGGCTGCCGGTCAGCGATTCGAGCTCGAACTGGTTGGGCACCAGCAGGTCGGCCTGGACCACGGCCTGGTCGCGGAAGAAGGCGGCGATGCCGGGCCGCACATATTCGCCACGCCCGACATCGCCGATCACCGGGTCGCAGGCATAGAGCGCGCGCGGGTTGGCCTCGCGGGTGCGGCGGACGGCGTGGAGGATGGCGTCGCCGACGCCCGGGTCGCCGACATAGCCCGAGAGCACGGCGTCGCATTGGGCGAGCGCGCCGTGTCCCGCGATGCCGTCCACGACGGCGCGGATATGGCCGGGCGGAAAGGCCTGTCCCGCGAAGCCGCCATAGCCCGGATGGTTGGAGAACTGGACCGTATGAATGGCCCAGACCTCCGCCCCGAGCCGCTGCAGCGGAAAGATCGCCGCCGCATTGCCCACATGCCCAAAGGAAACCCAGGATTGAATCGAAAGAATGTTCACAGTCCCGTGCTCTAGCACGACCCCCAAGTGAAGGGGTCTGGGGCCCTATGGCCCCAGCGGGTCCAGGGCGGCGCCCTGGCCGCCGGAGGCACGGATCAACCGCTGCACCTCCGGCAGGATGCGCGCGACGATCCGCTTCACCCCCTCGGCATTCGGATGAATCCCGTCCGCCTGATTGAGCTCGGGGTTCGCCGCCACGCCCTGCAGGAAAAACGGATCGAACAGTATCCCCGGCCGTTTGCCGAGCCGGGCGAACACGGCGCGGAACTGCGAGGTGTAGGCGGCCCCGAGATTGGGCGGCGCCTCCATGCCGGTAAGCAGGGTTGGGATGTGCCGTGCCGCCAGGGCTTCGAGGATCGCGGTCAGGTTGGCTTCGGTATCCTTCGGGTCGATCGCGCGCAGCCCGTCATTGCCGCCGAGCTCGACGATGGCCGCGTCGGGCTTGTCGCCCAGCACCCAGTCGAGCCGGGCGCGTCCCCCGGCGGTCGTGTCGCCCGAGACGGCGCCGTCGAGGATCGTGACGTCGGTGCCGTGCGCCTTCAGCGCCGCCGCGAGCTGCGCCTCGAACCCCTGCTCGTGCGGGAGCCCGTAACCGGCGGCAAGCGAATCGCCGAGGATCAGCAATTTGACGGGGGCGGCCAGCGCGAGTGCCGGCCACAGCAGCCAGATCGCGAGCGCGCGCTTCAGCCCGCGCCATCGCAGCCCATATCGGCGGACAATGCCCGACACTCTGCTTCCCCCGCCGCTCGTCGAGGCGCGCGGGCTCCATCTCTCGCTGCCTGGCCCGGCCGGCGCGGTGCATATCCTGCGGGGCATCGATCTCGACATGGCGGCGGGCGACTCCGTGGGTCTGGTTGGCCCCTCGGGCTCAGGCAAGACCAGCCTGCTGATGGTGCTGGCCGGCCTCGAACGCGCGACCGAGGGTGCGCTCCATGTGGCGGGCCACGATCTCGGCGCCATGGGCGAGGATGCGCTGGCCCGCTTCCGCCGCGAGACGGTGGGCATCGTGTTCCAGTCCTTCCACCTGATCCCGACACTCTCCGCGCTCGAGAACGTGGCGCTGCCGCTCGAATTGGCCGGCGCTGACGGCGCCCGCGACCGCGCCGCCGAGAGCCTGCGCGCCGTCGGTCTCGCGCACCGTCTCGGCCACCTGCCCGGCCAGCTTTCGGGCGGCGAGCAGCAGCGGGTGGCGCTCGCCCGCGCCTTCGTGGCCCGCCCGCGCCTGCTGCTGGCCGACGAGCCCACCGGCAATCTCGATCTCGGGACCGGGCAAGCCGTGATGGACCTGCTGTTCGGCCTCCAGGCCACCCACGGCACCACGCTACTGCTCATCACCCATGACCCGGCGCTGGCCGCGCGCTGCGCAAGCGTCGTGCGGATGCGCGACGGCCGTATCGAGGCCCCGGTCCCGGCGCCATGAGGCTCGCGCTCCACCTCGCCCTCCGCGATCTGCGTGGCGGCATTCGCGGCATGCGGGTGGTGCTGGCCTGCCTCGCGATCGGCGTCGCCGCGATCGCCGCGGTCGGCACGCTGCGCGCCGCCATCGCGACCGGCCTCGCCGACCAGGGCCGCACCCTGCTCGGCGGCGACATCGCGATCGAGAGCGGCGCCGAGCCGCTGCCCGCCGCACTCACCGATTTCCTGCACGCGCAGGGCGCGCGCACCTCGCAGGTCGTGCAGATGCGCACGCTGCTCGTCGCCCCCTCGGGCGACCGCATGCTCGTGGACCTCAAGGCGGTGGACCCGGCCTACCCGCTGACCGGCCAGGCGACGCTCGACCCGCCCGGCCGCCTGCAGGCCGCGCTCGCCGGCGGCGCCGTCGCCGACCCGCTGGTGCTGCAGCGGCTGAACCTGCGCTCAGGCGACATCGTGCGCATCGGCCAGGCCCGGCTGCCGCTTCGCGCGGCACTCGTGCAGGAGCCCGACCACACCGGCGGCAGCACGATCTTCGGCCCCCGCGTGATGATCGCGCTCGCGGCGCTCCCCGCGACCGGGCTGATCCAGCCCGGCTCGCTGCTGACTCACGAACTTCGCGCAGTGCTGCCGCCCGGCCGCTCGCCCGCCGCCGAAATCGCCGCGATCCGCGCCCATTTCCCGGGCACTGGCTGGCGAATCCGCGACCCGCGCGAGGCCGCCGCCGGCCTCGAGACCGCGATCGACCAGACCGCGCAATTCCTCACCCTGGTCGGCCTCTCGGCGCTGCTGGTCGGCGGCATCGGCGTCGCGACCGGCGTGCGCGCCTGGGCCGAGGGCCGTGCGCGCACGATCGCCACGCTGCGCTGCCTCGGCGCTTCCGCCCGCACCGTCTTCGCGGTGTTCGGCACCCAGATCCTGATCCTGTGCGCTGCCGGAATCGGGATCGGGCTGGCGGCCGGTGCCGCCCTGGTCGCGGCCTCGCTGGCGGCGTTCGGCGACCAGCTGCCGATCCCTGCCGAGAACGGCCTCTATCCCGGCGCCCTCGCGCTCGCTGCCCTCTATGGCGGGCTCACCGCCGCCGCCTTCGCGCTCTGGCCGCTGATGCGGGCCGCCGAAATCCCCGGCGCCGCGCTGTTCCGCGACGCGCTGCTGCCTCAGGGCCGCCCAGCCCCCGCGCTCTGGGCCGCGACCGCCGGGGCCGGCGCGCTGCTCGTCGCCGCCATCCTCGCCGGCGCCGATGACCGCCGCTTCGCGCTCGGCTTCTGCGCCGCGGCACTGGCGACGCTCGCGCTGTTCCGGCTCGGCGCGACCGGGCTCATGCGCATCGCCCGTCGCGTCCCCGCGCGCCGCCCCGTCTGGGCCGCGATCGGCATCGGCAACCTCCACCGCCCGGCCGCCCCCACACCGCTGATGATGCTGGCCCTCGGCCTCGGCCTGTCGGCGCTCGCCGCGGTCTCGCTCACGGAGGGCAATCTCGAGGCCCAGTTCGCCGGCGCGCTGCCGAAAGCGGCGCCCAGCTTCTTCTTCATCGACATCCAGAACGATCAGCAGCCCATTTTCGACCGCATCGTCGCCGCGACCCCGGGCGCCACCGACCTGCACACCGTCCCGAGCCTGCGCGCCCGCATCGTCGCCCTCGACGGCGTCCCGGTGGAGCGCGCCCGCGTCGATCCGGCGGCCCGCTGGGCGCTGCGCGGCGATCGCGGGCTCACCTACAGCGCGACGCTACCCGCCGGCAGCCACCTCGCCGCCGGCACCTGGTGGCCCGCCCGGTATGACGGCCCGCCACTGCTCTCGCTCGACCAGGGCCTCGCCCGCGGCTGGCATCTCGGAATCGGCAGCACGCTCACCGCCAACGTGCTCGGCCGCGACATCACTTTCCGCGTCGCCAGCCTCCGCCGCATCGACTGGCGCACGCTCGGCATCAACTTCACGCTCGTCGCCTCGCCCGGCCTGCTCGAGCACGCGCCGCAGATGCACATCGCGACGCTGCGCGTGCCGCCGCGGGAGGATGCGGCGCTGCTGCGCCGGGTCACCGACGCCCTGCCCAACGTGACCGGCATCCGCGTCGCCGACGTGCTGGCCGCGATCGCCGATCTGGTCGGCAAGCTCGCGGCGGCACTGGCCGGCACCGGCGCGATCACGCTGCTGTCGGGCGCGCTGGTGCTGGCCGGGGCAGTCGCCGCCGGCCAGCAGCGGCGGGTGGCCGAGGCCGTGGTGCTGAAGACGCTGGGCGCGACCTCGGCGCAGATCCGCGGCGCGTGGCTGGTGGAGTTCGCAGCCGTCGGGCTCAGCGCCGGGCTGCTGGCCTGCGGCATCGGCACGCTCGCGAGCTGGGCCGTGATGCGCTTCGTGATGCACACGCCCTGGCTGTTCCTGCCAGGCCGGCTGGCGCTGACACTGCTGGGTTGCGTCGGCGTGATGCTGGCCTACGGCTATGCGAGCACGGTGGCGCCGCTACGGGCCCGGCCGGCAGGCCTGCTGCGGAACGCGTGACGGGGTCTGGGGCCTACGGCCCCAGTGGGGGTCCAGGGGGCAAAGCCCCCTGGCCGCCGGAGGCAAACTCCTCCGCATCCGCCCGAAGCCGCCGAAAGCTCCGCAAACTGAACGGCAGCATCCCGACATAAACCACCCCGCAAGCCGCCAGCGCCGCCCAGGGCTCGGCCACCAGCAGCGCCGCCATCAGCCCCGTCCCCAGCAGCAGCGGCAGCACCGCCTCGCTCGGCAGCTTGAAGTTCTTGAAGCTCCAGACCGGCAGCGTGCTCACCAGCAGCACGGAGACGCCCACCAGCCCCAGCGACACCACGATCGGGTTCTGGGCGAGTGTGGCGACGGCGGGAAACCCGAGTTCCCCCGCCTCGAACCCCACGAACAGCGGAAACAACGCGAGCCCCGCGCCCGCCGGCGCCGGCACGCCGGTGAAGAAGCTCTGCGCATAGGCCGGCTTCGGCCCGGTCTCGAGCGCCGCGTTGAAGCGCGCCAGCCGCAGCGCCATGCAGACCGCGAACATCATGCAGGGCACGAAGGCGAACCGCCCCGCCGATTGCAGCGACCAGCGATACAGGATCAGCGCCGGCGCGATCCCGAAGCCGCAGAAATCGGCCAGGCTGTCGAACTCCGCGCCGAACCGCGACACTGCCTTGAGCAGCCGCGCGATCCGTCCGTCGAGCCCGTCGATGATCCCGGCGACCACCACGGCGACCGCCGCCTTGTGCCAATGCCCGTCGAGCGCCGCGCGGATCGCCGTCAGCCCGGCGCAAAGCCCCACCAGCGTGAGCAGATTCGGCACCACGCGGTTGAAGGAAGGCCCCTTGTAGCGCGGCCGGCGCTTGCGCCGCGCCCGCCGCCGCTCGCGGAAAGGGTCGATATCCATCGCCCCGCTTCTGCGCCGCTCCCGCCGCGAAATCCAGTCACCGAATTGACTTGCGCCAGCTCCCGCCCGATGTCTCCCCTCGACCGAGGGGAGCCCCGAACGGGGCTGAGAGTTCGCCGGCCGGCGATGACCCTTGCACCTGATCCGGGTCATGCCGGCGGAGGGACGGATGCCGACGATCGAACTCACGCTGAACGGCGAGCCCCGCGCCGTCGCCGACCCCACCAGCCTTGCGGCCCTGCTCGCCGCGCTGGCGCTCGATGCGCGCAAAATCGCGGTGGAGCGCAACGAGGAGATCGTTCCCCGCTCGCAATACGACCGCACGCTGCTGCGCCAGGGCGACAAGCTCGAAATCGTGCATTTCATCGGAGGCGGCTGACCCGCGATGGACACCATCCTGCCCGACACCGGCACCGATTCCTGGGAACTCGCCGGCCGGCGTTTCACCTCGCGCCTCATCGTCGGCACCGGCAAATACAAGAGCCTCGAAGAGACCGCCGCCGCGATCGAAGCCTCCGGCGCCGAGATCGTGACGGTCGCGGTGCGGCGCGTGAACCTCTCCGATCCGGCCGCGCCCATGCTGCAGGATTTCGTCGATCCGCGCCGCTACACCTATTTGCCCAACACCGCCGGCTGCCACACCGCGCGCGACGCCGTGCGCACGCTGCGCCTCGCGCGCGAGGCCGGCGGCTGGAACCTCGTGAAGCTCGAAGTGCTTGGTCCGCCGCCGTATCTGTATCCCGACATGCCGGCCACGCTCGAAGCGGCCGAGGCGCTGATCGCCGATGGGTTCGAGGTGATGGTCTATTGCGCCGACGATCCGGTGGCGGCGAAGCGCCTGGAAGCGATGGGCTGCGTCGCGATCATGCCGCTGGGCGCGCCGATCGGCTCGGGGCTCGGCCTGCAGAATCCGGCGATGATTTCGATCCTGAAAGCGCAGGCGGGCGTGCCGGTGCTGGTCGATGCCGGGGTCGGCACCGCGTCGGATGCCTGCATCGCGATGGAGATCGGCTGCGACGCGGTGCTGCTCAATTCGGCGATCGCGCATGCCGGCGATCCGGTGCGGATGGCGCGCGCGATGCGCGCCGCGGTGGAGGCGGGGCGGCTTGCCTATCTCGCCGGCCGTATGCCCCGGAAGATGGGCGCGGACCCTTCGAGCCCGCTCGCCGGTCTGATCCGCTGAGAGGAGCGAGCGCTTCCCCGCCCGCCGGAGGCCCGTGCGTTGCTCTTCTTCGCCGCTCTCTTCGTCCTCCAGTTCCTGATGCACCAGATCGGCTTCCGCGCCGGCCGGCATCACGGCATGCGCGAGGGCCAGCCCGAAAGCGTGGGCATCGTGGTGAGCGCGCTGCTCGGCCTGCAATCCTTCGTGCTCGCCCTCACCCTGTCCTTCGCGAGCGCCCATTTCGCCGAACGCCGCACTGGCACGCTGAACGAGGCCAATGCCATCGGCACCGCCCGCCTGCGCGCCGAAGCGCTCAGCGCCGCCCCGGCCGCCGACATCGCGCGCCTGCTCCAGGAATACGCCCGCGTAAGGGGCGAGGCCACGACCGCACCGAACGACAGCGCCATCCTCGGCCGCATCACCGACCAGACCAACAGCCTGCAGCAGCGCATCTGGGAGCGCTTCATCGCGCTCATGGCGCAGCAGCCGACTCCGCCCACGGTCTCTCTAGAGACCGCGCTGAACGCGGTGTTCGATGCCACGACCGCGCAGCGATACGCCGGCACATACCCCTACCCGAAAGAACTGGTCGTCCTGCTGATCGGCCTCGCCCTGATCGGCATGGGCGCGCTCGGCTTCCTGCTCGGAGTCCGCGCAACCCCGCTGCGCGGCCTCTCGGCCCTGCTGATCGCCGCCTGGTCGCTCGTGATCGTGGCGATCCTCGACATCGGCGCCCCACGCGCCGGACTCATCCGCACAAACGCCGCCCCGTTCGAATGGCTGATCGGCGAGACCCCAGCCGCGCCATGATGGAGAGCGGAGCGCGCTCGGCTTGAGGTGGAGGCTCTACCCGCGGGAGGCACCGTCGACGAGTTCCTCCAAGCGGCATCCCTGTTGGAGGGGGCCGCGGCTAAGCTGGGATGCTCCGCCGCCGCAGATAGGCCCGCCGACCCCACCAATAGGTGAAGCTCAGCGCAATCAAACCGATCGCAATCGCGATCAGGATCAGCGCCGCCCGCTCGACCCAGGCGAGCATGGGCACCGCGCCCCCGAGAAACATTCCGACCGCGCAGAGCCGCCAGGTGCGGCCATACAAGCCGGAGATGAAGATCGCGAGTGCGATCAGCGTGAGGAACATCAGCCCGATCGAATCGTCGTTGAGCAGCCCCCGCACGTCGCTCAGCAGCAAAAGCCACATCGCCACCAGAACCGCGGACCATTGCAGGATTTGCGTGACGATGAGCGCCACGTGCCGGTCGCGGCCCTGGCAATGGCGCCACCCGACCGCGATGCACACCGCGGCCGAAAGCGGCGCCATCCCGACCCAGTAATGGCTGGCAGGCTCGCCCGAGAGGCTGGTCCAGGCGACCCCGATCAGGCTCGCGATGATCAGCAGGATGTAGGGCAGTTCGGCGACAAGCCAGATGCGCAGCAGCGCGTGCCAGGCAAGGTCGGCCTCTTCGGCAAAGCCGGGATGGTGCGGCGTGACCGGGGCGACTTCGCTCATGGCGCGACGATAGAGGAGGCAGGCTCCACGCGGAAGCCGGTCGGCGGCGGCAGCGGGCGGGGCGCGCCGGCCGCATCGAGCGCCACGAAGGTGAAGACCGCATGCGTGACCCGCGTCGTTTCTCCCCGGCCCGGCTGCGGCGCCAGGCTTCGACCGCGATCCGCATCGAGGTGCGTCCGGTCGACAGCAGCGTTGCGTACAAGCTGACCTCGTCGCCCACCAGCACCGGACGGAGAAAGGTCATGCTCTCGACGGCGACGGTCGCGCAGCGGCCGCGGGCCCGGCGGGCGGCGAGATTGCCGGCCGCGAGGTCCATCTGCGCCATGAGCCAGCCGCCGAAAATATCGCCTGCCGGGTTGGTGTCGGCCGGCATGGCGATCGTGCGGATCGCGGGGGGCTGGTCGGGCGGGGAAGGCGTCTCCAGTTCCGAGCGAGACATGCCGGCCTCCTGCGACGGTCGCTGGAAGAGGTATCGGACGGGGAACGGAAGCGGCAAGGGATGCGCCAGGCTTTCCTCTGCGATTACGTACGCACGCCGATCGGGAGATATGGCGGAGCGCTCCGGCACGTGCGCACGGACGACCTGGCGGCGCACCCGATCCGGGTGCTGCGCGAACGGCACGCGGGCGTGGATTGGGAGGCGGTCGACGAGGTCTATCTCGGCTGCGCGAACCAGGCCGGCGAGGACAATCGCAACGTCGCGCGCATGGCTCTGCTGCTGGCCGGCCTGCCGGCGAGCGTGCCGGGAGCGACTCTCAACCGGCTGTGCGGCTCGGGGCTCGACGCTGTCGGCACCGCCGCGCGCGCGATCCGGACCGGCGAAGCCGATCTCGTGATCGCCGGCGGTGTCGAGAGCATGACCAGGGCCCCGTTCGTCATGGGCAAGGCCGGGGAGCCCTTCTCACGCCAGGCGGAGATCTTCGACACCACCATTGGCTGGCGCTTCATCAATCCCGTTCTGCAGGCGCAATATGGCGTCGATTCGATGCCGGAAACCGCGGAGACCGTAGCACAGGCATATGGGATCGGCAGGGCCGCCCAGGATGAGTTCGCGCTGCGATCGCAACAGCGCACGGCGGCAGCGCAGGCCAGCGGGTTTTTCGCGGGCGAGATCGCGGCGGTCGAACGCCGCACCAAGCATGAGACCACCCTCATCGACCGGGACGAGCATCCGCGCGAGACCTCGCTCGAAGCGCTCGCGAGACTGCCCACCCCGTTTCGCGCGGGAGGCACCGTCACGGCTGGAAACGCCTCGGGGGTGAATGATGGCGCCGCGGCCTTGCTGCTCGCGTCCGAGGCCGCCGCGCGGCGGCACGGGCTGTCGCCGCGTGGCCGCGTGGTCGCGATGGCGACCGCCGGCGTCGAGCCGCGCGTGATGGGCATCGGGCCGCTGCCGGCGACGCAGAAATTGCTGGCCCGCACGGGGCTTTCCCTCGGCGACGTGAGCGTGATCGAACTCAACGAAGCCTTCGCCGCGCAAGCGCTGGCGGTGACGCGCGGTCTGGGGCTCCCCGACGATGCCGCGCACGTCAACCCGCACGGCGGCGCGATCGCGCTCGGCCATCCGCTCGGGATGTCGGGCGCGCGGCTCGCGGGCACCGCGCTGCGGGCGCTGGAAGCCCTGGAAGGGCGCTATGCGATCGCGACGATGTGCATCGGGGTGGGGCAGGGGATCGCGGCGCTGATCGAGCGCGTCTGAATGGCCGCCACTGGAGCGGGATGCGTTTTGGTTGAGGCGTGCCTCCGGCGGCCCGGGCTCCGCCCGGGACCCGCTGGGGCCGAAAGGCCCCAGACCCCTTTACTTCGAATCAGTGGCTCTGGCTGAGCGATTTTCTCAAGTGACGGGGTCTGGGGCCTTTCGCGACCCCAGTGGCTTGCGGCCAGTGCGCCATCGGTCCGGGCACCTCACTCGGCCGCGGCGCGTGCGGCAGTGGCCCGCTCGAACACCTCGACCAAGGCCGGCAGCGCCTTCCGCACCCGCGCCACCGATGCATCCTTCACCACGTCGAACCCGCGCACCTGGTCATGGGCCCGCAGCACCGGCTCCGCCGCCGCATAATTGTCCGGCGTCAACTGCGCCGCCACCGAACCCACCAGCTCGGCATAATCGCGCACCAGGCCGCGCTCCATGCGGCGATGTTCCATGTAGCCGAACAGATCGAGCGGCGTGCCGCGCAGGAACCGCAATTTCGCCAGCAGACGGAAATTGGTGCCCATCCAGGCGCCGAACCGGCGCTTGCGCGGCCGGCCGGTGCGCTTCTCGCGGGGCGACAGCAGCGGCGGCGCGAGATTGTAGTTCAGCGTGATCTCGCCTTCGAACGTCTCGCGAAGCCGCGCGGCGAAACCCGGATCGGCGTAGAGGCGCGCGACCTCGTATTCGTCCTTGTAGGTCATGAGCTTGGCCGCGACATGCGCGACCGCCCGGGCCAGTCGTCCGTCCTGCCCGGGGATGCGCGCTTCGGCCTGCTCCATCTTCGCCACGAGCGCGCGATAGCGGCGCGCATGACGTGCCCCGCCCCAGGCGGTCAGGCGCGGCATCCGGTCGGCGAGCAGATCGCCGAGCGTGTCGGGAATGTGCTCGACCTCGTGGCCCCGCAGCCAGGTCTTCACCATGTCGGGCCGCGCGGCAGCGATCCGGCCGAGCCCGAAGGCGCGGCGGTTCATCGCGACTTCGGTGCCGTTGAGCTCGATCGCCCGCAGGATGCTCTCGCGGCCGAGCGGGATCAGGCCCTTCTGCCAGGCATAGCCGACCAGAAACAGATTGGCGCCGATCGCGTTGCCGAGCATCGTGCTGGCGATCGCGGTCGCGTTGACCTGCATGATCCGCTCGGCATCGGCGCGCGGACGCACCTTTTCGAGCAACGGATCGAAGCGGAAATCGGCGTCGGGGTTGCTCGCGAAGGTGGCGTTGGGCGCGACGAACCGGTTGAGCAGCACCGCGCTGCGCCCATGGCCCAGTTTCGCCAGCGTTTCGGGAATCGCGACCACCATCGGATCGGCGCCGATCACGAGATCGACGTCGCCGTTGGGGATGCGCGGGCTGTGGCGCTGCGCGCCGTCGCCGATGCGCACATGGCTGGTGACCGAACCGTTGCGCTGGGCAAGGCCGGAATTGTCGAGGACCGTCAGCTCGCGGCCTTCGATATGCGCCGCCATGCCGAGCAGCGCCGAGACCGTGACCACGCCATTGCCGCCGATGCCGGCGAGCAGCACGTTATAGACTTCGCCGATGCGCGGCAGCGTGGGCTCGGGCAGGCTCGCGAGCAGCGCCTCCTCGTCGCTCAGATCCTCCTCTGCGCGGGCGCGCAAATGGCCGCCGAGCACGGTGACGAAGCTCGGGCAGAGCCCCTTGGCGCAGGAAAAATCCTTGTTGCAGACGGATTGGTTGATGCGGCGCTTGCGGCCGAGTTTGGTTTCCTCCGGTTCGACCGCGATGCAGTTCGACTGCACGCCGCAATCGCCGCAGCCTTCGCAGACCTCCGGATGGATGAAAAGCCGCTCGGCCGGATCGGCGAGCTTGCCGCGCTTGCGCAGGCGCCGGCGCTCGGTGGCGCAGGCCTGGTCGTAGATGATCGCGGTGACGCCGGGGATGTCGCGGAGTTCGCGCTGCACCGCGTCGAGTTCGTCGCGATGGTGATAGGTGACGAACGCCGGATATTGCGCACGGTCATGCCGCGTGGGGTCGTCGCTGACGAGCGCGATTCGCTTGACGCCCTCGGCGGCGAGCTGGGAGGCGACATGCGGGCCGGTGATGGCGCCCGAGAAATCCTCGCCTTCGATCGGCTGGCCGCCGGTCATGGCGATCGCGCCGTTCAGCAGCACCTTGTAGGTGATGTTGACGCCGGCGGCGAGCGAGGCGCGGATCGCGAGCAGGCCGGAATGGAAATAGGTGCCGTCGCCGATATTCTGGAAGATGTGCTTGGTCTCGGTGAAGGGCGCCTGGCCGATCCAGGTGGCGCCCTCGCCGCCCATATGGGTCGCGGCCATCGTGTTCCGGTCGGGCAGCGCGGTCGCCATGATGTGGCAACCGATGCCGGCCGCCGCGATCGAGCCGTCGGGCACGCGGGTCGAGGTATTGTGCGGGCAGCCGGCGCAGAAGCTCGGTGGGCGCAACAAATCCTTCACGCCGAACGAGATCGTGGGAATGCCGGTCTCGAGCGGCTTGATGGCGGCGATCTTCGCCTGCAACGCTGGATCGTCGATGCGCGGCCGCAACCGGTTGGCGATGATGTGCAGCATCAGATCGGGATCGAGTTCGCCGACCGCCTTGAGCAGCGGCGCGCCGTTCTCGTCGAGCTTGCCGGTCAGCCGCGGGCGGTGCTCCGCCGGGAGATTGTAGAGGATCGTGGAAATCTGATCCTCGATGATCGGACGCTTCTCCTCGACCACGAAAATCTCGTCGCAAGTCTCGGCGAATTCACGTAAGCCCGCAGGCTCCAGCGGCCAGGCCAGCGCCACCTTATAGACGCCGATGCCGAGGGCCGCGGTGCGCGCCTCGTCGAGCCCCAGACCGCGCAGCGCCTCGACCACATCGAGATACGCCTTGCCGGTCGAGACGATGCCGAGCCGGTGCCGCCGCGCGCCGCCCCAGGCCAGCCGATCCATGCGATTGGCCCGCACCCAGGCCTGCACGGCCGGCAGGCGTTGCTCGTAATGGCGTTGCTCGACTTCGAGCGCCGAGCCGTTGCGCGGGCGGATATTGAGCCCATCGGGCGGCAGCGGGAAATCCGGTGTTATGAAGGTGAGACGGTCCATGTCGGCCGGGATCGAGGCGCCGCCCTCGACCGTGTCGGTCAGCGCCTTCATGCCGATCCAGCTGCCCGAGAAGCGCGACATCGCCCAGGCCTGCAGCCCGTAGAGCAGCAATTCCTCGACCGTCGCCGGGTTGAGCAGCGGCATCCCGTAATGGATCAGCGCGAAATCGCTCTGGTGCGCGAGCGTCGAGGAACGCGCGCCATGATCGTCGCCGCAAAGCGCGATCGCGCCGCCATGCTTGGCCGTGCCCTGATAGGTCGCGTGCTTCAGCACGTCGCCCGAACGGTCGACACCCGGGCCCTTGCCGTACCAGAGCCCGAACACGCCATCATAGCGCGGCTCGGGGATCAGGCCGATCTGCTGGCTGCCCCAGACCGCGGTCGCGGCAAGATCCTCGTTGATGCCCGGCTGGAAACGGATGTCGTGCGCCTCGAGATGACGGCGCGCACCCCACAGCGCCAGATCGTAGCCGCCGAGCGGCGAACCCCGGTAGCCGGAGATGAAGCCGGCGGTATGCAGCCCCGCGGCGCGATCGCGCCGCTGCTGCACGATCGGCAGCCGCACCAGCGCCTGAATGCCCGTGAGGTAAACGCGCCCATCGAAGCGCGCATATTTGTCGTCGAGCGTGACTGGGGCGTCGGGTCGCAGAACGGTGTCGGGCGGGAGCGTGGCGCTGTCCATGGGTCCTTCGCGTCTCGTCTCTCGGGGCGTGAGGGGAGCAAGAGCGCAGGTATGCGCGCCGTCAAGCGCGTGCAGCGGTGTGCGAAAAATAGCAGTTTCCGTGCGCTGGCCTGGGCCGCGCCGCGCAATCTTGGGACCGGATCGGCAGCGCCCGCGAAATTTTCCGCGTGGTGCCGGGTGAGGGATTTGAACCCCCGGCCTTCGGTTTACAAAACCGCTGCACTACCGCTGTGCTAACCCGGCGCCCGCGTGAGTTTTAGCAGCGGGTTTTGTCCTCTGCACCCCCAGCGGCGGCTGGCCCCTGCCCTTCACGACCCCGGCTCCACCTCCACCGTCGCCGTCATCCCCGCCGCCAGCGTCACATCCGCCGGCACCCGGTCGAACGTGATCCGCACCGGTATCCGCTGCGCCAGCCGCACCCAGGTGAAGATCGGGTTCACCGTCGCCACGCCCTGCGCGTTCGGGATCGCGTTCGCCACACTGATCGCCCGCGCGATGCTCTGCACATGGCCCGGGATCACGCGCCCATAGCCCATCAGCTTGATCCGGGCTGGATCGCCGGGATGGATCCGGCCGAGCCTCGTCTCCTCGAAATAGGCATCCACCCAAAAGGAATCGGCATCCACCACGGCCAGCTGGTTCTGCCCCGCATTCGCGTAATTGCCGCGCTGCGCCAGCAGGTTCGTCACCCAGCCATTGACCGGCGAGCGGATCTCGGTGCGCGCGAGATTGACCCGCGCCTGGTCGAGATTGGCGAGCGCCGCCTGATACTGCGCCTGCGCCGAGACGGCCTGGCTGGTGAAGGTCTGCTGCTGCTCGGGCGAGACCGCGATATCGGGCAACGCCAGGCGGCGCTGCGCCTGGCGGGTGGCGTTGTCGGCAGTGACCTTGGCCTGCTGGACCGCAGCCTCGCGCAGCCGGACCGCGATCCGGTAGTCGGTCGGGTCGATCACCATCAGCAGATCGCCTTTATGGACGAACTGATTGTCGGCGACCGGCAATGCCACGATCTCGCCGGCGATCTCGGGCGCGATGGTGACGACGTTGACCCGGACCGTCCCGTCACGGGTCCAGGGCGCGAGCGCGTAGAGGGTCCACATCCACCAGCCGAGCCCGATCGCGAGCGCGGTCGCGGCAAGCGTGACCAGCACGCCGAGCCAGGGCCGGCGCGGCGGGACCACCAGCGGCGGATCGGGCTCGGCAAGCGCGGCGCGCCGCTCGGGAGCGGGCAGGTCAGCGGGCGGCGGCAAGGATCACCTCCGCCGAGAGGATGATCACATAGGCAGCCCCGGTGAACAGCGCCGGGTGCCAGACCGGGAACGCGAAACCGGCCCGGATCGCGGCGCCGCGCAGCAGCACGAGAATGACCCAGGCGGCCACCATCATCGGCGCGATCGGCGCGACATACACGCCGAACACATCGATCTCGGCGAACTTCATGCCGGCAGCCGGGTGTCGAAGAAGGTCTCGTGCTGCCTGAGCACATCCTGGAGCGCGAGCAGGGCCGCGCGGGCGCGCAAGGCCTCGGACCCCGGCTGGGCGGCGAGCGTGCTCGCCAGCGCGGCCAGCGCCCGGCGGGCGGGCTCGCTTTCGCCCGCCTCGATCCGCGCGAGCGCGCTTTCGAGCCGTCGGGTCGCCCCGAGCCGGACGGCGCGGGTTCGCAGCCGGCGGATCTCGAGCCCGGCGGAGCGCGCCGCCAGCAATTGCGCGTGCTCGAGCCGCGAGGCTTCCGGCGGGCAGGCGGCGAGCCTGGCATGGCAGAGATGGCGCCAGTCGCCGCGGAACGTGCCGCCCGCGACCCGGCGCAGATCGCGCAGCGACAGCGCCAGCAGCCGGCGCGTGCGGATCGCGGCCGAAAGCGGCGGAAGCAGACGCATCGAGGCCATGGCGAGGAAAATGCCCGCGAGGATGCCGAGCGCCCCGTTATAGAAAGCGAGATCGTTATACCGCATCGGGTTGGCCGGCTCGAGCAGCGGCGGGAAGTTGACCGTCATGGCCACGAACAGGCCCGTGTGGCGCGGCTGCGCCATCAGCGCCCCCGCCGGCACCAGATAGAGGCCGAGCATGGCGGCGAGCACGACGAAATTCTGCGTCGGCAGCGCCGGCAGCAACGCGAACGCCCACACCGCCGCGAACCCGCAGCCGATCACGGTGCCGAGCATGTAATCGAGCGCCGCCTCGTAGGATTGGGCGGCGCGCGGCGCGAACAGCACCATGGTGATGGTGGCCCAGGTGAGCGCGCCGGCGCCACCGGGCCAGGCCGTGACGATCCAGAGCAGGGCGACGCCGGCCGGGACCGCGGCGCAGCGGGCGAAATTGATCCAGGCCGGCAGCCAGTCGGCGACCGGCGCGAGGGAAGGCGCGCGCGGCACGGGGTCGGCCGGGGCCGCCGCACCGGCCAGCAGGGCAAGGGCCGCAAGCGCCGCCGCCAGCCCGTCCTGCAGAATGGCGGCGCGGTCGGCGAGCATCCGGAGCGAGGGATGGCTCGTCTCGAGCGCCCGCAGCGACGTAGCACTCGCCCGGCAGGCCGCATGCAGCGCCAGCGGATCGGCGCGCCAGCCGGCGGCCGGCGGGAGCGGGGGGAACGCGGCGAGCACCCTCCCCGCCTCGTCGGCGGCCTGACCAGGGGGCAGATGAAGCAGATGGTTGGCCAGCGCGCGCCAGGCCCCGAGCGCGTCGAACAGCCCGTGCATCGCCGCCTGCAGTACCGGCGAGCGCTGGCGGATCTCGCTCGACTCCCCCACCGCCTCGTCGATCGCCGGGTCGAGCGCCGCGACCGCACGGATCAGCGTGCGCCGGGCAGCCCGCATGTCGGGAAGCTCGGGTCCGGCTTCGCGCAGCGTGGTGGCCGCACCGGCGGCGATCGAGGCGGCCGTCTCGGCGAAGCGCTGCGCGAGCCGGGCGCGCGCCTGGCCGAGATCGGTGCCGGCGAGCACGATTCCGGCACTCACGATGCCGATGCCGATTTCGGCCGTGCGGTCCAGCGCCAGCAGGAAGGCGTGTCCGTCGAGGCCGCCCACCTGGCCGAGCTGGTCGGCGGCGATGATCGCGGCGGTGAAGCCGGCGAGCGAGGCGGCATAGGCGGCGAAGTTACGGAGGAGGGTGGCGGCGAAGCCGCAGGCGCCGGTCCAGAGCGCGAGGGCCGCCAGAAAGAGCAGGCGGTCCTGCGGGAAACAGGCCGTCATGACCACGATCGCGACCGCGCCGGCCACCGTGCCGATCAGCCGGTAGCGGCTCTTGCGGAGCGACGCGCCGAGCGCCGGCTGGCAGACGATCGCGGCCGAGGTGGCCGCCCAGTAGGGATTGTCGAGTTCGAGCGCGAAGGCGATCCAGAGCGCCAGCACCACCGAGGCCCAGAGGCGCAGGCCGAACATCAGCTTGCCGGCGAGCGTCGGCGGCCCCGCGAAGGGAAGGGCGAGGCGCGGCAGCCGGAAGGGAGCCACGGCCGGCGAAGCGCCGGACATCAGGGAGCAGGCCCAGGGATCATGCGCCATGCTGCCGTGGCGGGGCCGCGCGGAAAAGAGCGGCCGGGGACGGCGAACCGTCCCCGGCCGGGCCGGTCAGTCGCGGTCGGCGCCGCTGGCCGGATAAGCGGTGCCCTTCAGGCCCGCCCAGAGCACGCGGTTATAAAGGTCGTCGGGCACCCGGTCTTCCTTGGAGAAGTCGAAGCCCGCCGTGTGCGCGGCCCAGTACGCGGCATCATGCGCCGGTCGGACGCGAGGCCCGGCGGCGTAGCGGATCCCGAGATCGCGCATACCGGTTTGGGTCGGGAACAGCCCGGTGCCCTGCAGCACCGTCGAGGCGGTCGCCGTGAAGCTCCAGTTCGCGTTCGCCGCGGACGTATCGAACACGTCTGCCATCGGACGCTGTGTGGCGGTGTTCAGGTTGAGATGTTGCGTGCCAAGCACATCCTCGATGGTCCGCAGCACGTTGATCTGGCTGTAGTGCGTGTGCACCACAGCGCCCTTCTTGACGTACGGACCGACCACGTAGGCGGTGGTGCGGTGCGAGTCGATATGGTCGGGCCCGTCCTGCGCGTCATCCTCGATGATGAAGATGAGCGTGTTCTTGGCATACGGGCTGTTCGCCACCGCCTGGATGAGCAGCGCCACCGAGAGGTCGTTATCGGCCTGCATCGTCTCCGGCGTGTTCACGCCGGCGAGCGCGGTCGAGAACTTGCCCATATGGTCGTGCGAGAACCGCACCAGCGAGAGGTTCGGCAGATCGCCGCCGGCCACGTACTGGTCGAACTCGTGCTTCCATTCGTTGTAACGCCAGAGATCCGGATAGGCCTGGTCGAAGCCCCGGAAATACCGGTCGGTCATGCCGACCAGATAGGGGTTGAGCTCCGCCACCTGCACCGCATGGGCCTTGCGCGGATCGATGATCGGATTGCCGTTCTGGTCGGTGATCGGACCGATATTGCTCACCATCCAGCCGTAATTGCGCACCGTCTTCAGCGCGGCGAGCGCGACGTTGAAGATGTAGCCCTGCTGCTTGCCCACCGGCGAATCGGCCGCCGTGTGGTTGGCGATGCCGGGAAGAAGGTTGACCGCGCCGCCGGGCAGCGTGTTGCCGATCTGCGTGAAGAGGCCGCCCGTGGCGTGATCGCGCGCCTTGGCGGAGGCGAGCCCGACCGGAACGTTGCGGTTGCTGCCTTCAGATTCATAGGACAGGCCGCGATTGACGAACGCGTAGTTGATTTGCTGCGTCAGCCCCTGCGTGTCGGTGATGCGGCCCTGCATCGACCAGGACCAGCCATCCATGCTGCCGTCGCCGATGTCGGTGACGTCGTCGAGCGTCACGAACTGAGTCGCGATCGCGTGGTAGTTCGGCGTGATCGCGGCGCCGAAGATCGCGAGGTTCGGATCGGCCATCGCACCATTCGTCAGGTCGCCGAGCACCTGGTCGAAGGTGCGGTTCTCCTTCACGACATAGATCACATGCTGGATGTGATTGCGGAGGAAGTTCATCACCTGCGCGTCGCTCGCCGCCTCGCGGGATCTGTAGCCGTTGTTCTGCGCGACCAGCGCCGTCAGCGCGGTCAGGCTGGTCGGCACCGGCGCCGTCACCAGCGAGGCCCGCTCGAGCTGGAACTGATATTGGTTGGAAGCGCGCGCCATCGCCGCGGCGGCCACGTTTCCACCCGGATAGGTGTAGGTCGTGAGATAGGGCGTGGCGCCCGTCAGGTTGGCCGGATTGGGGCCGGTGTTGCTCTTGCCGTTGACGATGTAGAGCTCGCTGCCGTCGGCGCTGAACGCGACGTCGGTCGGTTCGTACGCGGTCGGCAGCAGCCCGATCACGCGATTCGCCTTGAGGTCGATCACCGCGATGCTGTTGGCGCCGGCATTGACCGCATAGAGGAAACGGCCATTGGGCGTCAGCCGCACCGAGATCGGCGCCGCGCCGCGCTGCGGCATCGTGCCGATCAGCGCCGCCGGACCGCGCGTGTCGATGCTTCCCACCACCGTATTGCTCGCGGTGTCGATCACCGCGACCTGGTCGGCATTGTCCTGCGCCACATAGAGCGTGCTGCCGTCACGGCTCAGCGCCATGCCGAGCGCGTTGCCGTTGACCGCAATACGCGTGACCAGCTTGCCGTTGAGCGGCGAGGAAATGTCGATCACGTCCACTTCGCGGTCGCGCGCCGCGGACACGTAGGCGATGCCGCCCTTCAGCACGACCGCGAACGGATATTCGCCGCCCGGCACGCCGTTCTTGCCCTCGTTGTTGATGAACCAGGGCCGCAGATCATGCTCGTAGCGCACGCTCTGGCTGGCCGTGTCGATCACGCTAATCGAATCGTTGTAATTATTGGCCACCACCAGTGTCCGGCCGTCGGCGGAAATCGCGAGCCCGCCGGCATTCGGCTCGACGAAACCACCAAGCCCGACATTCTTGTGGTTCAACGCGATTTTGCCGCTCAGCGACCAGGTGCCGTTCGTTTGCGTGTAGACGTACACCGCATCATCGGCGCCGCCGGTCGCGTAGAGCGTCGAACCGTCGGGCGAAAACACCAGGCCCGCATACGCGTTCGGCTGCTGGATCACCTGCTTCAGTCTCGGCTGCGCCTTGTGGGCGCCGGAGACGTCGTAGAGGAAGATATACTGGGTCGAGTTCGCGGTATCGACGGCGCCGCTCGAATCATTGAGGGAGTTCTGGCCCGCGCAGATGATGGCGAGCGTCGTGCCGTCCGGGCTCAGCGCCTCGAGCAGCGCCTGGCCGGCCACGAAATTCGGATAGTTCGCGAGGCCAGGGTTGAGGAATTGCTGTGTCGCATAGGGGATCGCGACCGGCGTGATGGTCTTGCCGTCGGGGAGCTGTTCCTGCGCCAGCGCCGGCGCGACGAGGGCGGAACTGGACAGCAGCGCGGCAGCAGCTGCCGCAGCGAGATGATGGGCTCGCAGCACGTGTGACTCCTGAAACCGTGTTCTGGACGCGCCCGACCGACGGACGCGGACCCGGCGGTTAGCAGCGGGTTACGCAGCCGTCATGGTCGGAACCGTGAGAGTTTGGTTACCGGCGCATGACGGTGGATGTTTTGATAGAAGAAAGAGTCTTCTTTTTCTGGAGAAAAAGAAGCAAAAAGACTTTCTCGTGTTGGAATGGGGTGGTTGAACCGCCCCGTCTCATGCGAGGGAAGTTTTCTGGTTCTTTTTTCAAGAAAGAACCGCTTCGCTTGCGGCTATGGCTGGGGGACCTGGATTCGAACCAGGACTATCCGAGTCAGAGTCGGAGGTTCTACCGTTAAACTATCCCCCAGCAGCCAGGGAGGAAGGGCAGGTAGCACGCGGGCTCGCTCGCCAGCAAGGCGCTTGCACCCGGCCCCCGAGAGGGGGACTATCCCCTTGAAAGCCCGCTCGAAAGGCCCGCCATGGCCGAATATGCCGCGCTCGATCTGGGGACCAACAATTGCCGACTGCTCGTCGGCGCGCCCTCTGGCAGCGGCTTTCGCGTGCTCGACAGCTTCTCCCGCATCGTCCGCCTCGGCGAAGGCCTCCAGCAGAGCGGCCGCCTCTCCGAGAGCGCCATGGAGCGCGCGCTCGCCGCCCTCCATGCCTGCGCCGCCCGCCTTGCCCGCCGCCCGGTCCGCGCCGTCCGCGCCATCGCCACCGAGGCCTGCCGCCGCGCCGAGAACGGCGCCGCCTTCCTCGCCCGCGTGCGCGAGGAAACCGGCCTCGAATTCAGCATCATCTCGACCCGCGAGGAGGCCGAGCTGGCGCTCGAAAGCTGCGCGCCGCTGCTCGCCTTGGGGCGCCGCGCGCTGCTGTTCGATATCGGTGGCGGCTCGACCGAGCTCGCCTGGATCCGGCTCGACCCCGGCCGCCCGCCCGCCCTGATCGGTTATGACAGCCTGCCCGTCGGCGTCGTGACACTCGCCGAGCAGTTCGGCCATCACGGCTATTCCCCCGCGGGGTATCGCGAGATGGTCGAGGACGTGGCCGCCCGCCTCGCCGCCTTCGAGCGCATCCACTGCATCGCCCACGAGATTCATATCGGCGGCGTGCGCCTGCTCGGCACCAGCGGCACCGTGACCACGCTCGCCGGCGTGGCCTTGGGCCTGCCGCGCTACCGCCGCCCCGATGTGGACGGCCAGGTCCTCTCGGCGGCCCAGACGCTGGCCGCGACCGAAATGCTGCGCGGCATGGGCCGCGACGGGCTCGCCCACCATCCCTGCGTGGGCCCCGAGCGCGCCGATTTCGTGCTCCCAGGCTGCGCGATCTTCGAGGCGATCCACGGTCTCTGGCCCGCCGCCACGGTCACCGTCGCCGATCGCGGCCTGCGCGAGGGCATGCTGCTCCGGATGATGCGCGGCGGCCGGTCGGCGCGGGCGTGACCCGCCCCCCCGAGGGGCGCCAGACCCTGCGGCGGACCGCCGGCCGCACCCGGGCGCAGCAGGCCTGGCTCACGCGGCAGATCAACGACCCCTACGTGCTGGCCGCCAAAAAGCAGGGCCTCCGCTCCCGCGCCGCCTTCAAGCTGATCGAACTCGACGAACAGTTCGGCCTGATCCGGCCCGGCGCCCGCGTGATCGATCTCGGCGCGGCGCCCGGCGGCTGGAGCCAGGTCGCGATGCAGCGCGGCGCCGGCCTCGTCGTCGGGCTCGACCTGCTGCCGGTCGATCCCGTCGCCGGGAGCGTGCAGATTCAGGGCGACTTCAACGATCCCGCGATGCCGGACCGGCTGCGCGCCCTGCTCGGCGGCCCGGCCGACCTCGTGCTCTCGGACATGGCGCCGAATACCACCGGCCACGCACCCACCGACCATCTGCGGATCATGGCGCTTGCCGAACTGGCCTACGCCTTCGCGGAGGAAGTGCTGGCGCCGGGCGGGGCCTTCGTGGCCAAGGTTCTGCAAGGCGGCTCGGAGCGCGAGATGCTGGCGCGGATGAAGCAGCGCTTCGCGCGCGTGCGGCACGCCAAGCCGGCGGCGTCACGCAAGGAGAGCCGCGAGCTGTACGTGGTGGCGCAGGGGTTTCGTGATGGTTGAGGCGCGCCTCCGGCGGCCCGGGCTCTGCCCGGGACCCGCTGGGGCCGAAAGGCCCCAGACCCCATCTCCTTGAATGAGCCGTGCTGGCTGAACTGCCCCAAGTCATGGGGTCAGCATCATCCCATCATTTCATTCAGCACCGTCAGCGCCAGGAAACCGACGAAGAAGGCCGCGGGCCCGAAGGCCGTCTCCGGCTTCTCGTGCGCTTCGGTGAGAAGTTCCTCGGTGACCAGGTAAAGCAGCGCGATCAGCCCGAACGCGAAAGCCGCGGTCTGCCAGATCGGCGGCAAATGGCCGATCGGGATCGCCACCAGCACGCCGAGCGGCACCGCCAGCGCCACCCCGGCCGAAGCCGCCACTACGATGGCGGACCGCGCGCGCGCCCCGAATGCGCCGGCGATGGAAAGACCCAGGAACAGGAACTCCACCGCGAGCGCGATCGCCAGCAATTCCCCCTGCTTCCGGCCGGCATGGAAGCCGAGCCCCAGCACCAGCCCATCGATCAGCGCGTCGATCGCGGCGGCGCCGATCAGCCCGGCCGGACCCGCCTCGATGCGCTCCGTGACATGGCGAAGCCCCAGCATCGCCAGGATCCCCAAGCCTCCGCCCACGACGACGGGCCAGATCGCGCCCTGCCGGATCACATCGGGCAGGATCTCGCCGGCCGCGGCATAGAACACGATGCCGGCCGCGAAATGCTGCACGGTCCCGATCACCTTGGGCGGCGGCGGGCGCAGGCTGGTCCACGCCGCCCCGAGCGTCGCCACCCCCACCGGGATCGCGGCAAACACCCACGTCACCGGCACGGCGCTCAAGACGCCATCCCGGCCCCTGCCTGCCGGCAGCGGATCAGGCAGCCGATCGCGGCGCGCGGCGCATTCTCCTTCTCGCCGCCGATGAAGAAGCCGAACACGTCGCGCGGATAGGAGGGCGCCGCCGCCGCGGAGAGCGGCAGATCGCCGGCCTCCCGGCCGGCCGCCCAGGCCGTGAACCGGGCCACCCACGCTTCGAGCCGGTCCTCGGGATACCCCTCCGGCGCGGCCCCGCTGTTCCGCTGCAGCCGCGCATAGACGAAATCGGCCGTCAGATCGCCGCGCAGCGCCTGGCGGTCGGAATCGACGATCACCTGCGCCACGCCGGCCGCGCGCAACTGCGCGACCGCCTCCGCGCTGGCAAAGCTCGGATGCCGCGCTTCGATCGCGTGCCGCAATGTCCGGCCGCCGAGCGCCGGGGGCAGCGCGCTCAGGAACGCCTCGAGCGATCCGGGCTCATACCGGCGCGCCTGCGAGAACTGCCAGAGGATCGGGCCCAGTTTGGGCCCCAGCTCCAGCACGCCCGAACCGAGAAAGTGCGCGATCGCCGCCGGATCCTTGCCCTGCGACGCGGCCCGGTGCGCTTTCACGGCAAACACGAAATCCGCGGGCGTCGCCTCGCGCCAGGCGGCGAAACTCGCTGGGCTCTGATGGCGGTAAAACGTGCCGTTGATCTCGATCGCGGTGAGCTGCCGGCTCGCGAAGGCGAGTTCCTCCGCGTGCGGCAGGCCCGGCGGATAAAAAGTGCTGCGCCACGGCGCATAGGTCCACCCGCCTATGCCGATCCGGATTGCCGCCATGCGCTTCCCTTGCTGCGCGACCTTGGGCTATGGGGAGCCGCCAAGGCACCGATAAGGCAACGCCATGGCTCCCGACACGCTGCGACCCGGCTTCTCGATCGCGGAGGCACTCGCCTTCGACGATGTGCTCGTGGTGCCGGGCTACTCCCAGGTGCTGCCCACCGCGACCGATACGCGCACGCGGCTGACCCGTTCGATCGGGCTCAACATCCCGCTGCTCTCGGCCGCCATGGACACCGTCACCGAAGGCGCCATGGCGATCGCCATGGCCCAGCAGGGCGGCATTGGCGTGATCCACAAGAATCTCGCCATCGAGGACCAGGCCGCCGCGGTCCGGGCGGTGAAGAAGTTCGAATCCGGAATGGTCGTCAACCCGGTCACAATCGGCCCCGACCAGACGCTCGCCGACGCGCGCGCGATGATGGCGAGCTACCGGATCAGCGGCATTCCGGTCGTGGAACGGAATGGCCGGCTCGTCGGCATCCTCACCAACCGCGACGTGCGCTTCGCGACCGACGACCGGATTCTCGTGCGCGACCTGATGACCCACGAAAATCTCGTCACCGTCACCGGCAATCCCGGCTTCGACGTAGCGCGGCAATTGCTGCACAAACACAGAATCGAAAAATTGCTCGTGGTGGACGAGCAATATCGCTGCGTCGGCCTGATCACCGTGAAGGACATGGACAAGGCCGAGGCCCATCCGCTCGCCAACAAGGACGAGCTCGGCCGGCTGCGCGTGGCCGCCGCGACCGGCACCGGGGAGGATGGACGCCGCCGCGCGGAAGCGCTGATCGGGGCCGGCGTGGACGTGATCGTGGTGGACACGGCCCACGGCCACTCCGCCGGCGTGCTGCGCCAGGTCGAGGCGATCAAGCGCAGCTCGAACGCGGTACAGGTGGTCGCCGGCAATGTCGCAACCCCCGAAGGTGCGGAGGCGCTGATCGAAGCCGGCGCCGACGCGGTGAAAATCGGCATCGGCCCGGGCAGCATCTGCACCACCCGCGTGGTCGCCGGCGTGGGCGTCCCGCAATTCACCGCCGTGCTCGAGACCGCCGCCGCCGCCCACGCGCACGACGCGCCGGCCATCGCCGATGGCGGCATCCGCAACAGCGGTGACATCGTCAAGGCGATCGGCGCCGGCGCCGACGCCGTGATGGTCGGCAGTTTGCTCGCCGGAACGGACGAGGCGCCGGGCGAAGTGTTCCTCTATCAGGGCCGGTCCTACAAATCCTACCGCGGCATGGGCAGCCTCTCGGCGATGTCGCGCGGCTCGGCCGATCGCTACTTCCAGCAGGATATCAAGGACTCCCTGAAGCTCGTGCCGGAAGGCGTCGAGGGCCGCGTCGGCTACAAAGGCCCCGTCTCCGCCGTCGTCCACCAGCTCGTGGGCGGCTTACGCGCCGGCATGGGATATACGGGCAGCGCCACGATCGAAGAGCTGCAGCGCAATGCGCGGTTCCGGCGGATTACGGGCGCGGGGCTTCGGGAGAGCCATGTGCATGACGTAGCCATTACGCGGGAAGCGCCGAATTATCGGCAGGAGTAAGTTGAGTCCCCTATCTCTCGCGCTGCCGCCGTGAGATCCGCCATGCAGAATTTCAGCTCCGAGTTTGGAACGCCGGGAATGTTTACATCGATGGTGGCGGCCGGACCCTGGCTGCGCGTCAGACAACAATAACCTCCCAAAGAACGGGGGTCTGGGGCCCTATGGCCCCAGCGGAATGCAGAGGCGGAGCCTCTGCCCGCCGGAGGCACGTCTCAACCTACTCCCACCCTGTTATGCGCCAGCAAAATCTCCGCCGCCCGCTCCCCGATCATGCTCGAAGGCGCCTGCGTATTCCCGCCCACGAGGCTCGGCATGATCGCCGCGTCCACCACGCGCAACCGCTCAACGCCGCGCACCCGTAATTGCGGATCGAGAACCGAGCAGGGATCCCCGCCCATCCGGCAGGTCCCGACCGGGTGATAGATCGTGTCCGCGCGTTGCCGGATCAGCGATTTCAGCGCCTCGCCCTCTTCCTCGCCGGTGCCGTGCACCGGACGCGCGCCGAAGCGCCGCATTGCCGGCGCCCTCAGGATTCGTCGCGCGAGGCCGACGCCGCGGACCAGGGTTTCGAGATCTTCCGGTTCGGAAAGAAAGCCCGGATCGATCAAAGGCGGATCGCGCATGTCGCGCGAGCGCAGCCGCACGGTGCCACGGCTTTTCGGCCGCAGCACGCAGGAATGCATCGAAAATCCCCGAAAACGGTGCCGCTTGCGGCCATGATCGTCGACGATCGCATGCACGAAATGAAGCTGCACATCCGGCCGGTCGAGCCCCGGCTGGGTGCGCAGAAAGCCGCCGGCCTCGGCGACATTCGAGGTGAGAATCCCCCGCCCTTCACGCCGGTACTGGCGCCAGCCACGCCACAAAGCGGCGAGCTGCGAGAGATCGGTGCCGAACAGCGCGGGATCCCGCGCCCGCAGATTGTCGCAGAAATCGAGATGATCCTGCAGATTACTTCCGACCTCGGGACTATCGTGCTTCACCTCGATGCCGTGTGAGGCGAGATGCGCGGCTGGACCGATGCCGGACACCATCAGCAGCTGCGGCGAGCCGAAAGCGCCGGCCGACACGATGATCTCCGCCCGGGCCTCGATGGTCGCCTCCGCCCCGCCCCTCGACACGACAACGCCCAAAGCTCGCCCATTCTCAAAATGGACACGCAGCGCCTGCGTTTCGGCCAGGATGGCTAGATTGGCCGGCGGCGGCTCCAGATAGGCGCGCGCGGCACTGAAGCGCGAGCCGGATTTCTGTGTCACCTGATACCAGCCGATGCCTTCCTGCTCGGGCCCGTTGAAATCGTCGTTCAGCGGCAACCCCGCCTGGGAGGCGGCTTCGATGAAGGCGGCCGCCGCGGAATTCGGCGTCCGCAAATCCGTGACATTCAGCGGTCCGCCCGCGCCATGCAGCGCATCCTCGCCGCGCTCATTGTTCTCCGCGCGCCGGAAGCAGCGCAGCACATCCTCCCAGCCCCACCCGTTGCAGCCTGCGTCACGCTCCCACGATTCGTAATCGCCGCGATGGCCGCGGATATACACCATCGCGTTGATCAGGCTGCTGCCGCCCACCCCCCGGCCGCGCGGCTGAAAGCCAGTGCGGCCATTGAGCCCGGGTTGCGGCACCGTTTCGTAAGCGTAGTTGATGGCAGACGCGCGCGGTGTCGCGAGCGCAATGCCGAGCGGAACCTCGGAAACCAGCCCGGCTTTGGCGGGTCCGGCCTCCAGCAAAGCGATGCGCCAGTCCGGCCTGGACCGCGCGAGCCGGCCGGCCAGCGCGCAGCCGGCCGGACCCGCGCCTACGATCACAAAATCAAAACTATCCGGCATGGCCTGGGCGCATGGCCGCCACACGGCGGCGCAGCTTCGCCATGCCGCCGATCCATCGCTCGTGATTCTCGGCCTTCACTTTCGTGTATTCCGCGACCTTGGCATGCGGCAGAATCAGAAAGCGGCCCTCGCGTATCCCCTCAAGCGCGGCCTCCGCCACGGCGTCCGCGGTCAGGATGCCATCGACATCGGCACCGGCGAAAAATCCACCCTGCGTCATCGCGGTCTGCACTCCCTGGGGACACAGCACCGAAACACCGATCCCGTGATCTTTATGCGCGATCGCCAGGCTTTCGGCGAACCCGATCGCCGCGTGTTTCGTCGTGCTATAGACCGCGCTGCCCATCTGCGAGAGCAGCCCCGCCGCGGAGACGGTGTTCAGGAACCAGCCGCTGCGCCGCGCGATCATCTGCGGCAGCAGCGCCCGCGCGGCGTAAACATGCGCCATGACATGCACCGACCAGCCCTGCATCCAAACCGCGTCGGGCGCCGAGGCCGCGTTGTCGAAATCCGGATCAGCCGAAATAACCCCGGCATTCGAGCAGAAGAGTTCGATCGGCCCGATCTTCTCGGTCTCACGCACCACGTGACGAATATTCGCCTCGTCGGCAACGTTGCAGTGAAACGCAGTGCCGCCGACGTCGCGAGCCGTCTCGGCTGCCGCGTCGAAATTGAGGTCGGCGACCGCCACGTGCGCGGCGCCTGCCGCATGAAACCGTTTTGCCAGCGCCCGCCCGATGCCGCTCCCGCCGCCGGTGACGACGACGATTTTTCCTGCCACATCCATCAGAAAATCTCGAACAAACCGGCCGGCGCATACATAGGGCCGATGCCCATCTCGTCCGGCTCGCAGCCCGCCACCGCCAGTCCGCGCAACCGCCCGAGCGGCGCCAGTCCGCGCCGGCCGGCCTCGCCGGCCTCCATCACCACGACGGCCGAAGCGTCGTCCGATAACTGCGAAGCATTGCCCGCCGTGATGACATGCCCCTCGCCCCGCACCGGCTTCAACGCGGCGAGCCCTTCCGCCGTCGTGTCGGGCCGGTTGCCCTCATCCCTGGCGAGGGTGTTTGTTACGTAACCGACTTCGCCGGTCGCCTTGTCGGCCACCGCCATGCGCGCTTCCAGCGGCACGATCTCGGCGTCGAACCGCCCCGCCGCCTGCGCGGTGTCCGTCCGGCGCTGGCTTTCGAGCGCGCCGCCGCCGACCGCCACCCTCACCCCGTCGAGCGTCACGCGCGCGCATGCGATCGCAATCGCCTGCAACCCGGACCCGCATTGCCGATCCACGGTCGTTCCGGCCGTGGCGGGCGGCAGGCCGGCCCGAATCGCCGCCTGCCGCGCAATGTTCTGCCCGGTCGCCCCCTGCTGCAGCGCGCACCCCATCACGACATCCTCGATATCGGCCGGCTCCGCGCCCGCGCGCGCGACCGCATGCCGGATCACGTGACCGGCGAGCGTCGCGCCATGCGTCTCGTTGAAAGCGCCGCGATAGGCGCGGCCAATCGGCGTGCGCGCCGTGGCAACGATGATCGCGTCGCGCATCGTCGGGACTCCCGAAGAGGCCTTCGCCGGCCCGTTCTGGACCGGGCGGACTGGCTTTGCCATAGTCCCCGCCACTGTCGGGTGTTCACCCTAATTCTGTCAATCACGCTGCGGGTCGGATGCGAGTCGAGGAGAAAAGTGGAACACGCGCACGCATTCTCGAAGCGTGCCGCATATTGTTCAACGAGCGGGGCCCCGCCGAGGTGACCACCGCGGAAATCGCGCTCGCGGTCGGCATCAGTGAGGGCAACCTCCATTACCATTTCCGACGCAAGGCGCAGATCGTCGCGGCACTCTTCGACGCATTCGAGGCGGCGATCGCCGAGGTGGCGAGCGGTTCGGATGCGAACACCCCGCTCGATCACGATCTGACCGCCTGGTTCAATTTGATGTGGGAATGGCGCTTCCTCTACGCCGCCAGCGTCTACCGGCTTTCGCCGGGGCTGCAGCCGCGTCTGAAAACGATTTCCGACGAGAACCAGGCGAGAATCCGCGCCCGTCTCGAGAGTTTGCGCCGCCAGGGACGTCTTGACGCAAGCTCGGCCGACATCGAACGCCTTGTGGTCAACGCCTGGATCGTCGCCAGCTACTGGATCGATTATCTGCGCACGCGCCAGGGCATCGCCCACGTCGAGCGCGAGCATCTGCGCTGGGGACTGGCCCAGATTCGTGCGCTCTTCGCACCGTACCTCGTCGACAACGCACCGGCACGATCGTTTGAGCCCGCGACTTTCGGATGCTGATCGATCCTCTTCCACAACATCGCTTCGCGGTGGAACGTCTCTATCCGGTCCTGCGACCCGCGATCGGAGAGCTCCAGCCGCCGGTGCAGCTGCAGCAGTTCCAGGGCGGCCAATCGAACCCGACCTTTCGTCTCGAGGACAGTGCCGGCCATCGCTACGTTCTGCGGAAGAAACCGCCGGGCGCAATCCTGCCCTCGGCGCACGCGGTCGAGCGGGAATATCGCGTCATGAAGGCACTCGCCGGACACGGCGTGCCGGTGCCGCGCATGCGCGTCCTCTGCGAGGATTCGACGATCATCGGCACGCCCTTCTACGTCATGGATTTCGTCGAGGGAGTCGTGCTGACCGATCTGCGACTCGGCAGCCTCCCCCGCGACGCCCGCGCCCCTTATTATTTCGCGATGGCGGACGGTCTCGCGGCGCTGCACGCGGTCGACTGGCGCGCGGCTGGGCTCACCGATTTCGGCCGGCCGAAAGCCTATGTTGCGCGCCAGATCGGCCGCTGGACGAAACAATATCTCGCCTCCGGCCCGGAGCCGGGCGGAGCCATGGAAAAACTTATCGAGTGGCTGCCGGCCCATCTGCCGCCCGAGCCCGAGCCGGTCATTGCGCATGGCGATTACCGGCTCGGCAACCTGATGTTCGCGTCCGATGGCCCGGCCCTGCGCGCGATCCTCGATTGGGAACTGGCCACGATCGGCGATCCGCTCGCCGATCTCGCCTATCTCTGCAGCTTCTATCACCTGCCGCAGGATGGCGATCCGTTCCGTGGTTTGGCCGGCGCCGATCTGGCCGCACTCGGACTCCCGGACGAAGCCGCGCTGCTCGATCGCTATCAGACCCAGAACCGCCGTGCGGTGCCTCCCGAAAGCTGGCGGTTCTATCTGGCTTTCTCGCTGTTCCGCTCGGCCGCGATCGGCCAGGGGGTCTATGATCGCTCGCGCCGCGGCAATGCCGCCGATGCGCGCGCTCATCTCTATCGCGAGATGGCCATCACCTGCGCCCGCACGGGCTGGGCGATCGCCGCCGGCTGAACGATCGTCCTGCCCGACCGTTCAGGCTTGTTTCCCGAGGCCAGGGCGTTATGGTGGCGCGAGACGTTCGGGAGCAGGCCCTTGTTACGCGCGGTCGTTGTCGTGCTGGGCCTGTGGCTCGTCGTGCCGCCGGCGCATGCGCAATTCAATTCCGGTCCCGTTGCGGTCGGCGTAGTGCGCGCGACGCGCACGCCCATCACCGAAACCAACCAATTCATCGGCCGCATCCAGGCCGTGAGCCGCGTCGCGCTGGTGGCCCGCGTCACCGGCTTCCTGGAAAAACGCCTGTTCGTCGAGGGCAGCGAGGTCAAGACCGGCCAGTTGCTCTACCAGATCGAGAAAGGCCCCTTCCAGGCCGATGTCGAGGCCAAACAGGCAGCTCTCGCTCAGGCCAACGCGCTCCTGCAAAATGCCACGCTCACGCTCGCCCGCGCGCAATCTCTGCTGAACACGCCGGCCGGCCAGCGCGCCAATTACGACAATGCGCTGGCACAGCAGCGCAGCCAGGCGGCACAGGTCCTGGCCGCACAGGCCAATCTGCAAACGGCCGAAATCAATTTCGGCTACACCGACATCCGCGCCCCGATCGACGGCCGGATCACCAGCACCAACATCACCGAAGGCAACGTGGTCGGCCCCGGCACGAGCGGAACGCTCGCAACCATCGTCAGCCAGGACCCGATGTATGTGGTCTTCCCGATCTCTTCCCGCGCCGCCGATGATCTGCGCGAGCAATTCGCCGGCAAGGGCGGCTTCGGCGCGGTCGTGGTGAAACTGCTGATGCCAGACGGCAAGATCTACCCGCAGACGGGCAAGCTCGATTACCTCGCCCCCACCATCGCCACGACCACCGACACGCTGACCGCCCGGGCGGTGGTTCCGAACCCTACCGTCCCCGGTCTGACGCCGGGGGATCAAGGCTCGCGCGCGCTCGTCGATGGCGGCTTCGTGCAAGTGCTGGTGCAGGGCATCACCCCGATCGAGGTCCTGGGGATTCCGCGGGCCGCCGTGCTGACCGATCAGCAGGGCGACTACGTCTACACGCTCGGACCGGACGACACCGCGCAACAGACCCGCATCCAGCTCGGACAATCGACCGCGAGCACCGCCGCCGTGATCAGCGGGCTGCATGAGGGCGAGCAGGTCATTTCCGAGGGAATCCAGAAACTGCGCCCCGGCGTGAAAGTGCTGCCGGGCCCCGCGACACCGGGCCTCTCGGCACCGGCTTCCGAAACCTCCGGCACCCCGTGAGAGGGTCGCGTACGCCGCGGCGGCCGGCCCCATGATTTCCTCGGTTTTCGTCGACCGCCCGCGCCTTGCGATCGTCATCGCCATCGTCATCACGCTGGCCGGCCTGATCGCGCTTACCCGCATCCCGGTCGCGCAATTCCCCGACATCGTGCCCCCGCAAGTGCAGGTGACCGCCAACTATCCGGGCGCCTCCGCGGCCGATGTCGAAAGCAGCGTCGCCCAGCCGATCGAGGCGCAGGTCGTGGGCGTCGACAAGATGCTCTACATGAAGAGCACGAACGGCAACGACGGCAGCTACAACCTGACCGTCAGTTTCGCGCTCGGCACCAACCCCGACATCAACACGGTGAACGTCAACAACCGTGTGCAGACCGCGCTTTCCCAGCTGCCCACCGAGGTGCAGCAGGAAGGGCTCGTGGTGCAGAAGGCATCCAGCGCGATCCTCGAATTCGTCAATTTCTTCAGCAAGAGCGGCAAGCAGGATCCGCTCTTCATCACCAATTTCGTCACCATCAGCGTGCTCGACGAAATCTCCCGCATTCCGGGCGTCGGGCAGGCGACCCTCTTCAGCCACCAGCAATATTCCATGCGCATCTGGTTCGATGCGCAGCGGCTCGCCAATCTCAGCCTCTCGCCCGCCGACATCATCAACGCCATCCAGGCGCAAAGCGTGGTCGCTCCGGTCGGGCGCATCGGCGCGCGGCCGGTCGGGCGCCAGGTGCAGTTCCAGTTCAACGTACAGACCCAGGGAAGGCTGATCACCGCCAAACAGTTCGGCGACATCGTGCTGCGCGCGAACCCGGACGGCTCACTGCTGCGGATTCGCGACGTGGCGCGCGTCGAGTTGGGCGCCCAGAATCTCGACAGCGAGAGCCGGCTCGACGGCAAGCCGTCGGTCGCCGTGCGCATCAATCTCGCGCCCGGCGCCAACGCCGTGGAAACCGCGCATCGCGTGAACGCGAAGCTGCAGCAGCTCTACGCGCGCTTCCCGCCCGGTCTCGCCTACCAGGTCACCTGGAACGCGACCCTCTTCGTTACCGACACGATCGTCGAAGTGCTGCGCACGCTCGGCGAGGCGTTCGTGCTCGTCATCCTCGTCGTGTTCCTGTTCCTCGGCGACTGGCGCGCCACCATCATTCCGACGGTCGCAGTCCCGGTCAGCCTGATCGGCGCCTTCGCGGTCCTCCTGGCGCTCGGCTTCACCGCGAACACGGTCTCGCTCCTGGCCATGGTGCTGGCGATCGGCATCGTCGTCGACGACGCGATCGTCGTCGTCGAGAATGTCGAGCGCGTGCTCGAGGAACGGCCGCATCTGGCGCCGAAGGATGCGGTGAAGGAGGCGATGCGCGAGATCACCGCGCCGATCATCGCCATCACGCTCGTACTGCTCTCGGTCTTCGTGCCGATCGGCTTCATCCCCGGCATCTCCGGCGTTCTGTTCCAGCAATTCGCCGTCACCATCAGCGTCTCGATGCTGATTTCGGCGATCAACGCGCTGACCCTCTCGCCGGCGCTGTGCGGCCTGTTTCTCGGCCGGCGCGCCAAGCCGAAGCGCGGCCCGCTCGCGCGCGTGCTGCGCGGCATCAACATCGCTCGCAACGGTTACGCCCACATCGTCACGCGCCTGTTGCGCTTTGCCTTCGTCTCGATCCTGGCCGTTCTCGTCTGCGGGGCCGCGATCGGCGGCATCGCCGCCATCACGCCCACGGGCTTCCTGCCGAGCGAGGATCAGGGCGGCTTCTTCATCAGCGTGCAGCTGCCCGACGGCGCCTCCGTCACCCGCACCAGCGAGGCGATCGCGCAGATCGAGCGGGCCGTGCTGAAATTTCCCGGCGTCGCCGACACGTTCGCGATCGTCGGCTTTTCGATCATCGACCAGGCGCAGGAACCGAACAACGGCTTCATGTTCGTGCGCCTCAAACCGTTCGCGGATCGCCAGACGGTCGCGACCAGCGTCGATGCCCTGGTCAAACGCGTCTTCGTACTCGGCGCGCAGATCCGCTCGGCCACCGTCTTCGCGCAGAACCTGCCGCCGATCATCGGCCTCGCCACGACCGGCGGCTTCGAATATCAGCTCGAAGGGCTCGAAGGGCAGGATTCGCAATCGCTCTTCAGCACCAGCCAGGGCCTGATGGCGGCGGCCCGCCAGAACCCCGCGATCGGCCAGATCTTCAGCACCTTCACCGCCTCGAACCCTTCGCTCTATCTCGACATCGATCGCGAAAAAGCCCAGGCGCTCGGGCTGAACATGTCCGACGTCTTCGAGACGCTGCAGGCCACGCTCGGCGGCATCTACGTCAATAACTTCAACCTCTACGGCCGCGTCTGGCAGGTGAACGTCGAGGGCGATTCACCCGACCGCAGCGACATTCCCGCGCTCTGGCGCATCTATATCCGCAACAAAAGCGGGGAGATGGTGCCGCTGCGCTCGATCGCCAATCTGAAGATCATCCTCGGCCCACAGGTGATCGTGCGCTACAACAATTATCGCTCGGTCACGATCAACGGTGCCCCCGCGCCGGGCGTGTCCTCCGGCAGCTCGATCGCCGCCATGGCGCAGGTCTCCGCGCACACCCTGCCCGCCGGCTATGCTTATGAATGGACCGGCACCGCCTATCAGGAGGTCCAGGCCTCGGGACAGACCGGCATATTGCTCGGGCTCGCCATCCTCTTCGCCTATCTCTTCCTCGTCGGCCTTTACGAAAGCTGGGTCATTCCGATCCCGGTCCTGCTTTCCGTCAGCGTCGGCGTGCTGGGCGCGGTGATCGGCGTCGCGGTCTCGGGCCTGGCCCTCGATCTCTACGCGCAGATCGGCCTCGTCGTGCTGATCGCGCTCGCCGCCAAGAACGGCATCCTCATCGTCGAATTCGCCAAGGATCAGCGCGAGCGCGGCATGAGCATCCCGGCCGCGGCCGCACTCGGCGCCCGCATGCGCTTCCGTGCGGTCATGATGACCTCGGTGGCGTTCATCCTGGGACTCGTGCCGCTCGTCATCGCGACCGGCGCCTCGGCGATCAGCCGCCGCGACGTGGGCACGCCCGTGTTCGCCGGCATGCTGGCATCGAGCGCGTTCGGCATTTTCCTGATCCCGATGCTGTATGTCGTTTTTCAGACCATGCGCGAGCGTATCAAGGCGCGCTTCCGCGGGAATCATCCGGACGCCAGTTGAGGCGTGCCTCCGGCCGGCAGGGCTCTGCCGGGCCGCCCCTCAAACACCCCCAAGCGGTACATGCGGCCGCGGCATCAGCGCCAGCAAGGCCGGCACCAGCACCAGCGTCGTCACCACGGTGCAGAACAGGCTCATCAACAGCAGCTCGCCCATGCTGGCCGTCCCCGGATGCGCGGAAAGCGCCAGTGACCCGAACGCGGTTCCCGTCGTCAGCGCCGAAAACACCACCGCACGCGCCGTCGCCGAGCCGAGCGGCCGATGCATGCCGGCGCGCCAGTTCATCACGAAATAGATGTTGAACGACACGCCCACGCCCAGCAGCAGCGGCAGCGCAATGATGTTCGCGAAATTGAGGCTCATCCCCACAAGCCGCAGGCAGAGTGCGGTCAGCAGCGCCGAGCAGAGCAGAGGCGTCATCACCAGAACGACGTCGAGCGCCCGCCGCAACGCCAGCGACAGGATCACCGCGATCGCGATGACGGCGCAGTAGGCCGCCGTCTGGAACGCGTGCGTGATGGTGTCGGCGCTCTTCAGAATTTCCACGGCCGAGCCCGCCGATTGCGGAACCGCCCGCAACGCCGACTTGACGAAATTCCGCAAGGCGCGGCCGTTGCTGACACCGGCTTTCGGCAACACCTGAACACGCGCGCGCCCGTCGGGAAGCAGCCAATCGCGTTTGATATCGTCGGGAACGTCCGCGATGGTCACCGGCTTCGCGGCGAGCGCCACGCGCAGCTCATCGAGCTGCGCCGGCAGATAGCGGGTCAGCGCCGCGTTCGCCGCGAGCAATGCGGCATCCGGGGCCGTGCTCAGCCGGAGCGCGGCGGCCCCGATCCCGCGCATCGGGTCGTCCGCGCCGAGCTTGGCGGCCAGCGGAACCGCCTTGGCGGCAAACGAGGCCGCCGCCTTGCGCAGCGCCGCCGCCGTGATCGGCGGATCCTCGGCGGGGGGCGCCAGGGTCGGCGCCAGGATGGAATTCGCGTCGGCCAGCAGCGCCAATTTCTCCGTCTGCTGCTCGGGCACGAAGCTCATGAGCGTCAGCACCGACTGCGTGAGCGGCAGGGCCGCATATTTCTTCGCGGCCTCCTCGGCAGCGCCGAGCGAGGGCATCAGTGCCTCGATCGTATAGGGGTTGGTGACCGGGTCCTGCATCAGATCGTGCAGCACACGGATCGCCTCGGATTTCTGATTCTTGGTGTGCAACGGGTCGCCATCGAACTGGATGGTCGTCGCCATCGCCGCACCGGCCGCCGCCAGGACGAGAAACCCGATCGCGATCGGCCAGCGCCGTTCCACCACCACCGGATCGAGCCGCCTCGCGAAGGCGAAGCCGACCGGTGCCGGTTCCTGGCGCGGATGGAACAGGCAGAGCATGGCCGGCAGAAAGGTGAGCGTGCAGAAGAACGCCGCCAGCATGCCGAAGCCGGCGATCACCCCCAGTTGCGCGACACCCACGAAGGCCGTCGGCGTGAAGGCCAGGAACCCGCAGGCGGTCGCCATCGCCGCCACCAGGATCTGCGCGCCGGCGCGCCGCCCGGTCTCGCGCAGCGCCTCGATCAGGTCGGGATAGGTGTGACGCCGCTCCCGCAGCCGCACCGAGAACTGGATCGAGAAATCGACCGCGATGCCCACGAACAGCACCGCGAACGCGACCGAGATCAGATTGAGCGTACCGATCGAGATGGCCGCGAACCCGGTCGTGACGACCAGGCCGAGGACCAGCGTCGCCATGATCGGGATCATCAGGCGCCAGCTGCGGACCGCCAGATAGAGCCAGACCATGACGAGCACGAAACTGCCGACCAGCCCGGCGACCGCCCCCTGCGCGACGGTCGCGAACTCCTCGTCGTCGAGCACGACCGAGCCGGTCAGCCGCACATGCGCGCTGCCGGCCACCACGTCGGGCAGGGTCGCGGCCATGGCCCGCAACGCCGCGGTCGCATCCCCGCCGGGCTCAAGCGCGCCGTAATCGAGATGCGGCTTGGCCAATACGAAGCGGTATTTGCCGGCCTGCGCGGCAAGCGGGCCCGCCAGCAATTCCTGCCAGGAGAGCGGACGCGGGTCGCCCGCCGCCGCCCGCGTGAGCGCCGTCTCGAAGCCGGATAGCGCCGGCCCCACCCCCTCGAGCCCCTGCCCGCGCTCCTCGCCCTCCACCACCAGCGACAGCGCCCCGAACAACCCGCGCAGGCTCGGATCGGCCACCAGCTGGCCGAGAAAAGGCTGCGCGTCGATGGTCCGGTTGAGCAGCGATTCGAGCTGTGTCTTGTCGATCAGCAGCAGCGCGTTGCGCCGCAGATACGGGTTCGCGTCCGGTTGCTGCACCGAGATGAAATGGCGCGTATCGGACCGCAGCTTCGCCGCCAGCGCGGCCGCGGTCTCGTCCGCCTGCTCCGGGATCGCCGCATCCACCACGGCGACGATCAGATCCTCCTCGCCCGGAAAGGCGCGCGCGAGCGCGGCCCCCTTCTGCTTCCAGGGCAGATTGGCAGCGAACAGCTTATCCGTGTCGGTGGTGACCCCGAGATAGCGGTAGGCCGCGAACAGCGAGGCCGCCGCGATCAGCAGCGCAAGGACCAGAACCACGAGCCGCCGCCGCGCGCAGACGGCGACGAGCGGCGGCAGAAGCGCCCGGGTAGCGGTAGCGACGTTCAGAGCGGTGCGGTCCTTTCGTAAAAGCGATTTCACACTGGGCGGGGTGCCAGACCAGCCGCTCAGGCTCAACCGCCGGCCTCCTCAAATGGCGGCCATACTGCCGCGACCCCGGGTTTACGCGATGACTCAGCCCCCTTCGGCGCCAGAAGCGTGTCTTTCATGCCACAGATGCGGGCCGCACCCCGGGACCCGCGCGCCAACCTCTGCCGCAGCCTGACGGCCGCATGCCGGGCAATCACGACGTCGCGGCCTCCCGGCCGAGGGCCAGCGACCCGATGTCGATGCCCGCCTGCGGCGGCGCGAGCAACGGCGCCCGCGTGAACAGCTCGGCCGCGGCCACTCCGGCCATCTCGCCGTGCCGCGCCAGGCGCCATTGCGCGGCTTCGGCCAGGAGCGCCGCTTGCGTCACGCGGGCCATGCCCAGCGCCATTCGCCGTGCCTCGGTCTCCGGCGGCGCCAGCACCATCGGCCGCAAGGTTTCGAGCGCCGGCGCGATCCGCGCCGCCACCGGGCCAAGCGGCGCCGCCGTCAGACCGGCCAGACGCCGCTCGACATCCTCGAGCCAAGCCTCGGCCAGCGCCGCGGATTGCAGCGCCCGCCGCACGTCGTGCGCGAGCACGTTGGTGGTGCCCTCCCAGATCGCGTTCACATGCACGTTGCGGAAAACCGCCGGGATTCCGGTATCCTCCACATAGCCCGCACCGCCGAAACTCTCGAGCAGCTCGCTCGTGCAGCGAATGCCCTGCCGGGCACAGGCCAGCTTCGCGAGCGGCGTGAGCAGGCGTGCGAGTGGCGCGTTGCCCCCATGCTCGGCCCGCCCCAGCGCCGCCGCGGTCTCGAACACCAGCGCGGTCATGCCCTCGTATTCGGCCGCGATCTCGGCGAGCCACCCAAGATGCACCGGCTGATCCGCGAGCCGCCGTCCGAACACCTCCCGCTTCCCGGCATAATCCCTCGCGAGCCCCAGCAGATGCCCGGTGCTCGCCGGACCGGCGAGCGCCGCCCAGAGCCGGGCGATATTCAGCACGCTCGCGACCTTCGCCACCCCGCGCCCGATGCCGCCGACCGGGACCGCCACCGTGCCAAGCAGATCGAGCTCGGCCGTCGGCAAGGCCCGCGTGCCCATCTTCTCCTTGAGCCGCCGCACCTCGATCCCGTTCCACCCCCCGTCCGGCCCGCGCAGCTCCAGCAGGAACAGCGACAACCCTGCACTCCCCGCCTCCGACCCCTCGGGCCGGGCCAGCGCCACCGCGATGTCGGCCGAGGTCGCCGAGGTGAACCATTTGCGTCCATGCAGCGCGAAGCTGCCGTCCCCTCTCGGCACCGCCACCGTCTCGGTGCGGGACACATCGGACCCGCCCGCCGTCTCGGTCATCCATTGCCCCGCGGTCCAGGCCCCCGCCCGCGCCGTCAGCCGCGGCCCATAGCGCTCGGCCAGCGCCGGATCGTGCCGGCGCAGCAGCCAGGCCACCCCGTCCGACATGGTCAGCGGACAGGAAGCGACCGCCGAAACCGGCTCGAACAATGAAATCATCGCCGCCTGCACGACCCGCGTGTGAACCCCGAACGGGTCCTCTTCCGGCAGCGCCACCAGCCCCTCTTCCTGCCCGATCGCCACAAGCCGGTCGAACGCGGGGCTGGGCTCGATCCGGTCGATGCGCTCACCCCAGGGCGCATACGGAACATGTCGCGGCGGCGTCGCTTCGGCGGCCGCCGCGAGGCGCGGCAGCTCCTCGGTCGCCCGCTCGGCGAGACGGTCCAGCGCCGGGGCCGCTTCCGCGAATATCTCGGGCGGGAGAAGGCGCTCTAGCGTGCGGCGGAAGGTGGGATCCCGGCGGAAGCGGTTCGGCGGGCGCGGAGCCGTCTGGAAGGGCATGGGGCGATTTACCACGCCCCGCTCAAGACGCGCGCGCCTCCGGCGGCCCGGGCTCTGCCCGGGACCCGCTGGGGAGACATCACGGCTCATTCAAAGTGATGGGGTCGGGGCCTTTCGGCCCCAGCGGAGTGCAGAGGCAGAGCCTCTGCCCGCCGGAGGCGCGCCACAACCAGGTTCACTTCCGAATCTAGAACAAAATCCGCGTCGTCGAACTGCGCGGCGTGGCCTCGGGGCGGCCGCCAGTGCCGGCAAGCATGTCACCCAGGGGATGGCTCACGCCGAACCATTTTGCTTCATTCATAAAATGATGGCGCAGATGGTATTTCTTCATCCAGCGTCCGAACGCGGTGCGCGGAAGATACGGAATATGCGCGATGTAATGCACCCATTCGTAATGCAGCAGCGCCAGGATCGCGCCGAGATCGAGCGAGAGCGCCCGCGACGGCGTGCCGAGCACCAGCCAGGCGAGCCCCGTCGTCACCGCGAGGTTCGGCACGACGTACCAGGGCGGCAGGAACAGCAGATCGAGCCGCGCGGGATCGGCATGGTGGTCGTAATGCAGCCGGTACTGAAGCGCTCGCACCCACGCCCGGCGCACAGGCCGCGCATGGAACAGGAAACGGTGCGTGCCATACTCAGTCGCCCAGAACAGCAGCGCACCCAGCAGAATCACAGGCGCATTCAGGGCAAATCCGAACAGCGGCGCGCCCGCCGCGATCGCGCCGGCGAGCCCGATCAGCAGCGCGTTGCTGCCGTGCGCGAGAAACGGCAGCCAGACTTGGCGTCCGGCTGCCGCCGCCGTCACTGCCCGAGCCCGAGCGAATGCCGCAGCCCGGCCTGCGGATCGGCGGAGCCGGTATCCGGCAGGGCCTGCAATTCGTAAGGGGTGAGCGCCGCGCTCGGCAGTTCCTGGCGTAGATCCTCGGTCAGCGCGCGCGCATCGCGCTGATCGTGCAGCACGTGCGGCGTCAGCAGCACCAGCAATTCGGTGCGGCCCCGGCTGTTCGCCTGGTTGCCGGCCAGCAGACCCAGTAAGGGCACGTCCTTCAGCCAGGGAATGCCGGTATTTCCCTTCTGCAACTGATCGGTGATGAGGCCCGCCAGACCGACGGTCTGTCCGTCCTGGACCACCACGCGGCTGGTAACGGCGCGCTCGGTGAAGGTGGGCGTGTTCAGCGTGGAGCCGGAGGTCGCCGAACTGCCGGAATTCGGGGCTACCCCGCTCACTTCCTGGGCAATGTCGAGCGTCACGAGCCCACCCGAATTGACCCGCGGCGTGACTTTCGTGATCACCCCCGTCTGCTGGTAATTCACGCTGGTCGCAGTCGCGAGCCCGGTGCCGGCCGCGGCCGACAAGCTACCGGTCTGGTAGGGCACGAGGTTGCCGACCTGCAACTGCGCAGTTTCGTTGTCCAGCACGAGCAGATCGGGCGAATCCAGCACTTTCACGGTGGTGACGTTCTGCAGCGCCTGCAGCACGAGATCGCCATCCTTGCCGGCCGCGTTGAACACGAAATTGGGCAGGCTGGTTGCTGGTAGCGGCAGCACGCTGGTGCCGGCGCTCGTGAACGGGATGGTCACGCCGGTCCCGCCCGAGCCAGCGTTTTCGGTCAGCCCACCATTAATACTGTGGTGGCGGAAAAAGAATTGCAGACCGTAATTGAGCTGATCGTTGAGCGTGACCTCGGCGATAATGACATCGATGCGCACCTGCAGCGGCAGGATGTCGATCTTGTGCAGCATCGCCTCGACGGTGTTTTCCTCCTGTGCCGTCGCATAGACCAGAATGGCGTTGTTATCGGGATTCGGAATGATCCGCATGCTGTTCTGATCTTGTTCGCCGCCGCCGCCGCTCGAGGAAAGTCCGCCGAGCAGCGGATTGGCGCCGGTGGAGGCCCCGGTCGGCGTCGCCGGCGCTCCCTGGCCGCCGGTCGCACCGGTGGCGCCGAGGCCGCCGCCCACGCCACCCATGCCGCCCGTGCCGCCGATCCCACCGGCGCCGCCTATGCCACCCGCGCCCGTGCCGCCCTGACTGCCGATGCCGCCGAGGCTGCTCGATCCGCCGAGCGGACTGATTCCCGTTGGTCCCTGAGGCGCCTGACCGGTCGCGTGCGCGCTCGGCTGCGCCGTGACGTTGCCCGGCGTGAAGGCTTCCTGCAGCACATAGGCGATATCGTTCGCCGTGCTGTTCTGCAGATAATAGACGTGCCAGGTGCGCATCGTCTGCTGCCGTCCCCGCTCGATCACGGCATAGGCCCGGCGGGCATCGGCGATATAGCGCGGCGAATTGGCGATCACCAGCACGGCATTGACACGCTTGAGGGGCACCACCCGCACCTGATTGGCGAGCGGCCCGTTCTGCTGCGCGTGAAACGCCTGTTTCATCGCGTCGGCGAAATCCTCGGCGTTCCCGGTTTCGACCGGGAACAGCGCGTAGGATTGACCGGCCAGCACGTCGATATCGAACGAACGCACGAGATCGATCAGCGCGTCGCGCTGCCCGGGCTCACCCGAGATCACCACCGCGTTGCTCGCCGGAACCGCGACGATGCGTGCGCCGTTCTGCGCATAAGGCTGCAGCGCCTTGGCAAGATCCTCAGCGGCGACGTAACGGAGTGGCACCATCTCGCCGCCGGCGGTCCCCTCCGAACCCGCGAGCCCGGCCGCGGCCGCCGCCGGGAGCACGCGATAGACGCCGCCCGACCGCACCAGCGTCGCGCCGTTCTGCGCCAGCAGCGATTGCAGCACAGGAATGAGCTGCGCGTTCGAGAGCGGCACGACGGTGCGCAAGGTGGCCGTCCCATGCACGGTCGGGTCGATCGTGTAGTTCACATGCAGCTCGTTGCCGAGAATCTGCGCCGCCACCTCGCGAATGTCGGTATCGGCGAAATCGAGCGTGACGTTCCCGGGAGCAGCGGCGCCGGGCGCCGCCGCTCCTTCGGCGATCGCCGACGGCGCCGTGCTGACCGCGACGCGCGGCAGGGCCTCGCCCGCGGCGACGCTGCCGCTGACCCGCGGCGTCGCCTGTCCGGCGTCATGCGTGAGCGGTGGGAGCGGCGGCACCATCGCGGATGGCGGCGCCATCGGATGCTGGGCGCAGCCGGAAGCGATCCAAGGCGTGGCGGCGAGCCAACGCCAGTGCCGGCGGCTATTCGGCATCGTCACTCTCTCCCGTGCGGAAAGGGGCCGCGGAAGGGCGGCGTAAAGGGTTGCGGAGGCGGCACGTTCGGCGGCGCGTTGCCATCTTCGCCGGCAGGCTGCCCCTGCGGGAAAGCCGGATTGAAATTCGGCGGCACGAAAGGTTGCGGCTGAAAGCCCGGCAAAATGTTCGGCGTCAGCGGACCGGTGCGCTGCCGGTCCAGAGTCGGATGGAGTTTCTGCGCGACGCCGTCGAGCACGACGCCGTCGCGGTCGATCGCGCGGATCGTATGGTCGCCGATCGAGGCCCCGACCGCGAGCACCATCGGCTTTCCCCCGTCCGGCATGAAGATCGCGCGCTTCCCATAGGGCGTGATCATGATCCCGGAAAGCCGCGGGATGCCGTCGCCGGCGAAGCGGTTTCCGCGCGCCGGTTCCTGATGTGGCCGCCGGCCGATGGTGAAGAGCGGCCGCGCGAGGATCGTCTCGGCGATGCGTTCGTAATTATGGGTGACCGGCGGGCCGCCCGCGGGCTCGCCCGCGCCGCTGCGCGGCGGCCGCAGGACGGCGGGCGGCTCGGGCGGCGCGCCCGGCAACCAGGCGAGCCCGATCAGCAGCAGCAAAACGCCGCAGCCCGCGTAGAACAGCCGCAGCGCCCGCGCGTTCACGGCGTCTGTTCCGCTGACGAACCGGAGCGGAACGCATAGACCGTGAAGGCCGCATCGAGCGGCAGTTGCACGTTCTGCGGCCCGACCGGCGTAGCGGTGAGGCGGATATCGTCGATCAGCATGCGCGGCTCGGCGGTCTCGATCGCCTTGAGCAGCGCCACGACGACGGGCAATTGCGCATTCAGCGCGACGCGCACGCCGATCCGGCGGAACGCGCCAGCCTGCTCGGCGGGCAGCGTCTCGATGCTGGTGAGCTGCGCATCGGCGCTGCCGGCCATGCCCTGCACCTGCTCCTGCAGCGCCGCCCCCGCCACCGCGTCGCTCTCGCCCGAAAGAAGCGCCCGCTCCGGCAGCCGCGCCGCGCGGCCCGCCGCCGCCTTGAGCGCCGGCAGCATCCGGATCAGCGCTTCCTCGCGCGCCGCGCGCTGCTCGATCGCGGCGACGCGTTGCGCGCGCGCATCGTACCAGTCGAGGACCGGCGCCACGCAGGCGAGCCAGAACAGCAGCAGCGCCAGCACCGCGAGCAGCGCGGCCAGGATGCGGCCTTCCCTTCCGTCTGGCAGCGCGATCGCCATGCTAGTCGGCCAGGTCTGCGCGGATGGTGAAGACGTCGTCATGGCTCGCCTCCGCGCGCGTGACCGGCGCGGTGAAGGCGGGATTGCGGATGCGCGCATCGCCCGAGAGCGCGCTGATCAGGCGCGGCGCCGAGGCGGACAGGCCCGACAGCGTCATCTTGCGCTCACGCATCGAGAATTCCGTGAGATAGCTGTCGTCCGGCAGGATTTCCGTGATCGCCGCCAGCGCGCCGAGCGTGTCCCCGAGCCGCCGCGCCTCGCGGACCACGACGTCGGAGCCGCCGCCATTGATGCGCGCGCGCAACGCCTCCACCACCCGGAATTGCGGTGCCAGCGACGCCAGCCGCGACTGCGCGCCGGCGAGTTCGACCGACTGGCGCAGAAAGGGCGAGAACAGCGCGAGCAGGGCGAGCGCGCCGAGCACGATCGCCGCGTTGCGCGGCGAGAGCCGGGCCGTCTTGCGCGCTTCGTGCTCGAGCCGGATCGATTGCGCGCCAGTCGCGGTCTGGGCTTCGATCAGGCTCGGCCGGGCGCCGGCCGCCGCCAGCGCATCGATCAGCCCAGCCACCGTCGCGCGCGGCACGAGCGCCAGCCGCAGCGACAGCCGGTTGCGCGCCCGGTCGCGATTTTCGACGCTGTAGCCCCAGAAAACCTCGTTCGCCCCGAACGGAGTCAACCGCTCCATATCGTAGGCGAGCACGCGCTCGGGATCGCGCTCCGCCGCGAGCGGCAATTGCACGGGCCGCTCGAGCACGGCGCTGGCCGGCAGCCGCAGCACCACCGTCTCGCCCGACGGCATTGGCCCGATCGCCCGCGCGAGCGCCGGATCGTCCGCGCGCGCCTGCCCGAGCCGCGCCTCCCCCCCGCGCCGGCGCCGCGCGAACGCGATCACCCCCGGCACGGTGGCATCGGCCACGAGCGCGTTGGCGCCGGCCCCCTCGCGCCAGCGCGGCGGCACCATTTCAAGGAGGTTACGGCCCCACCATTCGAAAAACTCGGCCAACATCGCGCGGCGGCCCTAGCCTGCCGCGCCGCAAAACGCAAAAGGGAACCGCCGTCGCACCGCGATCCTCACTGCGCGAGGTCGTTGAGGCTGAGCATGGCCAGCATCAGGGCGCTCACGATGCCCGCCACCGCGCCACCGATCAGCACGATCAGAACCGGCACGAGCAGCGAAACGATTCGCTCGATCCCGAGCCGCGACTGCTCCTCGTGGATTTCCGCCGCCCGCAGCGCCATGGGCCCGAGCTGCGCGGTCTCCTCGCCGAGCCGCAGCAGATACACCATCCGGATCGGAAACAAACCCGATTGCTGCAGCGGCCGCGCGAGCCCGGCACCCCCCTTGGCGCTGTCGGTCGCCTCCCGCACCGCGCTCTCGGCCGCGCGATTGCCGATCACGTCGGCGACGATCCCGAGCGCGCCGACCAGCGGCACGCCATTCTGCAGCAGCGTGCCGAGCGTGCGCGCGAACCGCGCCGCCAGCACCTCGCGCGCGAGCGTCCCCGCCACCGGCACCCGCAGCACCAGCCGGTCCACCATCAGCCGCGGCCCCGGGCGCTGCAACGCCTGCCGCCCGATCAGCACCAGCACGCCGACCGCGAGCAGCACCCACAACCCCCAGGCGGACACGAACGCGCCGAGTCCCATGACGATGCGCGTGGGCAGCGGCAGCGACGCGCCGGCCTGCTCGAACAGCGGCGTGAATTGCGGGAGCACCTGCGTCAGCAGCAGAACGATCGCGCCGATGCCGGTCGCCACCAGGATCGAGGGATAGATCAGCGCGCTCACGATCGAGGAGCGCAGCGCGCGCTGCCGCTCGAGCAGATCGGCCAGGCGCGCGAGCGTCGGCGCGAGCATCCCGCCCGCCTCGCCCGCGCGCACCAGCCCGACATAGAGCCGCGGAAACGATTCCGGATGCTGGGCCAGCGCCGCCGCGAGCGGGCTGCCGTCGCGCACCGCGTCGCGCAGCGCGCCCAGCACGCGCGCCACCCGCGGCGCACCCGCCGTATCCACGAGAAATCGCAGCGCGCGATCGAGATCCTGCCCCGCCTGCAGCATCACCGCGAGCTCGCGCGTGACATTGGCGACCTCGGCCCCGGAAAGCCCCCGCCGCTGCCCGAACTCGGCGCGCAGCCATCCGCCGAACCATCCGCCGGCGCGGTCCGCCGGCTCGGCCCGCATCGGCAGGCTGCCCTGGCGCCGGAGCTGCTCGATCAGCGACGCTTCCGACGGCGCCTCGAGAAAACCGGAAACCAGATCGCCGTTCGCGGCGATCGCGGTGTAGCGGAACGCCGGCATCAGGCCTCGGCGCGGATGCTGCGCACCACTTCTTCGATGGTCGTGGTGCCGGCGAGCGCCGCATCGAGCCCCGCCTGGAACATCGTCACCATGCCGTGCGTCACGGCGGCGCGCTCGATCTCACTCTGATCCGCTTTAGAAAAGATCAGATGCTCGATCTCGGGATTGGGCTGCAGGAACTCGGCGATCGCCTGCCGGCCCCGATATCCGGTGCTGCGGCATTTCGCGCACCCGACCGCGTGCCACAGCCGCACGCGCCCGCCCGCCGCCCGCCGCTTGAGGTCGAACCGCTCGACCAGCTCCGCCGGCGCCTCCGCCTCGCGCTTGCAGGCATCGCACAGCCGCCGCACCAGCCGCTGCGCCAGCACGCCGCGCAGCACCGCCGTCAGCAGGTAATCCTCGAGCCCCATGTCCCGCAGCCGGGTGATAGTTGCAGAAGCGGAATTGGTATGCAGCGTCGACAGCACGAGATGGCCCGTGAGCGCCGCCTGCACGGCAATCTGCGCGGTCTCCAGATCGCGGATCTCGCCCACCATGATCACGTCCGGATCCTGCCGCAGGATCGAGCGCAGCAGCGTCGCGAAGGTCAGCCCGATCGCCGGCTTGGTCTGGATCTGGTTGATCCCGTGCAGCTGATATTCGATCGGGTCCTCGACGGTCACGATATTGCGGCTCACCGCATTGATCGCCGTCAGCCCGGTGTAGAGCGTCGTGGTCTTGCCGCTGCCGGTCGGCCCCGTCACCAGCAATATCCCGTTCGGCAATTCGAGGGCCCGCGTCCAGTCGCGCACCACGGCAGCGGGCAGGCCGAGCTTTTCGTAGTCGAACACCACCGAACTGCGGTCGAGCACGCGCAGCACCACCTTCTCGCCATGCAGCGAGGGAATGGTGGAGACGCGGAAATCGATCTCGGTGCCGCGCACCGCGAGCTTGATGCGCCCGTCCTGCGGCAGCCGGCGCTCGGCGATATCGAGCTTCGCCATGATCTTCACGCGGCTGATGATGGCCGGCGCCAGCCGCGCGCTCGGATTGTCCGCCTCGTGCAGCACGCCGTCATACCGGTAGCGCACGCGCAACCGGTCCTCGAACGGCTCGATATGGATGTCGGACGCGTGGGTTTCCACCGCCCGCGAAATGATCTGGTTGACGAGCCGGATCACCGGCGCCTCGCTCGCCAGATCCTTCAGCCGCTCGGCATCCTCCTCGAGCGCCTCGCCGCCATGCCCGCCCCCCGGCGTCTCCTCGGCCTCGCCCTCCGGATAGAGCCGCCCGAACGCCGCTTCGAGCTCGATCGGCACCGCGATCTCCACCCGCACCGCCATGCCGGTCCGGTGCGCGACCGCCGCGGGCGCGAATTCGTCGAGCGCATCGGCGACCCCGAGCACGAGCGCGCCGTCCTCGATCGCGAGCGGCATCACCCGCGCCGCCCGCAAATAGCGCGGGGCCAGCAAATCCGGCAGCAGCGGCGCCTCGGGATAGCGCGCCGGGCTCGCGATCGGCACGCCGAGCAGCGCCGCATAGGCATCCGCCAGCCCCCGCTCCGTCACCAGCCCGAGTTGCAGCAGCACCGCATCGAGCCGCTGGCCGGTCTCGGCCGCCACCCGCCGCCCGCGCTCGAGCGTCTGCCCGTCGCATTGCCCGAGCCGCAGCAGCGCCTCGCCCAGCGGCGCCATCGGGTCGGCCGGCGGCTCGGCGAGCGATTGCCCGCGGCTCGGCACGGCAGGCGCGATCCGGACCCCGGAGATCGTCATGCGTCTGGCTCGGTCCCTGTTCTGCCGCGCCCTTCTACACCATCGTGACCGCCATGGCGCCCCTCCGCGGATTAACGAACGGATGGATTCTCCCGCTCCTCGCGGCCCCGTTCATCGGCAGCTTCGTGGGCGTGCTGATCGCGCGCCTGCCCGCCGGCCGCCCGATCGCCTGGAGCCGCTCGGCCTGCGACCAGTGCGGCCGCACGCTCGGCCCCGGCGAGATGGTCCCGATCCTGAGCTTCGCCTGGCAACGCGGCGCCTGCGGCGGCTGCGGCGCGCCGATCGCCCGCTTCCATCTCTGGGTCGAGCTCGCCGCCCTCGTGCTCGCCCTCTCCGCCGCCGCCACCGGCGTCACCGGCCCCACGCTCTGGACCGGCTGCGCGCTGGCCTGGACCCTGCTCGCGCTGGCCTGGATCGACGCCCGCACCTACACCCTCCCCGACGCCCTCACCCTGCCGCTCCTGCTCGCCGGCCTCGCGCAGACGCTCTGGCTCACCCCCGAATTCATCACCGACCACGCGCTCGCCGCAGCCTTCGCCTACCTCTCCTTCCGCCTGCTCGACCTGCTCTATCAGCGGCTGCGCGGTCGCCCCGGCCTGGGCGCCGGCGACGCCAAGCTGCTCGCCGCCGGCGGCGCCTGGCTCGGCACACTCGCCCTGCCCCGGATCGTACTGATCGCGGCCTTGCTCGGACTGACCGCGGCCGCGGTGGCCCGTCTCCGCGGCGCGGAGCTGCGCCGCGATTGGCGCCTGCCGTTCGGCCCGTGCCTCGCGGCGGCGATCTGGGCGCTTTGGCTCGCGGAGGCGGTTTCGCCCTGAAGGGGCGCGCCTCCGGCGGCCAGGGGCTTTGCCCCTGGACCCCACTGGGGCCGGAGGGCCCCAGCGGGTGCAGGGCAGAGCCCTGCCCGCCGGAGGCACGCCGCCACCACCCCGTGCTTCCCGCGAACGCAATCCCGCCCTAGACGCACCCCAGCATGCCCCAGGCGCTCGCCAACCTCCGCCCCGACCAGCGCCGCCTGCTCCGCCAGTTCGCCCAATTCGCGGCCATCGGCGTCTTCGGCTTCGTCTGCGACACCGCGATCGTCACGCTGACCGCGCCCGCCCTCGGCCCCTATGTCGCCGGCCTCGTCTCCTACGCGATCGTCGTCACCATCAACTGGGCGCTCAACCGCGCCTGGACCTACCGCGACCACGCCCATGACGCGCCGCACCGCCAATGGGCCCGCTTTTTCGTTGCCAACTCGCTCGGTTTCGTGCTGAACCGCGGCACTTACAGCGCTCTCGTCGCCACCGTTCCAGCCTGCCGCGCGCACCTCGTGCTGCCCGTCGCGGCCGGCGCCATTGCCGGCATGTTCATGAACTTCACGCTCACCCGCCGCGTCGTGTTTCGATGACCGCCCCGCGCCTGGCGGTGCTGATCCCGTGCCACGACGAAGCCGCCTCGATCGCCGGCGTGGTCGCCGATTTCCGCGCCGCCCTGCCGCAGGCCACGATCCACGTCTACGACAACAATTCCACTGACGAAACCATCTCCCTCGCCGCCGCCGCCGGCGCCGTCGTCGGGCGCGAGCGCCTGCAGGGCAAAGGCCATGTCGTGCGACGCATGTTCGCCGATATCGACGCGGATTATTACGTGCTCGTCGACGGCGACGGCACCTACGACGCCGCCGCCGCCCCCGCCATGCTCGCCCTCGCCCTGACCGACCGGCTCGACATGGTGACCGGCACCCGCGCCGCTTCCGGCGGCGCCGCCTACCGCCCCGGCCACGTCTTCGGCAACCGGGTGCTCACCGGCCTCGTCTCCAACCTGTTCGGCGAGCGCGTCGGCGACATGCTCTCCGGCTACCGCATCTTTTCCCGCCGCTTCGTCAAATCCTTCCCCGCCCTGGCAGGCGGTTTCGAGACCGAAACCGAGTTCACGGTGCACGCGCTGCAGCTGCGCATGCCCGCCGGCGAACTCCCGACGCGCTACCGCGAACGCCCGGCCGGCTCGGCCAGCAAGCTCCGCACCTTCCGCGACGGCATCCGCATCCTCCGGCTCATCGTGATGCTCGTGAAGGACGAACGTCCGATCCCGTTCTTCTCCGTCGCCGGCGCGCTGCTGTTCCTGCTCGGCCTGTTCTTCGGCATCCCGGTGGTGCTCGAATTCCTGCGCACCGGCCTGGTGCCGCGCCTGCCCACCGCGATCGTCGCCGCCTCGCTCGTGATGCTGTCCTTCCTGTCGCTCGCCTGCGGCCTGATCCTCGACAGCGTCGCCCGCGGCCGGCGCGAAATGAAACGCCTCGCCTACCTCGCGATCCCCGCGCCCGCCTTCGATCCCCCGTGACGGACGCGATCCGCGCCCTCTGGATCGCCTGGGCCCTGCTCTGGCTCGTTCTCGCAGCCCGCACGAAACCCGCCGAGCGGCGCGAATCCCTCGCCTCCCGCGCCCGGCACGGCGTCCCGGTCCTGGCCGGCGCCTGGCTCCTCGTCGCCCCGCTCGGCCTCGCCCGTCTCGATGCCTGCTGCGGCAAACCCGCCTTCCACCCGATGGCGCTGCTCTTCGTGCTCGCCGGGCTCGCCTACGCCAGCTGGGCCCGACTCGCGATCGGCAGCAACTGGAGCGGCGCGATCACCGTGAAACAAAACCACGAGCTGGTACGCAGCGGCCCCTACGCCCACTGCCGCCATCCGATCTACGCCGGCCTGCTGCTCGCGCTTCTCGGCACCGCCATCGCCGAAGGCACCCCGCGCGCCTGGGCCGGCGCCGCGCTCATCGCCCTGGGGCTCGGCGTGAAGATGCGCGCGGAGGAGGCAACCATGCGCGAGCGGTTCGGTGAGGCCTACGCGGCCTATTGCGCGACAACGCCAAGATTCATCCTGTTCTGAACGGCCGCCGCCGCAAGCGGATGCTTATCGTATCCGCACAACATCTTCACGTCTTTCCTGCAATCACCGCAACGAGGTCGCCGACATTCTGCAGGCTGTCGATTTCCTTCGTCGTCAGCTTGATGCCGAAGCGTTCCTCGACCGACACCATGATCTCGATCTGCTTGAAACTGTCCCAGCCCGGCACATCCCTGGCCGAGAGCGTGGGCGTCAGCTGCATGTCGTCGCGCATGAAGACGTCGTTGAAGATCTCCGTCAGCGCCGCATAAATGTCGGCATGTCCGTTGAGTGCGTTCATGGGTGTCAGCCCTCGGTCACGTCGATGAAGGTGGGAATGGGTGAAAAGGTGCTGAGATCCAGCATCGCCAGCGAGCGGCCGTTCTCGTCGCGCAGAACGGTCGCGAAGCCGAGCTTTTCGTAATGATCTCGCACCATACCGTTCTTCTGGGTGGGCAGGTATTCGCCGATGAGGCGTTTGGCCCCCATCGCCTGGGCCTGTGCCGCCACGAGATTGAGGGTCGCCGCTTCGACCTGGCGGCCGAGCACGCGGCAACTCATGAGCCAGGTGTCGAGGGTGAGATCGTGCGGCGCGGCGCGCCGGCCGATGACGATGGCGATGATGCCATTGTCGCCGAAGCGGTCGAGCAGGCGGATCTGCAGCCCGATCGTGTCCGGATCCTCCATCATCCGCGCGACGTCCTCGTCGCCGTGCCGGCGCGTGGTGAGGTTGAACTGGTTCGTCTTGTTGATGAGCTGGACGATGCGCTGCCGCCCGACGGGATCGAAGCGCCGCCACAGCATCCGCATCTCGAGCCCGCGCAGATAGGTCTCGAGATCGGTCGAGGCGGCGCGCAGCTGCTCGCGCGCCCGGTTTTCCTGATATTGCGCGCCGCGCTCCCGATCGTCCTGGGTGATGCCGACGCTTTCGAAATATCCGGCATCGGCCAGGAGCTGCGGGACGAGCGCCGGATCGTCGGGCACCTCGGGAACCGCCACCATTGGCAGTTCGGATCGCACCAGATGGCGCTCGAACGGGTTGTCGTCGAGGAAGACGAGCGCATCGAGACCGATATTGAGCTCGTCCGCGATGGCGCGGATATTGGCCGCCTTGTCGTTCCAGTCGGCGCGGAAGCTCGCGATGTCGCCCCGCCGAAGCAGCATGTCGGGATGCTTGTCGAACGGCTCGAGCGCGTTGGCTGCGTCGTTCTTGCTGCTGACCGCGAGGATCACGCCGCGGCGCGCGAGTTCGCGGGCATATTCCTGGACTGCGACGAACCCCTCGCCGAGCGGCGTGCCCTGGCCGAGCACGATGCCCTCCCATCCATCGTCACCGACCACGCCACCCCAGAGCGTGTTGTCCAGATCGAGCACGAGGCATTTGTAGGACCGGCCCTGGCGCGCGGCGATCAGCCGCGCGACGAGCTCGCCGTAGGCCGGTGATTGCGCAGGCGTGACTTCCTGCTTCGAGCGATGCCAGAGCGCCGGGTCGTGCCATGTGCCGATGCCCTCACGGCGGGCGGCTTCGTCGAGCGCCACCAGATCGACGCCGTCCTCTTCCGCCGCGTCGCGCAGCGCGGCGTTGAGACGAGCGACGAAAGCCGAACGCGATCCCGGCAGCCGATGTTCATTATTGCCGAGCAACGTAGGAAACACGTCGAGCACGGTTTGCTGCAGGATGAAAGCCCCGAATGCCTCGCGTGCCATGCGCCAGCAACGGCGGATCCGGTCGAGCGTTTCGGCAAGCGCTTCGTTCGCGCCGGCGGCGTCGGTTGCCGCAGACAGACCTTGCGTCAGATGCCGCGCATCGAAGGCGAAGAGGACCGCGTCGGGCGCGAAAGCATGTAGCGCCGATCGCGCATCGAGCAGTTCCTGCCAATACTGGCCGTAATCGTTCTCGTAGGTCGTGACCGGGATGTTCCGGCGCAGGCCGGCGACGCGGATGCCCGCATGCAGATGCGCGAGCGTGGAAGCGCCAAGAATCGCGAGCCGGATCGGTTTGGTTCCGGTGGCGGGCGGCGCGGCGCCGCAGCGCCGGCGGACTGTTTCGTCGAGCGCGTTGGTGGCGAGGAAATCCATCCTCGCATTGGCGAGGCGCACGGCATCCGGCCAGATATCGCCGTCTCGGCGCGCGAGCGCGCGCAGCTGCGCACGCCAGTCGGGGATTTCGGGCAGCCAGCGAAGCGGCTTCAGCATCCGTTGTACGTGGGGCTCGGCGCGGTCGCGGCCGGATCAGGCAGCCGCCGGAAGGCGGTCGGCGAAACGGTCGCTGTCCGGCAGGGCGGCGAGCTGAAGTGCAAGCGACTTCCAGCCCTCGAGGTCGATGGCGCCAACGCCGCCATTGGGATTTCCCATGAAATAGCCGAGATAGCCGGCGAAAAGGCCGCGCTCCACCACCCGCAACGTACGCGGCGGACGCGCATCGTCTGCCTGAAAGACGCAAAGAAGATCGCTGTCGCCATAGCGGCGCAGCGCCGCGAAGAGCGCGCGGATCTCATCGTCGCTGGTGGGATGAGCGATCTTGAAAACGAACGTCTTCCCGCCCGCGCGCAGATCCTCGAGCAGCTTGCCCTTCAGGAAGCGCAGCCGCCGGCAGGTCTGGGTCAGCATGCGATCGGCCGGCATGTCTTCCACCTGCACGAAAGTGTGCGTGATCATGCCGAAATTGCGGTCGCTCGTGACATATTCCTGGTCGTCGATCGAGCGCCGGCGCAGCGACAAAACCGTGTTGGATTCCTCGCCGACGCCCTCGAACTCGCGCTCGAACGCCGCGCGGAGCTGCTCCACCTTGGTCTGCGCCCAGCGTAGCAGACCGAGATCGGTGCTGCCGAAATGGCGTTGCGCGACACCGAACTCGCAGCCCCCGAGCGTTCCGCCCAGACTGATGAAGCCGGCGAACAGCCCGCTATCGGCGGACGATTTCGTCTCCAGGCCCGGCAGTCCGAGTTGCTCGCGCAACATATTGATCTGCCGCTCGACTCGCTGATCGTCGGGGCGGAATTGCCGCGCGCGCTCCCAGCGGCGCAACGACTCCTCGAAATCACCGCGGCGGGACGCCAACCGTCCATGGCAGGTATGCAATGCGAAATCCGCGGGCGCCTTCTCAAGCGCCGCGGCCAGCAGACGGTCGGCGGACTCCCCATCGCCGGTTTCGCTCATCGATCGCGCCAGCGCCGTGACGACACGGGCCGAGCCGGGCTCGCGCAGGCGCCATTCGTCCAGCAGCCGCCTCGCCTCGGACCAGCGGCCGAGATCGCCGAGCGCCTCGGCGAGTTCAATCTCGATCGCGATTTGACCCGGGTGGCGGTTCTGCCATTCCCGCGCAAGGCGGACGGCATCTTCCGCACGATCGACGTTGCGCAGCGCCGACAGCAACGCGGAATGGATGCCGGTATGATCTGGAAAGCGCGCGCTCGCAGCCTCGAGCTTCGCGAGCACACGCGGCCAGCGCTTGTCTCGGCCGCCCGGGCGTCCGATCAGCGCGGTTGCCGCGTTCAGCGCATATTGCGGATTGCCGGGTTCCATTTCCGCAATCGCCCGCCATTGCTCGCTGGCGAGTTCATGGTCCTGAATATCCGCAAAGTACTTCGCTGCCGCGACGCGCACCGCGCGATCCTGCGGGCGTGCCTCGAGCGCCGCTTTCAGCAGTGACGCGGCCTCTTCCAGGCGCTTGCGCCTCTTGAGAAGCTCAAGTGGCCGGACATACCCGTCCGCGAGGTTCGCAAAAGTCTCGCGCATATGCGCGAACACGGCGAGCGCGGCGTCGACGTTCCCCTGAGCCTCCGCCAGATCGGCCGCGGCCAGCCAGCTGCGCGAGTCATCTGCGAAGCGGCGGGTCAATTCCTGCGCGTGCGGCTCGGCCTCATCGTAACGCGAATTCCGCGTCAATGCGCGCACCACGAAAAGCGGACCCTCCGCCAGATCGGGCCGCAACCGCTGCAGCCGCGTGCCGGCATGCAGCAGGACCGGGAGATTGTGGGTCATTTCGGCGATGAGTGCCTCGCACCAGACCAGCAGGTCGGCCGGCGCACCCGCATCGCGCGCTTGCAGCAGCCGCCCCTGGAGCGCTTCGTCATCCCAACGTCCGGCCGGCATCGTGGCCGCTGCCGCCTGCAGGATTTCCAGCAGCGCGGGCCAGTCCCCGGCGTCGGTCAGATAGCCGAGAAAGGCGGTGAGCGCGGTCTCGGGAGACGGGTGCGCCTGGCGCGCCGTGGCCCAGCTTGCGGCGTGGCGATCGCCGGCCTGGATACGGCCGAGCACCTCGGCCACCCCCACGTTCAGAGCCTTCATCGCTTCACCTCGCGGCCACCTCCTAACCCGCGGGCAGCGGCCGCCGCAAGTGAAACGAACTCGTCTCGCAGCCCCGTCGGGGAGACGGGCCGCGTCACACCGATTGCAGATAGGCGTCGTATTCCACGTCGGTGACGCGCCGGCGGAATTCGCTCTGCTCCTGCCATTTCGTGGCGGCGAACAGTTTCTGGTAGTCCGCGCCGAGATAATCGGCCATCACCGGACTCGCCTCGAACGCATCGAGCGCGTCGTCCCAGTTGAACGGCAGCTCCGGATGGCCACTGCGTTCCTCGCGCTCGATCGGCGGCGGCGGCGCGATCGCACGCCCGAGCCCATGCAGCGCGCCGGCCAGAATCCCGGCCATGGCGAGATAGGGGTTGCAGTCGGCACCGGCGACGCGGTGTTCGAGCCGCGTCGCCTCTCCCGCGACGATCACGCGCACGCTCGCGGTGCGGTTGTCGAAACCCCAGGTGATGTTGGTGGGCGCATGCGTGCCGGGGCAAAGCCGCCGATAGGAATTTGCGTGCGGCGCCATCAGCAGCATCGAATCCGGCATGGTCGCGAGCACGCCGCCGACCGCATGGCGCAGCGCGTCGGACGGCGCCCCGTTCGCCTCCGCCATGATGTTCCGCCCCTGCCGGTCGAGCACCGACATGTGGACATGCATGCCGCTGCCGGCGAGATGGCCATAGGGCTTGGCCATGAAGGTCGCGTCCCAGCCATGGCGGCGCGCGACGCCGCGGACGATGCGTTTGAGAAGGAAGGCATGGTCGGCGGCCGCCAGCGCATCCGCCACATGCTTGAGATTGACCTCGTACTGGCCGGGGCCGTTCTCGCGCACCACGGTGTCGGCCGGCACGCCTTGGCGCTCGCAGGCGGTGAAGATGTCAGCCAGAACCGGCTCGAAACTATGCAGTTCCGCGATCGAAAGCACCTGCGTCTGCCAGCCCTGCCAGCGGCCTTCGTTGGAGAAGGGCGGCGAGACCGGATCGCGCGGGGTGCGCCGCCGGTCGATCAGGTAGAATTCGAGTTCCGCCGCCACCACCGGCGTCAGCCCCGCCTCGGCGTAGCGCGCGAGCACGCGGGCGAGCACGTGCCGCGGATCGCCGTAGAACGGGGTCCCGTCCCGCTCCTGCATATGCAGCAGCACCTGGGTGGTCGGGCGGGTGAGCCAGGTCACCGGCAGGAGCGAGCCGGGAACGGGCAGGCAGATCCCGTCCGGATCGCCGGTGCCGACTGCGAGCCCCGCCTCGGCCACGTCGCAGCCCCAGACATCGAGCGCATAGACCGAGCGCGGCAGCGCGATCCCCTTGCGCATCACCTCGGCGATGCGGTCCGCCGGCACCCATTTGCCGCGCGCGATGCCGTTCACGTCCACCACGAAGGCTTCGAGCACCGCCGCGCCGCCTGCGCCCGCGATCCGTTCCGTTTCAGACGAGGCCTGGTCCATTCCCACGCTCTGCCACGCGGCGGCCCGCTAATCCATCAGGGCGAGCGGCGGGCTCGCCTGCGCGGCGCGCGTGCGGCCCGCCCAGGCGCGCGCCGCGGCGCCGAAGGACCGGAAGATCGCGAGCGATACCGGATCCTCGCGAAACCGCCACTCCGGGTGCCATTGCACGCCAAGAACGAACCCCTCGCCCGCCCCGCGGAAGGCCTCGATCAGCCCGTCCGGCGCTTCCGCGTCGCGGATCAGGCCAGGGGCAAGATGCTCGATGCCTTGTCCGTGCAGGGAGTTCACCAGGGTGCCCTCGCGCCCGGTCATCAGATGCAGCATACCGCCGGGCGCGAAACGAACCGGATGGGCGGGGCCGTATTGCTGCTCGACCGACGCCTCGTGGTCGTCGCGATGGTCGTCGTAGCCGGGCGTATCGTGCACGGCCTGATGCAGCGTGCCGCCGAGCGCCACGTTGACCTCCTGAAAGCCGCGGCAGACGCCGAGCACCGGCATGCCGCGGCCGATCGCGCGCCGGGCCAGCATCAGCGTCACCGCGTCGCGGGCGGGATCGGCGGGCGAGTTCGGGTCGGCGAGCGCGGCGCCGTAATGGCCCGGGTCGATGTTGGAGACCGCGCCGCTGAGAAACAGCCCGTCGATCGCGTCGAGCGCCTGTTCGAGGTCGGCCGCCGCCGTCCAGCTGGCGCCGGGACGATCGATTCGGGCGGGCAGGATGAGCGCGAAGGCGTCCGCGCCGGCGCTGATGGCGTCGAGGTATTTTTCCTGGACGGTATGCAGGCGGTGGGTGCGGCCGTCATGCGTATCCGCGACGACGCCGATCACGGGCTTGGCGGTCATGAGGCGCATCTAGCGCATTTTGCCCGCCCGGGGGCAGTCCCGCGCGTGGCGGGCGCCGCGGGCGATCCCGCCGCCGCCTCAGGAACCGAGGCACCGGCCCCGAATCCGGGACGGGCGTAAAAGCTTCGCTAACCCGCGCCGGTCATGCTGCGTCCCGAAAGGAGGCGACATGTCCGAGCCCACCGCGACACGCTGCCGCATCGAGGCCGAGCTTCGTCTGCCGGGCGCCTGGCGCCGCGCCGACATCGTGGCGAGCCGGCTGGCCAGCGCCGCGCCCGACCGGACGAGCGAGGCCGTCGCGGCCCGCATCCAGGCGGAAATCCTGGCCGCGCGAGCCCCGGAGCAACGCGTCACCGACGCCGTGCTCGGCATCTCGGTCCTGACGCTCGCCGAGCGCCAGGCGTTCGCGCAGCGCCTCGAGGCGGCGCTCGCGGGGGATCCGGTGCGCCGGGAGGAGGCCCGCGCGCGGGACGCGGTGATGCAGGGGCTCGACGAGATGCGCGCCCGGGCGGAGGCCGATGGGGTCGGTTGGCGCGATCTGCGGATCGTCGCCACGGCGCGGCTGCGTCACGCGGAGGCGCCGCGCCGCGCCGGCCTGCTGGCCCGGCTCTTCCGCCGCGAACCGGACAACCCGGCCGAGGGGCATGTCGCGGTGCGGTTCAGCCTGTTCCTCGAAGGCGATCACCGGGCCGTCCACCGCGTGGTCGAGCGCGACCGGGCGATGCTCGAGCGGGCCGGCCGGCTGGCCTGGTTCACCTCCACGCTCGACGACCGGCGGCGCCGGCGACGGGATCTGCGCGGCAACGAGGCCATCGGGGGCGGCAAATTGCCGCCGGCCGGCGCGCGGCTCGTCTCGCTGCTGCGCGAGATCGCGGCCTGTTTCGCGGCCGATGACAGCGCCGGCGCCTTCACGGTGGCGCGGGCGCTCGCGACCTACGCGCAATCCGAGCCGGCGGTCTCGCGCCTGCTGCTGCGCGACCCGCGCAGCCCCCATCCCGATGACGGTTTCGCCGGCGACGAGCCGGCCGATGTCGATTTCGAGCTGCAGCGCACGCTCCGCGCCTTGCAGGCCCGGGCCGACGCCACCGGGCTGCGCGCGCTTTTCCTCGCCGGCGCGCCGCGCCGGGGGATCTTGCGCATCGTCGAGCGGCGCATCCGCGCCGCGGCCGAGGGCGAGGGGTCGCCCTTCCACGAGCCAGCCTTCGCCACCCTGTTCGGCAGCCCCGAGAACGCGCTGCGGCATCTCGAAACCATGCAGCAGGACGGGCTTTTGCTGCCCGCCGAGCCCGGCGAGACGGTCCCGCCGGAGGCCTCGCTCACCGCCGCCTGATCCCGATCGGCCGAAAGTTTCAGGTCCGTCAGCGTTACGCGGGCCCATTGGCCGCGTTACCCTGGGCACTCTATAAGAGAGACAGCCATGCCCCGACTTCCCCCGCTCGCCGTGCTGCTCGGCTTTGCCGGGCTGATCCCCTTCGTGCTGCTGTGCCTGGGCTCGGTCAGCGTCAATGTCGCGCGGGCGCAGGCGGCCGCGCTGCTGCTGGTCGGCTACGGGGCCGTGGTGCTCTCGTTTCTCGGCGCGGTGCATTGGGGCTTCGCGCTCGCGCTCGAGCGGGGGCCGGCGGAGCGCGCGCGGCTCGTGCTGGGCGTGATCCCGGCCCTGATCGGCTGGGCCGCCCTGGCCGTCGTGGTGACGATGAGGAGCCCCTCGACCGGGCTCGGCGTCCTGATCGCCGGCTATATCGCGACCGCCATCCTGGAGACGCGCGCGTCACGGCGGGAGCTCGTGCCCGCCGGCTATATGCTGATGCGCTGGGTGCTCACGATCATCGTGGTGGCGCTGCTGACGACGGTGGCGACGCTGCGTCTCGTGGGAGCGCACGCGCTGTTCAGCTTCTGAGGCGTACCTCCGGCGGGCAGGGGGCTTTGCCCCCTGCACCCCCACTGGGGCCGGTGGGCCCCAGACCCCATTCCTGGGGTCTGGGGCCTTTCGGCCCCAGCGGGTGCAGGGCAGAGCCCTGCCCACCGGAGGCACGCCTCAGCGAAAACACCGATCCCGCCGAGCCACCTCCGCTAGCGGCCCCGGCAAGGCGGGCAGCGCCAAGAGCCGCGCCAGCTCGGCCCGCCCCTGCGCGCTGAAACGGGCCGGGCGGATGCGCGGATCGGCGAAGGTCCCGCTCACCCGCACCGGGACATCGAGCGCCAGGAAATGCGTGCTCGCGCGTTCGGTGGCGAACACCAGGTCGAGCGTGCGGCGGCTCAGATCGAAGCTTCCGCGCCCGGCGAGCGTGCCCTTGCCGGTCGCGATCCGGAAGGGCGAGACCGCGCCCGCCAGCCCTTGCCCGGTGATCACGGCGAGGCCGCAGGTGATGGGCGTGGTGCCGGAAGCCCGGCGGAACAGCAGGCGCAGATCGGTCGAGGCCAGTTCCAGGATGCGGCTTTCGATCTGGCCCCGCGCGATCGACGCCACCGCGGTCACCCGCGCGCCGGCCAGGGCCGTCCCCAGGGTCGCCCCCTGCGCCGAGAGCATCGCGGTCGCCCGCGCCGTGCCGCCGATCGGCAACATGCCGAAGCCGAGCGCATGGGCGACGGTTCCGATATCGGCGCCGCGCGCGGTGAGCGTCGCGCTGGCCCGTCCCGCGCCGTCGATCCGGGCCGTGCCCTGAAGCCGCGTGCCCAGCCAGCTCAGCGCTGCCTGGTCCAGCGCCAGCAGCCCCGGCGTCCGCAGGACATGCAGCGAAACGCCGTCGACATGGATCGCGCCCACATCGAGCGCGTCCACCGCAAGGGCGAGATCGAGCCGCGGATCGGGGTTCGCGGCCGCGGCGAGCGGCAGCTCGAGCGGGTTGCCGCCGCCCTGGCCCCCGCCCTTGGGCGCCACCGCCCCGAGATCGAGATGCGGGAAGGCGATATCGGCGGCGATCGCGTCCGGCGCGCCGGGCCCGCCTTCGTCGAACACGAGCCGCCGCGCGGTGAAACGTTCCGCGCCCAGCTCCCCGGCGGCATTCTCGAGCCGCCAGTGATCGTGCGTGCGGCGGAACGGTCCGGCCAGGGAGAGCGTGGTCTGATCCTCCGTCCCGGCGCCGCCGAAGCGCAGGATGGATTGCAGCGTGCCCTGCGCCGCGAGCCGTCCCGCCGCGCCGTCCACGTCGAGCGGCTCGGTCATGGTGCCGTCGAAATCGAGCGCGGCGCCGGGCGCGCCGAGATCGAGCTTCACCGGGAAAGGGGCCGGCAGCTTCCGGAACGCATCGAGCGTCCCCAGCGTCGCCGCGAGCGTCACCGGGATGCCCTGATAGGTGCCGCGCGCGGCGAGATGCATCGGCCGGTTGTCGGCCTCCGCGGCGAGCGAGGCTTCCGCGATGCCGATCCGGAAAGTTTGGCCGCGCGGCATCGCATAGACGATCGAAACGCGTCGCGCGGCGATGTCGTGCAGGCTCGGCAGCGCGCGCAGATCGCTCGGCGGCTTGGGCCCCGCCTCGGGTCGGAAGCGCCAGTTCCAGGTGGCGCCCACCCGCTCGAGCCGCAGCGTCACGTCGCTCGCCGCGACCGCGCGCAGCCGCAGCGGACCGCGCAGCAGCGAGAACAGATCGACCTCGGCGCGCAGCGTGCCGGCGCGCAGCATGACCGGGTCCGCCGCGCCGGGCAGGTTGGCAAGCCGCAGATCGCGGGCCTCGATCCGTGTCCAGGGGCCGAGCGTGACGCTGAGCGCGCCGAGCTGCACCGGCCGGCCGATCGCCTCCGCGAGCCGCGCCTCGGCATAGGCGCGCAGATCGAAGCGCCGCAGCCCGTAGAAACCCGCCAGGCCAGCGGCGAGCAGGGCGGCGAGCACCAGCGGCCAGCGCCGGCGGATACGGGGAGCGGGCGCGCCGGCGTCGGTCATCGCGCGCGAGCATAGGCGGCGCCGCGCCGCGCCGCTATGAGGGCGCGATGACAGAGGCTCCGACCCTGCTCGGCCGCCAGGTGCCGCTGCCAACCTCGCCCGACGCGGCGACCCTCGAGCGCGTACCGGCGCCCGATGCGGGCGCGCGCTATCTGGTGCGCTTCACCGCGCCGGAATTCACCTCGCTCTGCCCCATCACGGGGCAGCCGGATTTCGCGCATATCGTGATCGATTACGTGCCGGACCGTTTCATCGTCGAGAGCAAGTCGCTGAAACTCTATCTCGGCGGCTTCCGCAATCACGGCGCGTTCCACGAGGCCTGCACGATGGAGATCGCGCGCGCGCTGGTGGGTCTGCTGTCGCCGGTGTGGCTGCGGATCGGGGCGTACTGGTATCCGCGAGGCGGCATTCCGATCGACGTGTTCTGGCAGACAGGCGAGCCGCCGGCGGGTGTCTGGGTGCCCGATCAGGGGGTTCCGCCGTATCGGGGAAGGGGCTGAGGCCGCTAGGCCGGGACGCGTTTAGGCTGATTCTCCACGAGTGCCTCCGGCGGGCAGAGGCGCCGCCTCTGCACTCCGCTGGGGCCGCGGGCCCCAGACCCCGTTACTTCATTGATCAAAACGCTTACGCTCTTGCAGAAACTTATCACTTTTTACGCGCGACCAGAGTTGAGCCGGCCGGGATGATAACCGCTACGTCGCGAGACAGATTTTGGCAAAACGGTTCCGCCTGCAGCTTATCCGGCGCCTTGGCCAGCATGTCTCCGATACTCATCCGCTCGAACACGCTCAGGTCCTCGCCGGAGAGACCATATTGCCACATTTTGAGAATCCACCACAAAGCGTGGATCGGGTGGTTATTGGGCTCAACTTTGCTAGATACGATTTCGCAATCACGTTCGAAAAGGCTTTTCACGCCCTCCGGAGTCGCGTTGAAATAATGATTGGGGTATCCGTGCACCGTCGAGATGAACGGCCAATCAATCCTTATCGTTCCGCCGGGTTTCACGATTCGGCAAATCTCTCTCGCAACCTCCCAGGGCCGTCGTGTGTGCTCTAAAACAGCCGCGCAGAGTGCGAAATCAAACTGGTTATTCTCGAAAGGCAAATCCTCGCCGACGCAGACCACGTCGGTACTGACGTTAGGATAAATCTCTACGTTCACCATGTTACTGGTAACAACGGGCTTCAATCCGGCCCCGATATCGACAAACAACTTGTCGGGGTTCTTCCGGACGAGATCAATGAAGAAATCGGTATAGTTGTGCTCTGAAACCGGCGGATGAGCAGGAATGCAAAACTCCTCCACCAAATTGCGCGTCAGAAAGTTCAGCGGCGCCCCGGGTTGCCGTTCCGGACTCGGTTTCTGCTTAAAACGGAGTTGAGAGAGCTTCATTTCTCGGATGGCAGCTACCCTCCCCTGGTTGACCGCCTGGCGCCTCCCCTCATGCTTCCCGCAAGTAATAAAATGCTCTCGTGCCGAAATGTCCCGCACTCTCACGTCAGGATTCGCCTCCAAGTAGGCGTCTTCGTTTAGAAGATCGATCGATGGGATTTCTCCCAAACAGGCGCACTCGTCATACATCATCGTTACTTTCTTGAAATCACACGACCAGATTAGAGCTCGGAGCCGCGCAATGTCGAGCTTAATTATTTGGGTGGCGACGTTTAGAAAATGATACAATAACTAAATCGTGATTCGAGTCCGATATCGATCTGATGTGCTCTTCTAATGTTGGTTTCCAGGAAGGATTGCAAAAATGTTTCAGTTGTCAAAAGCCGCTCTCTTCGCGTGCCTGATTTTGAGTCCGGCGATCGCGAATGCCTCATCCACCCCCTACCCTTACATATACTTCGGCAACGTGGTCACCGTGGGCGCAAATGGGTGCAGTGCGGTTCTTGGCACATTCCCAGCATCCGCCAGCTTATTTGTCGACAGCACAACAGGCAATGTCACCTCATACTATATTAATATTCTTCTGCAGAACCCTTCTGCTGGATTGTCACTGCAGTATATCACGGACGTGCTGTTCCCCAGTAGCGGCGGTCTAACTTCCTATGACCCGCAATTGCTTGGCAACGCTACTGCCCTAACAGGTGTGAGCGGTTCATACTCTGGCCCGCTTAGCTTCCCGACTAACAACTTCCTCGAGCTTGGGGCAAATTTTGGGCAGTCGGATCAAACGCCGCTTGTACTCAACGCCCCCATCGCCGGAACCGGACAGACTTGCACCCTCAAGCTGAATGGCGTGTTGAAAACGGCTCCGAACTAGTCTGATCTGGTGCGCTGACTCGCTTGTAGCACCGGCCCCAGAAGCTTTGGCGCCGGTGACCTGCTCAGCGTGGCACTCTTAAACGATAGAGAGTCGTTCCATTCGGACCCTGCACCAAGTCAGCGATATAGTCGTGCGCCATCAGATCGAGGACGCACGGCGCATAATGTTCGAGAGCAAATCCCCAAACAGGTGTGTGGTCGTATACAATGACGAGTGGCGGGGATTCCGCGATTGCGGAGCAAAGGTCGTGACCCCGGCTGAACCACGGTGATTTCGCGTAATCCGCGTCGTAGGCAAAATAAGTGTAGAAGCCGGTCATCGGCGGCCGGTCGGCGGCAAGATAGAGGCCGGGATCATAGACAAGGACCAGGATGGGTTGCTTGCTATGCGTCAGCGCCCGGATTCTCTGGAACAGCGGTGCGTCGGATGGTCGGCCGAAGACAGACCCGCGCGTTCGCGCCAAGGCTGCCTGAGTGATGCCGAACGGCGTGACCAGAGCGGGGTGGGCAAACGCGAGCACGGCAAACGCGGCGAGTGCCGCGAGGGCCGTTCCAACGCGCCGCGAGACGGCGGCCGCGCGCGCGATCGCTTCCGCAACCGCCGGCGCCGCCACGCAGAGCGCGCCGATCACGAACGACCCATCCTGAAATATCGTGAGCCCGCGCGCGTTGAGGGCCAGCACAGCCAGATGCCCGAGAAGTATCTCCGGCACATGCCGTCGCGGCCGGCTCGCATCCAGCCAAAGATGCAGAGCCAGCGAAACCAGGGAAGCGGCGACCGCGAGTGTCTGGATGCGTCGCACGGGCGCGAGGTCGGGGACGAGGCTCTGCAAGAACGTGTGCGGCGAAAGCGCGGTGTAGCGCGAATAATACAAAAGCGATTCGAGCACGTGGTAGGCGAGATAGCCTCGCAGATCTCCGAATCGGAGCAGCCAGGCAAGAAGCAGGAGCCCGCCTGCTGCCATTCCAGCGACGAAAAACCGAATCGTCTGCCGCTGTCCCGCGCGCCACGAGCCGATCCCGGCACTCAGCGCCAGAAAGACTATGGAAAACCCGTAAGCGTAGGAAGCCGCGCCGAGCGCCGCGAGCGCCAGGCCGGCGATGAAGGCAGGCGAGCGCGCGATCTGCGCTCCCCGCCAGGCGCCCAGCCCGTAAGTGCCGAGGAACAGCGCGGCGAGCGCTCCCGCTGGGGCGTAATAATCCAGGAGATTGAGCCCCTGTCGAAGCCAGACGGCGGCCAGCCAGACGCCGAGCAGGCCGCCGCACCAGAGCCGGGGGCGCAGCCCCGAAAGTCCAGGGCCGCAGACGATCGCCAGAAGCCCGGCGGCCATGAGGAACGCTCCGCAAAGCCGCGCACCATTCGGCCATGACCAGCTGAAAACAGCGCCATAGAGTTGCGACAAAATGAAGATCAGCGGCCCGTGTATATCGACGAAATCGCGGTAGAGCCGCCCACCGGATGCGATGACCTTCGCACCCAGGACGTGAAGGTCCTCATCGGCGAAGCCTAGCAGCGACGTGCCCAGCCAGAGGCGAAGGCCAAAAAAGCCGAGTCCGGCCAGGCAGAAGCCGCAAGCCGGCAACAACCGCAGGATTGAGGCCATCGGGCAGGTCCATTAGAGCAACATCACCCAGACCGGAAGCGGTCTGGGTGATATAGTTGCTCGCCAAATCAAAGAGCTAGAGCGGGTTCACTCGGACCACAGTCAGAGTGAACCCGCTCTAGCGGCGACCCGCTCGGTCCTCAAGCCTCGCCCAACCGGTGCCCGCTCAGCTCGCGCCCCGCATCCTCCGGCAACAACAGCGCCGCCGGGCCCGCGCACACCGAAATCGCCCCCACCACCAGAAACGCCACCGAAAAATCCGCGGGCCCCGGCACCGCATGCCCCGAACCCAGCCGCGCCAGATGCAGCGCCGCCGCGCTGATCGGTATCCCGACGGTCAGCGAAATCTGTTGCAGCGCCGAATAAAGCGTGGTCGCCGCACTCATGCGCGCAGGCGGCACGTCGGCATAGGCGATCGTGTTGTAGCTCGTGAATTGCAGCGAGCGCAGATAGCCGGTGATCAGCAGCACCGCGTAGAGCGCCGCCACCGGCCAGGACGGGCGGAACGCCGCATAGAGCGCGATCCCCAGCCCCGAGACGAACCCGTTCACGATCAGCGTGCGCCGGAACCCGAACCGCCGCAGCACCGCGACCGCGCCCGGCTTGGAGGCAAGCGCGCCGGCGGCGATCGCGAACGTGATCAACCCGCTCTGCAGCGGCGTGCGCCCGAACCCCACCTGCAGCATCAGCGGCAACAGGAACGGCGTCGCCCCCACCCCCACCCGGAACAGCGAGCCCGCCAGCACCGAGACGCCGAAACTCGGCACCGCGAGCAGCGAAAAATCGAGCAGCGGGCGCGCCTGCCCGCGCGCGCGCCGCGCATACAGCCAGAGGCTCGCGCCCCCCGCCGCGAGAACCGCGGCGAGCGCCGCGCCGCCCACGATGCCGCGCCCGACCAGTTCGAGAAAGGCGAGCAGCGCCGCCAGCGCCACGCCGCTCAGCAGCAGCCCCGCCAGGTCGAGCGGGCCGGAGGCTTCGCGCGTGTCGGGAATGAAGCGGAACGCCAGCGCGATGCCGAGCACCCCGATCGGCAGGTTGAGGTAGAAAATCCAGTGCCAGGTCGTGAAGCCGAGGATCAGCCCGCCGAGCGGCGGCCCGATCACCGGCCCGATCAGCGCCGGCATCGTCACCCAGGCCATCGCACTCACCAGCCGCTCGCGCGGGATCGCGCGCAGCAGCACGAGCCGCCCCACCGGCAGCATCATCGCCCCCCCCGCCCCCTGCACGAGCCGCGCCGCGATCAGCGCCGGCAGGCTCGGCGAAAGGCCGCACAGCAGCGAGCCCACGGTAAACACCGCGACCGCGGCGGCGAACACGCGGCGCGTGCCGAACCGGTCGGCAAGCCAGCCGCTCGCGGGCACGAACAGCGCGACCGCGAACAGATAGGCCGTCAGCGCCACGTTCATATGCACCGGGTCCTCGCCGAAACTCTGCGCCATGGCGGGCAGGGCGGTCGCGATGATCGTGCCGTCGAGATTCTGCATGAAGAGGGCGACGGCAACGATGCTGGCGAGCGGCGCCTCCGGCGGCCAGGGGCTTTGCCCCTGGACCCCACTGGGGCCGAAAGGCCCCAGACCCCAATTTCTTTTATCGCTGAGCGGTTTCAACGGCACGGGCCCAAAACGAAAGGGGTCTGGGGCCTTCCGGCCCCAGCGGAGGGGTGCAGGGAAGGCAGCGCCTCCCCTGCCACGTCAAGCCGCCGCGCGAATCGCCACCTGCTTCACATCCTCCCCGACATGCCCGGCGAAATGCGCGAAATTCGCCTCGAACCGCGCGGCCAGCGCGCGGGCCGCGGCATCGTAGGCGGCCTGGTCGAGCCACGCCCGGCGCGGATCGAGCACCTCCGGCCCCAGCCCCGCCACCCGCTCGGGGATCATCAGCCCGAAAAACGGTTCGCGCACGAAACTGGCCCGCGCGAGCGACCCATCCAGCGCCGCACGCACCAGCGCCCGCGTGTGGGAGATCGCCATGCGGGTGCCGGCGCCATAGCCGCCGCCGGTCCAGCCGGTATTGACCAGCCAGCAGGCGACATCGTGTTTCTGGATCATGGCCTCGAGCATCCGGCCGTAAACCTCCGGCGGCCGCGGCAGGAACGGCGCGCCGAAGCAGGCCGAGAAAGTGGCCTGCGGCTCGCGCCCGAGCCCTCTCTCGGTGCCGGCCACCTTCGCCGTGTAACCCGAGAGGAAATGATACATCGATTGCGGCGGCGTCAGCCGCGCGATCGGCGGCAGCACGCCGAACGCGTCGGCCGTCAGCATCAGGATGTTGGTGGGGATGGCCCCCTGGCCGGACAGTTCGGCACCGGGGATGAAATCGATCGGGTAGCAGGCGCGGGTATTCTCGGTGAATTCGGCATCGTCGAGATCGAGCCGGCCCGCCGCGTCGGCCACCACGTTTTCGAGCACGGTGCCGAACCGGTGCGCGGCACTCCAGATCTGCGGCTCCGCCTCGCGCGACAGCCGGATCACCTTGGCGTAGCACCCGCCTTCGAAATTGAAGATCCCCCCGGGCCCCCAGCCATGCTCGTCATCGCCGATCAGCCGCCGCTCGGGGTCGGAGGAGAGCGTGGTCTTGCCGGTGCCCGAGAGGCCGAAGAACAAGGCGGTGTCACCGCGCGCGCCGATATTGGCGCTGCAATGCATCGGCAGCACGCCGCGCGCCGGCAGCCGCCAGTTCATCACCGAGAAGATCGATTTCTTGATCTCGCCGGCATATTCGGTGCCGGCGATGACGATCGTGCCCTCATCGAGCGCGAGCGCGATCGCGGTGCTGCTGTGCACGCCGTCGATGCGCGGATCGGCGTGAAATTCCGGCGCGTGCAGGATCACGTAATCCGGCCGGAAGCCGGCCAGCGCTTCCGGGTCCGGGCGGATGAACATGTTGCGCGCGAACAGCGCATGCCAGGCGCTCGTCGTCACCAGCCGCACTGAGATGCGCTCCACCGGATCGGCGCCGGCATAAAGGTCCTGGGTGAACAGCTCGCGGCCTTGCAGATAGGCCTGCACGCGATGCTTGAGCGCCGCGAAATGCGCCGGCGCCAGCTTGTGGTTGACCGTGCCCCAGCCGATCTCGCCGCCCACCGCCGGCTCGTCGACGATGAATTTGTCCGCCGCCGACCGCCCGGTATGCGCGCCGGTGCGCACGATCAGCGCGCCGTCGGCGGAGAGCCGCGCCTCGCCGCGCCGCACGGCATGCGCGGCGAGCGCGGGGGCTGCGAGATTCGCGTGCAGCGCGGACGGCCCGACGACCGATGTGCCGGCCAGCGGGCCCGGAGCGGTGGCGGTGGCGAAGATTTCCATCCCGGTTCCTGTTTTTTGTTTCGGTTTGGCAAGTGCACGCGCCGCCCGCCCCGGCCCGCGCCCCTGGGCCCGGGCTCGCGCCGCGGGCAGCAATCCCGTCCTGGCGCGGAACGCCGCCCCGGGTGGAAAATCACCCGAAGGCGCCGGTCCGCTCTAAGTATGCGCCGCGTCGAGCAGCGCGATCATCGCGCGCCGGACACCCGCCGGGTCGGCAACGGGCTCGAGAAACGCCACCCGGAGCACGGTCTCGTCCTGCACGAGATCGATGCCGTCGCAATCGACCCCGAGCATCCGCCAATGCCCGCGCGCGCCTCGCGCATGCGCCAGTCGCGTTAAAGCGTCGAGATGATCCTCGTTGCAATGCGACACGATGCCTGCCTCGGCTGCGCTGAGCGCAGAGGCGAGATCCGGGGGTGCCGCGAGATCGGCCGCGTCGAGCCGCGCGATGCGGCCGAATCCGGCCACGAAATGACCGCTCTCGGGCCGCAGCCGCCAGAGCGCGAAATCGCCGAAATCCGCATACATCGACGCATAAGGATGCCGCGCAAGCCAGAACGCGTGCAGCGCTCGGTCGCTCAGCCGCTCGGCCCGGCCCATCACGGTCAGCCGCGCCGCGGTCAGCGGATTGAGGTTCTCCGGCGGGCCCGAGACCATCAGCGCGCAACGCGGATCGGCCTCGAGCTGCTTCGCGTGCTCGGCCAGGCCCGACAGCAGCATCAGGACCGCGCCGTCGCCGGCGACCGCGGGGGCGACGAGCCCAGCATAGGGCTGCCCCTCGCGCGCGGTTGCCAGCGTGCCGGCGCGGCTCGCCCGCAGCAGGCAGCGCGCCTCGAACGCCGCGCTCATCGCCGCCCCCGCCCGCGGTTGCGGGCTGTCCCCGCCGGTGGCACTTCCTTGTTTCTCATGAAACACACGATTGCCCTTGTAGATGACGACCGGAACATCCTGACCTCCGTATCCATGACATTGGAGCAGGAGGGGTATGCGGTCCGCACCTATACGGACGGGGAGAGCGCGCTGCAGGCGCTGACCGCCAAGCCGGCCGACCTCGCGGTCCTCGACATCAAGATGCCGCGCATGGACGGGATGGAGCTGCTCCAGCGCCTGCGCCAGCGCACGCAAATGCCCGTGATCTTCCTCACCTCCAAGGACGAGGAAGTGGACGAGCTGATGGGGCTGCGGCTCGGCGCCGACGATTACATCACCAAGCCCTTCAGCCAGCGGCTGCTGATCGAGCGGATCCGCGCGTTGCTGCGCCGGAACGAGGCCGGTCGCGCCGACGCCTCGGGTGCGACGCCGGGCGGCATTCTGGTGCGCGGCGATCTCGTGCTCGACGAGACCAAGCATCAATGCGCCTGGAAGGGACGCGACATCCAGCTGACCGTCACCGAGTTCCTGCTGGTCAAGGCGCTCGCGGCGCGGCCGGGCATGGTGAAATCCCGCGATCAGCTCATCGATGCGGCCTACGGCGAGAATATCTTCGTGGACGATCGCACGATCGACAGTCACATCAAGCGGGTGCGCAAGAAGTTCCGGCAGACGGATCCCGAGTTCAATCAGTTCGAGACGCTTTACGGGATCGGCTACCGGTACAAGGAGTGAAGGGTTCTTTTTCTGGAGAAAAAGAACCAAAAAGACTTTTTGCTGTTTGATTGTGACGGCTGGGCCGGCTTTCTGATGCGATGACGAACGCGGGGAAGTTCTGTGCTTCTTTCAAGAAAGAAGCGCTTGCTTCCCTTCCATCATCCCCGTCCGCCCTTTTCCGGCGACGCTTCGATTCCATCGGCCAGCGTGCCGGCCGCGCCGAACCAGGCGGCGCTCAGGTGATCGTTCACCCGGCGCATGGCCCGGACACCCTCGCCGAAACGCGCCTCGCTCGCCCGCACCCATTCCAGCGCCGCCGCGTGCGGGTCACGGATTTCCAGCAGGCCGGGGTCCGCGGGCGGCCGCAGCCAGGCGCCTGCCCAGTCGATCTGCGCGCTCGCCGCGCCCATCATGCCGTCCGCCAGTTGTGACCAGGCGCGCGACCAGCAGAGCAGCGCGTTTTGCGCGGCCCCGGTCACGCCCTGCGTTTCCTGTCCGGTCTTCGGTATCTGGCTCATGGTTGGCCCTCCCTTGGGACGACCGCACCAAAGGCCACTTCGCCGCCCGGGTCGCTGATTCAGATCAACCGGGCCGTGTACGCACGCACGCTGTCTTCGCGCGGCAACCCAGCCCCGCGCTGCCATAGGCGACAGGCGGCGCGGCTTGCGCTACGTTCTACCTCGAAGCCGTCCAATTCTACCGCGCCTGGGGAGCCGCATGGCGACGCAGCTGAACATCAAGAGCGAGGATGGCTACCGGCTGGCGACGGCGCTCGCCGAGCTCACCGGCGAGAGCCTGACGACGGCGGTGACCGAGGCGTTGCGCGAGCGGCTGGAGCGCGAGCGGCGGTCGCGCGACCGCGCGCTGCGCCGCGCCCGCCTGCTGGCCCTCGCCGCCGAGCTCCGCGCAAGCCTGCGCCCGGGCGAGCCGTCCCGCGCGCCGGACGCGCCCGGAGCGACGCCATGATCCTCGACCGTTCCGCGCTGCTCGCGATCCTGCTGGGCGAACCCGGGGCGGAACGGCTGCTCGACGCGCTGCTCGACGCGCCGCGTCCGCTGATGTCGGTGGCGAGCTGGCTCGAGGTGGCGCTGGCCATCGAGGCCCGCGGCGGCCGGCTCGCCGGCCTGCGCTTCGACGAATTCCTCCGCAGTTCCGGGATCGAACTGATCCCGGTGGACGCGGCGCAGGCCGAAGCCGCGCGCACCGCCTGGCGTCATTTCGGCCGCCACCGCCACTCCGCGCGGCTCGACCCCGCCGATTGTCTGGCCTATGCGCTGGCCAAGACCCGCGCCGAGCCGCTCCTCTACACCGGCGACGGTTTCGCCCGCACCGACCTCGAGCCCGCGCTCAAGAGCTGATCCCTTGCCCGAATTTTTCTGCGAACTCTTCTCCGAGGAAATCCCCGCCCGCCTGCAGGCGCCGGCCGCGGCCGATTTCGCGCGGCTGGCGGCCGAAGCCCTCGCACCGCTCGCACCCGCCGATCCGCGCAGCTGGAGCGGCCCGCGCCGGATCGCCCTCGCGCTCACGGTCGCGCCGGCCATTCCGGCCAGCCGCACCACCGAGCGCGGCCCGCGCATCGCCGCCCCCGAGGCGGCGCTCGCCGGCTTCCTCCGCAAGCATGGCGCGACCCGCGAGGCGCTGCGGCACGAGGGCGATTTCTGGGTGCTCGACCGCGAGAGCCCGGCCATTCCGGCAGCGCAACTCATCGCCGCGGCGCTGCCGGCGCTGCTGCGCCGGTTCCCCTGGCCCAAATCGATGCGCTGGGGGTCGAGCGACTTCACCTGGATTCGTCCGCTGCGCCGCATTCTCTGCCTGCTCGACGGCGAGATCGTTCCGTTCGCGCTCGCCGCCGGCGAGGACCGCGTGCACGATCTGGCGGCCGGCGATCTCACCGAGGGTCACCGTTTCCTGAGCCCCGGCGCGTTCGCGGTGCGCGGCGCCGACGACTGGGCGGCGCAGTTGCGCGCGCGTCACGTTCTCGTGAGTGCCGCCGACCGCGAGGCCGCCATCGCCGCCGGGCTCGCGGCCCGCGCCGCGGAAGCGGGGGCCGCGATCGTCGACGATCCGGGCTTGCTGCGCGAAGTGGCCGGCCTCGTCGAGTGGCCGGTCTGCCATCTCGGCCGTATCGATCCCGAATTCATGGACCTCCCGCCCGAAGTCCGTCAGGTCTCGATGCGCGTCAATCAGCGCTATTTCGCGCTGCGCACCGAAGCGGGCGAGCCGGCCCCGTATTTCGGCTTCGCCGCGAACATCGACGCGGCCGACGGCGGCCACGCCATCGTCGCCGGCAATGAGCGCGTGCTGCGCGCGCGCTTCGCCGATGCGCGACATTTCTGGAACGAGGACCGGCGCAAGCCGCTCGCCGAGCGGCTCGAGGCGCTCAAATCCGTCATTTTCCACGCGAAACTCGGCACCCAGTTTGCGCGGACGGAGCGCATCGCCGCTCTCGCCGCGCAGATCGCCCGGGCGACCGGCGCCGATACCGCGCTCGCGGCGCGCGCGGGCCTGCTGGCCAAGGCCGATCTCGTGACCGGCATGGTCGGCGAGTTTCCCGAGCTGCAAGGCACCATGGGCGGTTATTACGCCACCCATGCCGGCGAGCCCGCCGAAATCGCCGCCGCGATCCGCGATCATTACCAGCCGAAAGGTCCGCAGGACCGGGTGCCCGCGGCGCCGGTGACCATCGCCGTGGCGCTCGCCGACAAGCTCGACCAGCTCGCCGGTTTCTTCGCGGTGGGGGAACGCCCGACCGGTTCGGGCGATCCGTTCGCGCTGCGCCGCGCGGCACTCGGCGTGGTCCGCATCATCCGCGAGAATAACCTGCGGCTGAGACTGCGCGCGCTGCTGCAGGCGGCGGTGCAGGCGCACGTGGCGACGCTGCACGAGGAAAAACTCGTCGAGGAAATCCTGGCCTTCATGGCCGAGCGGCTGCGCGTGCAGTTGCGCGACGAAGGCGCGCGGCACGATTTGGTGCAGGCCGTCTTCGCCGCCGGCGCGGACGACGATTTCGCGCGGCTGCTCGCGCGCAGCCATGCGATCGCGGCCCTGCTCGAGACGCCGGATGGCGGCGATCTGCTGACCGGCTACCGCCGTGCCGCCAATATCCTGCGCATCGAGGACCGCAAGGACGGCCCGCACGAGGGCATGGTCGATCCGGCCCTCCTGGCCGAGCCCGAGGAGACGGCGCTCGGCGACGCGCTCGCCGAGGCGGATTTCGCGCGGCTCATCGAGGGCGAGAATTTCGCCGAGGCAATGCGCCGGCTCGCCGCACTCCGTCCTCGTCTTGACGCTTTTTTCGATCGCGTCACGGTCAATGCGGAGGATGCGGCGCTTCGCCGCAACCGCCTGCGCCTCTTGGCCGCGGTCCGCGATTCCATGAACAAAATCGCCGATTTCACGCTCGTTACGTAACGGGGTCTGGGGCCCTATGGCCCCAGTGGGGTGCAGGGGCAAGGCCCCTGCGACTTTCTTCTGTGGGAGCCAAATCGCATGCCGAAATGGGTCTATAGTTTCGGAGCCGGCCACAATGAGGGTCGCGCCGACATGCGCAATCTGCTGGGCGGCAAAGGCGCGAACCTGGCCGAGATGGCAAGCATCGGCCTTCCGGTGCCGCCCGGTTTCACGATCACCACGGAAGTCTGCAGCGCGTTCTACAAGAACGACCGCGCCTACCCCGCCGATCTCGAGCCGCAGGTGCGCGAGGCGCTGGCGCGGGTCGAGACCGCGGTGGGCCGCCGGTTCGGCGACGCGAAATCGCCGCTGCTCGTCTCGGTGCGCTCCGGCGCCCGCGTGTCGATGCCGGGCATGATGGACACGGTGCTCAATCTCGGCCTCACCCACGAGACCGTGCAGGGTCTGGCCGAAAGCAGCGGCGATGCGCGCTTCGCCTGGGACAGCTATCGCCGTTTCATCCAGATGTTCGGCAGCGTCGTGCTCGGGGTCGACCATCACCGGTTCGAGGAAATCATCGAATCCGTCAAGCTCGATCAGGCCGTGATCGAGGACACGGCGCTCGGCGCCGAGGATTGGCAGCGCGTCTGCGACGAATATATGGCGATGGTCCGCGAAGAGACCGGAAAGCCCTTCCCGCAATCCCCCTGGGATCAGCTCTGGGCCGCGATCGGCGCGGTGTTCGGAAGCTGGATGAACCACCGCGCGAACACCTATCGCCGGCTGCACGACATCCCCGCCGACTGGGGCACCGCGGTGAACGTGCAGGCGATGGTCTTCGGCAACATGGGCAACGATTGCGCGACGGGCGTCTGTTTCACCCGCGATCCGTCCACCGGCGAGAACCTGTTCTACGGCGAATTCCTCGTCAACGCCCAGGGCGAGGACGTCGTGGCCGGCATCCGCACGCCGCAACCGCTTTCCCGGGCACGCGCCAAGCCGGGCGAAGTTTCCATGGAGGAAGCGCTCCCCGAGGCCTACGCCGAGCTCTGCCGGGTGCGCGAGACCCTCGAGCGCCACTACGCCGACATGCAGGACATCGAGTTCACCGTGCAGCAGGGCAAGCTCTATATGCTGCAGACCCGCAACGGTAAGCGCACCGCGGCGGCGTCGCTCCGCATCGCGGTCGAAATGGCCCGCGACGGGCTGATCCCCCGCGAGGAAGCCGTCAAGCGCGTCAACCCGCAGGCGCTCGACCAGTTGCTGCACCCGATGCTCGACCCGGAGGCCCCGCGCACCCTGTTCGGCCGCGGCCTGCCCGCGAGCCCCGGGGCAGCTTCCGGCGCCGTCGTCTTCAGCGCCGACGAGGCGGAACTGCGCGCCGCCAAGGGCGACGCGGTCATCCTCGTGCGCATCGAAACGAGTCCCGAGGATATCCACGGCATGCACGCCGCCCGCGGCATCCTCACCACCCGCGGTGGCATGACCAGCCACGCGGCGGTGGTGGCGCGCGGCATGGGGCGCCCCTGCGTGGCCGGCGCCGGCGGCATCAGCGTCGATTACGGATCGAGAACGCTCGCCTCCGGCGGCCGCACCATCCGCGCCGGCGACGTGATCACGCTCGACGGCGCCACCGGCGAAGTGTTCGTAGGCCAGGTGGCGACCGTCGAGCCCAAGCTCTCCGGCGATTTCGCCGTGCTGATGGAGTGGGCCGACAGCCTGAGGCGGTTGCGGATCCGCACCAATGCCGAAACGCCCCTCGATGCCGAGACCGCCCGCAAATTCGGCGCCGAGGGAATCGGGCTCTGCCGCACCGAGCACATGTTCTTCGCGCCCGAACGCATCGGCGCGGTGCGCCAGATGATCATGGCGAACGACGAGCGCGGCCGCCGCGCGGCGCTCGAAAAACTTCTTCCGTTCCAGCGCCAGGATTTCGTCGAGCTGTTCCGGATCATGGCCGGACTGCCGGTCACGATCCGCCTGCTCGACCCGCCACTGCACGAGTTCCTGCCCCACGGCGAGGCGGAAATCGCGGAAGTGGCCGAAGCGCTCGGGCAGGATCAGGAAAGCATGCGCCGCCGCGCCGCCGAGCTCGCCGAGGCCAACCCCATGCTCGGCCATCGCGGCTGCCGCCTCGGCATCTCCTATCCCGAAATCTACGAGATGCAGGCACGCGCGATCTTCGAGGCCGCGATCGAGATCGCGCGCGCGAGCGCAGAGCCGCCGGTGCCCGAAATCATGATCCCGCTCGTCGGCACGCGCCGCGAGTTGGAAATCACCCGTGCCCAGGTCGATCGCGTGGCCAAGGAGGTTTTCGAAACCGCCGGGCGAACGCTGCCCTACACGGTCGGCACCATGATCGAGCTGCCCCGCGCCGCGCTCACCGCCGACCGGATCGCGGAGGTCGCGGATTTCTTCAGCTTCGGCACCAACGACCTCACCCAGACCACGTTCGGCCTCTCGCGCGACGATGCCGGAAAGTTCCTGCCCCATTACGTCGAGGCCGGGATTCTGCCCAAAGACCCGTTCGTCTCGCTCGACATCGACGGTGTCGGCGCCCTCGTGCGCATCGCCACCGAGCGCGGGCGCGCCACCAAGCCGCATCTCAAATGCGGCATCTGCGGCGAACATGGCGGCGATCCCGCCAGCATCACCTTCTGCGAACAGGTGGGGCTCGACTATGTCAGCTGCTCCCCCTATCGCGTGCCCGTGGCACGTCTCGCCGCGGCACAGGCGGCGCTCGGCGCCGGCATGGATCGCACGGCCTGATCGCGGAGTTCTCATTGTCCGAGCGTATCTTTCTGGCCCGCCGCGGCACGCGCCTCGCCGCCAGCTCCCAGGGCAACCCGGAACATCCGGGCGTCCTGCTGCTGGCCGGCGGGCCGGAACCTGCCATCGCCTGGTCACCGCTCGCCGAAGCGCTCGCCGAAGCCGGCCGCCACACCATCACGCTCACCTTGCCGCCGTCCGCCGAGCTCGGCGCCGCCATCGAGGATTTGCGGGCAGTGCTCCTGCAATTCGAAACCCGCCCGGTGCTGATCGGCGCGGACCGCGAAGGCTGGATCGCCGCCGCGGCACTCGGCGAGGGTGGTGCCCATCTGGCGACCGGGCTCGTCGTCATCGATACGGCCAATCAACAAGACCCCGCGATCGACCAGGCGATTGCGGCCGCGCCCCACATCGCCGCCCCGACCCTCATCGTCGGCGGCGCGCAAAGCCGCGCCGGCGAGCTCGCGCGACAGCTCGCGGACGCCGAACTCGCCGAACCCGATCTCGCCAACCAGGCCGATCCCACCGACGCACTCGCCGCCCTGCTGCTCGATTTCCTGGAACGAAGGGCGCCGCGCGTGCCCCCCGAATACCGGGCGGGCTCCGACCCGCGCACGCTGCGCGATGCGCTCGGCTGTTTCGCGACCGGCGTCACCGTCGTCACCACCATGAGCGAAAACGATCGCCCGGTTGGCCTGACAGCCAATTCCTTCACGTCGGTGTCGCTCGATCCGCCTCTGCTCCTCGTCTGCATCGCCCGCACCGCGGGCAGCCTGTCCGCTCTCGAACGCCACCCCCATTTCGGCGTGAACGTGCTCCATATCGGACAGCGCCCGGTCTCCATGCGCTTTGCAGCCTCCGAAGAGGACCGTTTCGCTGCCACCCCCTGGGAAGCCTGGTCGAGCGGCGTGCCCATGCTGCGCAACGCGCTCGCCAGCTTCGAATGCGCGCGCCACGCGATCCACGATGGCGGAGATCATGTGATCCTGATCGGCCGCGTGCTCCGCGTGCGCTTCGAACCCTGGCGCGACCCACTGTTATATTTCCGCGGCAAATATCGCAGGCTGCACTTCAGTTAAGGGATTCTTCTTTTTCTTAAGAAAAAGAAGCAAAAAGACTTTCCCGAATAGAACGGTGCGGTCCAGCCCGCACGTATCATGCGAGAAAGTTTTTTTGGTTCTTTTTTTTCAAAAAAAGAACAAAAGGAGCGGCTGCACATGCACAACCTGAAAACCGAAATCACCGGCCCGGTCGCGACCGTAACCCTCAACCGCCCCCACGCCATGAATGCGCTGTCGAAGGCGCTCCGTCTCGAACTCGCTGCCACATTCAGAAACCTTGCCGACAGCCCCGAGATCCGCGCGATCGTGCTGACGGGCGCCGGCGACCGCGCCTTCTGCGCTGGTCTCGATCTCAAGGAGCTCGGCTCCGATGCCTCGGCGATCGCCGCCGCCAACGCCACCGAAGCCGGCGACAACCCGGTTGTCGCCCTGGAACAATGCCGCAAGCCGGTGATCGGCGCGATCAACGGCGTCGCGATCACCGGCGGCTTCGAGCTGGCGCTCGCCTGCGACGTGCTGATCGCATCGGTGAATGCGCGTTTCGCCGATACCCATGCGCGGGTCGGCATTCTTCCGGGCTGGGGTCTCTCGCAGAAACTATCGCGCCTGATCGGGCTCTACCGGGCGCGCGAGATGGCCTTCACCGGCAATTTCATCGACGCGAGCACCGCCGCGTCCTGGGGCCTCGTGAGCCGGGTCGTCGCCGCCGACGCGCTGCTGCCCGAAGCCCTGAAACTCGCGAACGACATGGCCGGTATCGAGCCGGCCACCTTGCTCGCCTACAAGCGTCTCATCGAGGAAGGTTTCGCCTTGCCGTTCCGCGACGCGATGGCGCTCGAGCAGCGCGTCTCGACCTCCTTCAATGCCAGCATCCCGGCGTCCGACATCGAAAGCCGCCGCGAGGCCGTGCGGACTCGCGGCCGTCACCAGACAAGCTGAGTCCGCATGGCGATCTGACGAATCGACTTATCTCGATTGCCTCCGGCGGGCAGAGGCTCTGCCTCTGCACTCCGCTGGGGCCGGAAGGCCCCAGACCCCATTACTTTCAAAAGTCGTCTAAACCGGCACGGCTCATTGAAAGACATGGGGTCTGGGGCCCTCCGGCCCCAGTGGGTTGCAGGGGCAAAGCCCCTGCCCGCCGAAGGCCGCCTGGGTGCGCCGCACGGGCCTGCGGCGCACCCGCCTCGTTCCCGCCTTCAGGATGCGGGTTCGAGCACGCGCGCCGGCCGCCCGGCGGCGCCTTCCACGGCAACCCACTCGAGATTGCCGTTGTAGCGCCAGCGCATCTTCCCGTTCTCGTCGAGCGCGAACAGGTTGAGCCAGCGATTGTCGAACAGCGCGCGCACGCCCGCATGGCGCCGCAGGATGTCCGTCATCGCGTCGATCGGCGCCTCAATGCACACCGAGAGGCGCAGCGGCTCGTGCATGTAGCGCTCGCCGTCATGCACCGACTGCCAGGGAAGACCCGGCCGCAGCAGCCCGCCATTGCCTTCCACAACGCCGATGCCGCCCGTGACGTTGTGCAGCAGCTTGTTGCCGCCACCAAACAGTTCGGGCGAGACCGAGGAGCCGTAATATTGCAGGCTGATCCAGCTCGCGACCACCACGGGCGCGGTCATGATCAGCTCGAGCACCGGGAACCCCTCGTCCTTCTGCCACACATAATCGTGCAGGAAGGCGCGGCCCTGGAGATTCCGGCCCGCGGTGCGCGCGCGCGGCGCGGCGATGAACGCGCTGCAGCCGGCGAGCGCCCATTCGGGACGCACCTCCGACCAGTCGCGGCTGCGCCGGATCACGCTGCCTTCGCTGCGCGCGCGCGGCAGCCGCAGCGCGCGCTCGGCGCGCGTGAGCTTGCCCGCCGTCTCCAGCCAGCCCTCCACCTGCCGCAGATCGTGCTCGAAGCCGCGCACCGGCTGATCGTCGGCATAGATCTTCACGGCATCGGTCGTGGTGTCGTGCAGCGCCGCGACGAACAGCGTGTCCTCGGGGATGGTGATGCCTCGCGTCACGAGTCCCGCGCGCACGACAGGGTCGTTCAGCAGCGCGGCGAGCACGCGCGCATTCACCTCGCCCGAAAAGCCGCCGCAGGCGCCGCAGGCGAGCGCGCTCGCATGCGGATTGTTCACGACATTGGCGCCATGGCCCGCGAGCAGAACGATACGCCCGAAATTCTCGGTCAGCGACATCGCGCGCAGCACGATCTCGCCGGACTTGATGCGCGCTTCGGCATCGAGCGCCGGGTCGGGCCGCGGCGCCGGATCGTCGAGCGACGGGTCGCCATGCACGAGGCCGAGCGAATCGCGGATCAGCTTGACGATGTAGAGCGGCCCGGTGGCCTCGACGAACGCGAAGGAGGAGACCGCCGCGAGCTTGAAGCGGAACCAGGCGCGCTTGGTGCGGAGCTTGATGCGCGCCTTGCCGTCCGCCGCCGCATCCGCGGGACCGCCGGCGCAGGTGCGCACCGACGGATTGAGCAGCACCGGCAGGCGCAGCTCGTCCACGTCGGAGGCGAAGCGCCGGTGTGACGCGAAGACACCGAAGAAGCCGGCGAAACCGATCGTCTCGATCTGATCCGAGAGCGATTCGAGCGCGCGGCGGAAGACTTCCGAGCGCACATCGATGCAGAAGGCCGCCTGCAGCATGGGCCGAGCCTTGCCGCCCGCGCTGGCGCGGGGTGCGGCCAGGGTGGCCGCCAGCGTGCGCTGCGCTGCGCGGTCGGCGGCTTCCTGCAGGATCGCGTCGATCGTCTGTTCCGCTGAAGGCACGACCGGCTCGGCGTGCGCGGCGCGCGCGGCGCGCCAGGCATCGGCGATGCGCTCGCCGTAATGCGCGCAGAGCGCTTCTTCCCAGATCAGCCGGATCGCGAGCAGATCGACGATGGTGCCGTCGGTCCCGCCCCCGAGCTCCGCCTGCCAGAGCAGGTAGCGGGCATATTGCCCATATCCGGCCAGCGTCGTCAGCAATTGATGGAAATAGGTGTCGAGCGCCGCTTGACCGACGCCGAGCCGGCGTGTCGCGCGGGCGATCGCCCCCTCGGCGTTCTCCGGCGCGTCCGCGACATGCCGCGCGAAGCCGGGCAGACCGATGATCTCGGGCGTGAGATCGTAGGTCGCGACGGCGCGCCATGCCGCATAGGCGGTGCGGCCGTGCGGTGCCGTCCAGAGGGCCTGTCCGACATCGAAATAACCACCCATCCAGGCGCCGAGCCGCTCGGCGATGAGGCCGGGCCAGTCGATGCCCGAAACCTCGGCGGCGAGATCGGCGATGGTGGGCAGCGCGCGCGGCGCCGGCGCCGGCCGCCGCGCGGCTTCGCGGAGTGCCGCCACGTTCGCCGGGCGGAGCGCCGCCGGCGCGGTCTCGAGTGCCGCGCGCAGGTCGGCTTCCGTGATCGCGCCCGCTTCGATCCGTTCCAGGTACCAGCTGCGGGGCATCGTGACCGGCGCGCCGGCGACGCGCGCGAGCCGGGCGCCGGCCTCGGCGAGCGTTTCGCCCGCCTGGCCGAGATAGGGGTTCACGGCGACGCTGGACGCGAGCGGCCAGAGCGGCGGGATCGCGCGGGCCGCGCGGTCGGCGGCGGCGACGAGGATGGGCGGGTCGATTTCCACCGGTGTGATGGCGTTCATGGCAGAGGACTCCGTCGGATCGGTTGCGTTTCGGTCAGGCCGTCTTGCGCGTGTTCCAGCCGCTGAGCAGGCGGTCGAACACGGCGTTGGCGTAGAAGCCGTTGGAGAGGTGGACGCGCAGCCCCGAGGCGGCCGGATGATAGGCCCAGAGCGGGAACATCGACTGCACGATCGCTGCGCCACCGAAACTGCCGACCGCGACCGCGATCATCGCCCATTGCAGGGGGCCGGGCTCGGGCGCCGGCGGCAGCGTGCCCGCGGTCGCGAACACCGCCAGTTTTTGCAGCACGAAGTAGCTGACCGAGGTGATCAAGGCGTAGGTCGCGGTGCGGCGCGTGAGCGCCTCGGGCGCGTGATCGGCGAGACCCTGCGCGATCAGATAGGCGACGCCGAAGATCAGGATGGCGCCGAGCGCGATCGCCTGCGGCGATTTGTGGTGGAAGCCGAAGGCGAGACCGATGCCGGCATAGATCGCGATGGCGATGGCGAAGGCCCGCGCGACGGCGCCCGCATCCGGGATCGCGACCGCGCCCGGCCGGCGGAAGGCGGCGACGCTCTCGACCGCGCCGCCCGAGATCAGGAACGAGTGCGCCTTGTAGAGCGAGTGCGCCACGATGTGCAGCAGCGCGAGCGGGAAGAGGGCCAGCCCGCATTCGAGGATCATGAAGCCCATCTGTCCGACCGTGGACCAGGCGAGCGAGGTCTTCACCGCCGGCTGCGTCAGCATCACGAGGCCGCCGAACAGCGCCGTGAATCCGCCGATCACCACGAGCACCGCGAGCGCGCCCGGCGAAAGCAGCATAACGTCGGCGAAACGCACCGCCAGGAAGCCGCCCGCGTTGATCACGCCGGCATGCAGCAGGGCCGAGACGGGGGTGGGCGTCTCCATCACTTCGGTGAGCCAGCCATGGGTCGGGAACTGCGCCGATTTGAGGCAGGCGGCGAAGGCGATCAGGATCGCCGCCGCAACGGTGCCGGAGGGTGCGATGCCGGACGCGGCCGCGTGCAGAATGGTCCCGAGATCCGACGTACCGTAGGCTTTCGCAAGCAGAACGGCCGCCGCGAGCAGCGCCGCGTCGCCGATCCGCGCGGAGACGAATTTCTTGCGCCCGGCGCGCTGCGCCGCCGCCCGGTCGGGATAGAAGAGCAACAGCCGGTGCAGGAACAGGCTGGTTCCGATCCAGGCCAGCACGAGCTGAAACAGATTGCCGGCCGAGACCAGCATCAGCACGGTGCCGAGCGTCAGGCACAGCCAGCCCGTGAACGGGCCCTGGCGCGCCTCGCCATCCATATAAGTGGCGGAATAACGCACCACGACCCAGCCGACGAAGCTGACGAGCAGCAGCATCGTGACGCTCACCGCGTCGAGCCGCTCGGAAATGCCGATCCCGCCGCCGCCGATCAGCGGGCTGGTGCCGGGCCCGGCCTGGAAAAGCAGGAAGATGGTGTAGAGCGCCCCGCCGATGGCGGCGAGGGCGGCGAATTGCGACAGAGCGGGGGCGAGGCGAGGACGCCGCGCCGGGCCCGCGAACGCGATCCCGGCCGCCAGCAGGAACGCTGCCGGCGGGGCGAGGGCCACGAGGGCAGGTTGGTCGATGATCATGGAAAAATCTCCGATGTGCCGAGATGAACGGCGCCTAAGTGCGGCTTGGAGAAGATGAATAAAAATGAATAGATATTGGGCTGAGCATAACCCTTAGGTTATAGTGCCCGCGATGGCCGGAATGCGCGTCACCCTGGGACAGCTCAAGGCCTTCGAGTCGGTGGCCCGGCTCGGGAGCTTCTCGCGCGCCGCCGAGGAATTGCACGTCACCCAGCCGGCCGTCTCGAAAAAACTGCGGCTGCTCCAGGAGGAGGTGGGGCTGACGCTGATCGAGCATGTCGGCAAGCGGCTCTACCTCACCGATGCCGGGCGCGAGCTGCTGGGCACCTGCGGGGACTGGCTCGAGACCTGGTCGCGGTTCGAACAATCCATCGCCGACCTCAAGGGGCTCAAACAGGGCCGGCTCCGCCTGTGCGTCGTGACGACCAGCAAATATTTCATGCCCCGCGTGCTGGGGCCGTTCTGCGACCTCTTTCCGGGGATCGACATCGCCATGCAGGTGGTCAACCGCGACCGGCTGCTCGAGCGGCTCGCCGGCAACGAGGACGATCTCTACGTCATGGGGGTCCCGCCCGACGGCGCCGACATCGAGAGCGAGCGGCTGATGGAGAACCCGCTCGTGGTGCTGGCCCCGGTGTCGCACCCCTGGGTCCCGCGCCGGGCCATCCCGTTCGCCGAGCTGGCCGGCGTCGCGCTGGTGATGCGCGAGCAGGGCTCGGGGACGCGCATGGCGGTCGAGCGCGCCTTCCAGGACCGCGCGTTCCGGCTGCGCGTCAAGATGGAGCTCGGCAGCAACGAGGCCATCATGCAGGCGGTGGCCGGCGGCTTGGGGCTGGCGATCCTCTCGCGCAGCACGATCCGGCTCGGCGGACCGCAGGCGGAGCTGGCCGAGCTCGATGTCGAGGGGTTTCCGATCCGCCGCTACTGGTATGTGGTCTGGCCGCGCGGCAAGCAGCTTTCGGTGGTGGCGCGCACGTTCCTCGCGTTCCTGCACGAGCAGGCCGCGCAACTCGCGGGCGCGGTGGGCGCGCCGCAGCCCGACGAGGCGGCCGCCGGCCACGGCACGGTCTCCCGTGCCGCGCCCGGGCGGCGGAAGGCGGGTCAGAACCGGTAACCGATACCGGCGCCGATCACCAACGGATTGAGATCGGTCTTGGCGATGATCGCGCCGCTGTCGATGCGCGCGGTCACCGGCAGGAAGATCTGCTTGATGTCGAAATTGGCGTACCAGCGTCCGGTCAGGTGCACATCCACGCCGGCGTCGATCGCCGGTCCCGCGGTGGTGCCGAGCCCGAGCTTGGTCACCGCGCCGCCGGCCGGATTGGTGTCGTACCAGAAGGCGACCGTGACGCCGAGCCCGAGATACGGGTCGATCATGCCATGCGGCAGGAAATGGTACTGCGCGGTGAGCGTCGGCGGCAGGATATAGGTACTGCCGACATCGACATGGCCGAGTGCGGTGTTCTCGGCCGCGATCTCGTGCCGCGTGCTCGCGGCAATCAGTTCGAACGAGAGATGGTCGGTCATGAAGTAGGAGAGATCGAGTTCGGGGGCCGGCGTCGCGGTGACGCTCACATTCCCGCCGATCGCCGAGATCGAGCTCGAACTGTCTTCGGGGATCACGCCGATCGCGCGCACCCGCACGAGCACGTCGCCGGCGGAAAAACCGGCATCGGGCACGGTCTGGGCGGCGGCGGGCAAGGCAGCCGCGAGGCAGAGCGCCGCGGTTGCGGCGGCAAGACGAAATCGGTCCGGCATATTATCCCCCTGGAACAGTCGGGCCTGAATGGCCGGCGGGAGATGCCCGAAGCGGGGCGGCTGGAATAATCAGAAATAGTTGGGACGATCATAAGACATAAAAATATAAGTGTATCGGCTTCTTCTATAAGCCGCGTTTATCGGCGCGCGCCTATTCTTGTATGGTCTGATGAAGGCCGGATCTTTTCTTGAGACTTCCGGTCGAAAGGCCCCGGGCCGCCTTGCCTTGACTCTTCCGGCATACGGGAACAAAATAAGAACATGACCCCGCCCGCCATCGCCAGCCTGCGCGCCCACATCCGCGCGCTCGAGCGACCCGCCGCCCGTCCCGGGGGCCTGCTGCCTTTCGGCCTGCCCGCGCTCGACCAGGCGCTGCCGGAAGGCGGCCTCGCCCGCGGCGCCCTGCACGAAATCGCCGGCGGCGGCGCCTCCCCGCATCTCGCACCCGCCGCCACGCTCTTCGCGGCCGGCATCCTCGCCCGCCTCGAGGCGCCGGTCCTCTGGTGCGCCACCACCCCCGACCTCTTCGCGCCGGGCCTCGCCCAGGCCGGCCTCCATCCCGACCGCGTGCTCCATGCCTGGCTGCCCGACGATCGGTCCGTGCTGCTCGCCATGGAGGAAGCGCTGCGCCATCCCGGCCTCGCGGCCGTGCTCGGCGAGCTGGACAAGCTCGGCATGACCGCCTCGCGCCGCCTCGGGCTCGCGGCCGAGAAATCGGGCGTCACCGCGCTCGCGCTGCGCCGCCCGCGCGGCACCGCCGATCCCCTGCCCACCGCCGCCGCCACGCGCTGGCGCGTGACGGCGCTGCCTTCGGCGCCGCTGCCCAGCCCCGGCATCGGCCGCGCCCAATGGCGGCTCGAGCTGCTCCGCTGCCGCGGCGGCGAACCCCGGACCTGGCTTGTGGAGGCCTGCGATGCGCAGGGTCGTCTCGCTCTATCTCCCCTACTTCCCGGCCGAGCGCTGGGCGCGGCGGCAATCCGCGCCGCCTGACGCGCCCCGGCTGCTCGCGGCCAGGATCGGCCCGCGCCAGGTGGTCACGTCGGTCAACGCGGCCGCCGCCGCACGGGGGCTCGCCCCCGGCATGCCGCTCGCCGAGGCCCAGGCGCTGCATCCCGGCCTCGAGGTCGCGGAGGCGGACCCGCAGGCCGACGCCCAGGCGCTCCGCGCCCTCGCCGCCTGGTGTCTGCGCCTGAGCCCGCTCGCCGCGCCGAGCCCGCCCGACGGGATCTGGATCGACGTCACGGGGGCCGCCCATCTCGCCGGCGGCGAAGCCCCGCTGCTCGCCCGCCTCACCGCCCGGCTCGCCCAAGCCGGCACCACCGCCCGCGCCGCGCTGGCCGGCACCCCGGGCTGCGCCCACGCGCTCGCCCGCTACGGCCAGGCAAACGCCATCGTCCCGCCCGGCGGCGAGCCCGCGGCGCTCCGGCCGCTGACCGTGGCCGCGCTCCGGCTCGACCCCGGCACCGTCGCCGCGCTGCGCCGCCTCGGCTTCGAGACGATCGGCGCCCTGCTCGACGCCCCCCGCGCCCCGCTCGCCCGCCGCTTCGGCGCCGCCCCGCTCCGCCGCCTCGATCAGGCGCTCGGCCGCGCCCCCGAGCCGATCGAGCCGATCCTGCCCCCCTCGCTCTGCCGCGCGCGCCTCGGCTTTCCGGAGCCGATCGCGACGGCGGAAGACCTCGCCCGCGCCACCGCCCGCCTCGCCGAGCGCCTCTGCGACAAACTCCGCGCCCGGGGCCTCGGCGCCACCCGCCTCGAACTGATCTTCCAGCGCACCGACGGCAGCGCCGCGATCCAGCGCATCGGCACCGCCGCCCCCACCCGCGACGCCGCCCACCTCACCCGCCTGCTCCAGCCGAAAATCGAGCAGATCGATCCCGGCTTCGGCATCGAGCACGCGACCCTCGCCGCCTCGGTCACCACCCGCCTGAGCGCGGCGCAACCCCCCTCGCCGCTCGCCGCCACCCAGGCCGCCCCCGACCTCGCGCCGCTGATCGACACGCTCGCCAACCGCTTGGGCGAAGACCGGCTCTTCCGCCTCCGCCCCGTGGAAAGCGACCTCCCCGAGCGCAGCCTCGCCCGCCTCCCGCCGCTTGCCCCCCCCGCCGGCACGAGCTGGCCCGCCCCGCTCCCCCGTCCGGTTCGCCTCTTCGAACCCCCGCGCCCGATCGAGGCGATCGCCCTGCTCCCCGACGCGCCCCCCGCCAGCTTCACCTGGCGCCGCCGCACCCACCGCGTCCGCCGCGCCGACGGCCCCGAACGCATCTACGGCGAATGGTGGACCCGCCCCGAGGAAGCCCAGACGGTGCGCGATTATTTCCAGGTCGAGGACGAGGACGGCGCCCGCTTCTGGCTGTTCCGCCGCGGCGACGGCGAGGACCCGGCCACCGGCGACCTCGCCTGGTTCCTGCACGGGCTGTTCGCATGATAAGACACGCTCATGCAACGACTGCCCGCCCCGAGCCCGCGCCTCATCGCCGCGATCTACGCCCTCTTCGCCACGATCGCGCTGCTGCTCACGGCGCCCGCGATGCCGCCGTTCCAGAACACGGACGAATTCGCCCATGCCCTGCGCGCCGACGCGGTCTCGCACGGCGAGGCGATCAGCCGCCGCCTCCCGGACGGCCAGGTGGGGGGCCGGATCGATCACGGTCTCGCCGCCGCCAGCGCCCAATTCGACCCGATCCGCTTCCACCGCGAGCGCAAGGTCACCCGGCCGATGTATGCGCCGGTCCCCTGGCTGCCGCTGGTGCCGGCCGGATTTCCGAACACGGCGGTCTACCCGCCCTTCTTCTACATACCGGCGGCACTCGCCCTGTTCGCCGCGCGCCATCTGCATCTCTCGGTGCTGCACGGTCTGCTGGCGGCCCGTCTCGCCACCGGCGCCATCACCATCGCGGGCTCCACCGCCGCCATCGCGCTCGCGGAAGGGGCCGCCCCCTGGCTGTTCGCGATCCTGCTCCTGCCGATGTCGATCGCGCTCACCGCCGCCCTGTCGCAGGACGGCCCGATGCTGGCCGCCACCGCGCTGGCCGTCTCCCTCTGCCTGCGCCTGCGGGCAGCGCCGGCCCCGCCGGCTCGCGGCCTGATCATCCTCGTCTGCGCGCTGCTCGCCCTCGCCGGCATGGCCCGTCCGCCCTATGCCGCCTTCGCCTGCCTGGCGCTGGCCCTGCCGGTGCGCCCCGCCTGGCGCTGGACCGGTTTCGCCGCCATCCTGCTCGCCACCGCGCTCTGGGCCGCGATCAACGCGCATCTCGTGGTGCTGCCGCAATTCCCGGGCCGGCCGGTCGATCCGTATACGCAACTGCTGCACCTGCTGCGCCATCCCGCGCGGCTCTGGCCGCTGCTGGCCAACACCTGGGCCACCTACCACCATTTCTGGAAGCTCGGCTTCATCGGCATGCCCGGCTGGCTCGATGTCGATCTGCCCCCGCAATATCATGCCGCAGCCTGGGCCATGCTGGCGCTGGCGGCGGCAGCGACGCTCGCCGGCACGCGCGGCCGGCCCCGGCCGGCGATGCTGGGCGCGGTGGCGGTGGCGGTGCTGGGCGCCGTCGCCGGCATGGCGGCCATTCAGTATCTCACCTGGACCCCGCTCGATGCCGCCGTGATCGACGGCCTGCAGGGCCGCTATTGCCTGGCCCCCGCGCTGCTGCTCGGCGCCGCCCTCGCGCGCCCGGCGCTGCGCCCCTCGCCTCTCACCTGGCCCGTGCTGATCTTTCCCGTGCTCAGCATCCCCGTCCTGATGCACGCGCTCGTGGTGAGATATTATCTCGCCCCCTAGGTAATGGGGTCTGGGGCCTTTCGGCCCCAGCGGGTCCCGGGCAGAGCCCGGGCCGCCGGAGGCGCGCCCGATGACCGCCGCCGAACTCCAAATCACGTCCAACTACAGCTTCCTCCGCGGCGCCTCCCACATCGAGGAACTCTTCGCCCAGGCCGCCCATTACGGCTACGACGCGCTCGCGATCACCGACCGCAACAGTCTCGCCGGCATCGCCCGCGCCCACCAGCGCGCCACCGAAACCAACATCCGCCTCATCACCGGCTGCCGCCTGGACCTCGCCTGCGGCACATCGCTCCTCGTCTACCCCACCGACCGCCCCGCCTATGCCCGCCTCTGCCGCCTCCTCACAAGCGGCAAAGCGCGCGCCGGCAAAGGCGCCTGCACGCTCCACTGGAACGACGTGTTCGAACACCAGGAAGGCCTGATCGCGATCCTGCTCCCCGACCAGCCCAGCCCGTCCCTCTCGCAAACCCTGCAAGCCCTGCGCGCCAACTTCGCCGACCGCGCCTATCTCGCCCTGACCCTGCGCCGCCGCCCCGGCGACGCCGCCCGCCTCGCCGGCCTCGCCGAGCTCGCGCGCGCGGAACGCATCCCCCCAATCGTCACCCATGACGTGCTGTTCCACACGCCCGAGCGCCGCCGCCTGCAGGACGTCATGACCTGCATCCGCGAAGGCTGCACCATCGACGAGGCCGGTTTCCGGCGCGAACGCTACGCCGACCGCCATCTGCTGCGCCCCGAGGAAATCGCCCGCCGCTACCGCGCCTTTCCCGAAGCCCTCGCCCGCCGCGGCGAAATCGCCGATCGCTGCCGCTTCAGCCTGACCGAACTCCGCTACCAATATCCCGCGGAAGAAACGATCCCCGGCCTCACCGCCCAGCAGGCGCTCGTCCGCCGCACCGAGGAAGGCCTCGCTTCGCGCTACCCCGGCGGAACCCCGCCCCGTGTCGCAGCGCAAATCCGCCGCGAGCTCGATCTGATCGAGCAACTGAACTACGCCCCCTATTTCCTCACGGTACACAGCATCGTCCGCCACGCCCGCTCGCGCGACATTCTCTGCCAAGGCCGCGGCAGCGCCGCCAACAGCGCCGTCTGTTACGCGCTCGGCATCACCTCGATCGACCCCGCCCGCAGCAACCTGCTCTTCGAACGCTTCATCTCGGCCGAACGCCGCGAACCGCCCGACATCGATGTCGATTTCGAACACGAGCGCCGCGAGGAAGTGATCCAATGGATCCTCGACACCTACGGCCGCGACCGCGCCGCCCTCTGCGCCACCGTCATCCGCTACCGCGCGCGCGGCGCCATCCGCGAAGTCGGGAAGGCGCTCGGCCTCCCCGAAGACGTCACCGCCTCGCTCGCGGGACAAGTCTGGGGCTGGAGCGACGAAGGCGTGGGCGAGGACGAAGCGGGCCGCCTCAACCTCAACCTCGCCGACCCGCGACTCAAACTCGCGATCGATCTGGCCAGCGAACTGATCGGCTTCCCCCGCCACCTCTCGCAACATCCGGGCGGCTTCGTGCTCACGCAGGACCGGCTCGACGACCTCGTGCCCATCGAACCCGCCGCCATGGAAAACCGGCAGGTCATCGAATGGGACAAGGACGATATCGACACGCTCCGCTTCATGAAAGTCGACGTGCTGGGCCTCGGCATGCTCGGCTGCATGCGCCGCGCCTTCGACCTGCTGCGCGAACACCGCAACCTCGATCTCGATCTCGCGAAAATCCCGCCCGAAGATCCGGCCACCTACGCAATGATCCGCCGCGCCGACACGCTCGGCGTCTTCCAGATCGAAAGCCGCGCGCAAATGGCCATGCTGCCGCGCATGAAACCCCGAACCTTCTACGACCTCGTCATCGAAGTCGCGATCGTCCGCCCCGGCCCCATCCAAGGCGACATGGTCCACCCCTATCTGCGCCGCCGCGACGGTCTCGAACCCGTCGAATACCCGACCGACGCGCTCCGCGAAGTGCTCGAACCCACGCTCGGCGTCCCGCTCTTCCAGGAACAGGCGATGAAAATCGCCATCGTCTGCGCCGGCTTCACGCCCGGCGAAGCCGACCAGCTCCGCCGCTCCATGGCCACCTTCAAAGTCACCGGCGGCGTCAGCCATTTCCGCGACAAACTCATCGCCGGCATGGTCCGCAACGGATACGACCCCGCCTTCGCCGAACGCACCTTCAGACAAATCGAAGGCTTCGGCAGCTACGGCTTCCCCGAAAGCCACGCCGCCAGCTTCGCGCTGATCGCCTACGCCAGCGCCTGGATGAAATGCCACCACCCGGACGTGTTCGCCTGCGCGTTGCTGAACGCACAGCCGATGGGCTTCTACGCACCGGCACAGATCGTTCGCGATGCGCGACTACATCACGTGCCAATACACCCAGTTTCCATCAATCACAGCCAGTGGGATTGCACGATCGAAGGCCAGGGAGGCTCTGCCTCCCTGGACCCTCCGCTGGGGCCGGAAGGCCCCAGACCCCTTCGACTTGGGCTGCGGATGGTGAAAGGACTTGGCGAGAAACAGGCGGCAACGTTGCTCAGTCATCGCTACATGCCGTACGCCTCAGTCCAAGACCTGCACAATCGCACGAACCTTCCGCCAAGCGCGCTTGAACGCCTGGCCGAAGCGGACGCCTTCACCTGCCTCGGCCTCTCCCGCCGCGACGCCCTCTGGCAAGTCCGCGCGCTCCCGCAATCCGACCTGCCACTGTTCGCGCACCACGAAACGATCGCGGAGCCCACAACGACCCTGACACCCATGACCCTCGGCCGCGAAGTCGTCGAGGATTACCGATCGACCGGCCTCTCGCTCCGCCGCCATCCGGTCGCCTTCCTGCGCCAAGAGCTCGATGCGCAGAACATCATCCCCACGGAACAACTCACCACACTGCGCGACGGCAAACGCCTCACCGTCGCCGGCATCGTCCTCGTCCGCCAGAAACCCGGCAGCGCCAAAGGCGTCCTCTTCATGACCATCGAAGACGAAACCGGCCACGCCAACCTCGTGATCTGGCCCAACCTCTTCGACCGCCAGCGCCGCCTGATCTTCTCCGCCAGCATGATCGCCTGCCGCGGCAAACTCCAGCGCGCCGGCGAAGTGATCCACGTCGTCGCCGACGAGCTCACCGACCTCTCGTCCCTGCTGCGCTCGGTCGGTGACCGCGAACCCTTCCCCCACCAAACCGGCCGCGGCGACGAAGCCAAACACGGCGGGGCGCCCGATCCGCGAGGGATCAAGGTCAGAACGAGGGATTTCCGCTAGCCGGCAACCCCGATCAGGGCAGCGAGTTTTGCGCGCACTTCCGCTAGCTCGGCCGGACTCACACGGCCTTTGCGCAATGCCTTGCGGGCTCGCCAATCCTGGCTTTTCACCTGATCCGCGAGCACGACGCTGGGCGGATCGCCGGCAATCGCCACCTCGAACGGATAGCCCTTCATGCGTGTCGTCGTCGGGCAACACACCATCATGCCGGCGCGAGCATTGTAGCTTGCCGGGCTCAGCACGACCGCCGGCCGATGCCCGGCCTGCTCATGCCCGGCCTGAGGATCGAATTGCAGCCAGACGATGTCCCCAGCTTCCGGAACATAGCCGCCGGCCACTACCAGACTTCCCGCCCGGCCGGGGGCCCGGAATCGACCGGCTCATGCCGGTTCTCGTCGGTGATACCGGCAATCAGCAAATCGATGTCGTAGCGAACCTGCCGCAACGGCTCGATGATGATCCGGCCGCCTTCCTCACGCACATCCACCTTCTCATCGACCCCAAGATGCGCGGCCTCCAACACGGCTGCCGGAATACGCACCGCCGCGCTGTTCCCCCATTTCTTCACCACGCCCTGCACCCCGGACCTCCAACCCACTCGTATCTACATAGTCTATACAAAGACGGCAAACCAGCCCCCTCTCCCTCCGGGAGAGGGCCGGGGTGAGGGCGCTTCCTCACTCCCCGCGCACCGCCCGGATCACCCCTGAAAAATCCACGCCCCCATTCCCGTCCCGCACGAACTGCTCATAGACCTGCGTCGCCGCGCGCCCGAGTTCCGTGCGCGCGCCCGCCGCTTCCGCCGCTCCCTGCGCCAGCCGCAGATCCTTCAGCATCAGCGCGGATGCGAACCCACCCGCATAATCCCGGTTCGCCGGGCTCGACGGCACCGGCCCCGGCACCGGGCAATAGCTCGTGAGTGCCCAGCACTGTCCCGACGAGGTCGAGGCCACGCGGAACAGCGCCTCGTGCGACAGCCCCAGTTTCTCTGCCAGAACGAAAGCCTCGCTGACCGCGATCATCGAGATGCCGAGAATCATGTTGTTGCAGATTTTCGCGGCCTGGCCCGCGCCGGCGCCGCCGCAATGGACGATGGATTTGCCCATGGACTGCAGAAGCGGCAACGCCGCGGCGAACGCCGCATCCTCGCCTCCCACCATGAAGGTGAGCGTTCCCGCCTCCGCGCCGCCGACCCCGCCCGAGACCGGCGCGTCGAGGCTGCGCATGCCCGCGCGCTCCGCGCGCGCATGCGCTTCCCGCGCTTCGTTCACATCGATGGTGGAACTGTCGATGAAGAGCGTGCCGGGTCTGGCCGCGGGCAGGAGTTTGTCGTAGAGGTCGAGCACATGCTGGCCGGAGGGCAGCATGGTGATCGTGATTTCGGCGTCCTGAATCGCCCTTTCGGGCGTGCCCGCCAGAGCGATGTCCGTTTCCTGTTTCGGGGGAACGGGGTCGAAACCGTGCACCGCGTGCCCGGCGCGCACCAGATTGCGCGCCATGGGCAAGCCCATGTTCCCAAGCCCATAGAAAGCGACCCGCGCCATTTGATTGGTCTCCAACGAGATGGGGTCTGGGGCCTTCCGGCCCCAGCGGAGTGCAGAGGCGGAGCCTCTGCCCGCCGGAGGCAATCTCAATTCATCGTAGGAATAACAAAACTAGCCCCGTCCTTCACCCCCGACGGCCAGCGCGAAGTCACCGTCTTCGTCTTCGTATAAAACCGCACCGAATCCGGCCCATGCTGGTTCAGGTCGCCGAACCCCGACCGTTTCCATCCCCCGAACGTGTGATAGGCCAGCGGCACCGGGATCGGCACGTTCACGCCGACCATCCCCACCTGCACCCGGTGCACGAAATCCCGCGCCGCGTCGCCGTCGCGGGTGAAGATGGCGACGCCGTTGCCGTATTCGTGCGTGTTCGCGAGCCCCAGCGCGTCCTCGTAGGTTTCCGCGCGCACAACGGAGAGAACGGGGCCAAAAATCTCTTCCTTGTAGATCCGCATATCGGGTTTCACGTGATCGAACAGCGATCCACCAATGAAGAACCCGTTCTCGTAGCCTTGCATCGAGAAGCCGCGCCCATCCACGGCAAGTGTCGCGCCCTCGCGCACGCCGATATCGATATAGTCGCGCACGCGGGCGAGCGCCTCGCGCGTGACGAGTGGCCCGTAATCGGCGCCGGCATCGGTCGAGAGCCCGATTTTGAGCGACTCCACCCGCGGCACCAGCCGTTCCATCAGCGCATCGGCCGTGCGCCGCCCGACCGGCACGGCGACCGAGATCGCCATGCACCGCTCGCCCGCCGAGCCGTATCCCGCGCCGATCAGCGCATCCACGGTCTGATCCAGATCGGCGTCCGGCATGACGATCGCGTGGTTCTTCGCACCCCCGAAACATTGCGCGCGCTTTCCATGCGACGCCGCGGTCGCGTAGATATGCTGCGCGATCGGCGTCGAGCCCACGAACCCCACCGCGGCGATGCGCGGATCGGTGAGCAGCGTGTCCACCGCCTCGCGATCGCCGTTCACGACATTGAGGATTCCGGGCGGCAGCCCGGCTTCGAGGAAAAGCTCGGCGAGCCGCAGCGGCACGGAGGGGTCGCGCTCGGAGGGTTTGAGTACCATCGCGTTCCCGCAGGCGAGCGCGGGCCCCGCTTTCCAGAGCGGGATCATGGCGGGAAAATTGAACGGCGTGATGCCCGCCACCACCCCCAGCGGCTGGCGCATCGAGTAGATATCGATCCCGGTTCCCGCGGCATCGGTGAACTCGCCCTTGAGCAGATGCGGGATGCCGGTGGCGAACTCGATCACCTCGAGCCCGCGCTGAATATCGCCCTTCGCGTCCGGGATGGTCTTGCCATGCTCGGCGGAGAGCAGCCTTGCGAGCGGCTCCATCTCGCGCTGCACGAGTTCGAGAAATCGCATCAGCACCCGCGCCCGGCGCTGCGGATTGAGCGCCGCCCAGCCGGGCTGGGCCGCCTCGGCATTGGCGATCGCGGCCTCGACCTCGGCGCGGCTCGCGAGCGGCACCCGCGCCTGAACTTCGCCCGTATTGGGATCGAACACGTCCGCGAACCGGCCCGAGCGGCCTTCCTGGGGCTGGCCGGCGATGAAGTGCGTGAGCGTTTTTGGCATGCGGGATTTTTCCTTTGCCTCCGGCGGGCAGGG
>DAIDJM010000001.1 GCA_027451405.1 Acetobacteraceae bacterium | reverse complement strand
CAGCTTCCCGAACGAGGCCGCTGTCACCCGGCTCATCGGTGCGCTCTTGCTCGAGCAACACGATGAATGGGCCGTGCAGCGCGCCCGCTACATGGCCCTGCAAACCATCGCGCCGCTCAGCGATGATCCGCTCGTCAGCTTCCCAGCCCTGGCAGCCTAACAGGCAGCTCAGCGCTACTCAGCAACTTCGCTTCTACACCATACGGGGGGACACGATCAAGGCGAGGCGGATGATCTCGCCGTTCCAGCAGCTGATTTCCAGACTATTGGAAGACCAGCGCTGGTTGGATTGCGCGGCGGTCACCTGGCCCTCATGGGCGCGGATCGGGCGCCGACCGCCGTGCGGCTGCAACAGCAACTTGGTCGCGCCATCAAGCGAAAGACGCGCTTGTGGTTGACAGGATCGGCACCCGATGCGCGGCGTGCCCGGTTCAGCAGGGCAGTGATTCGACGGTAGCCGTTGTCGGGCGTGCATCGGTCAGCTGACGGTTCGTCGCCAGCAGCTCATCGTCACCTTGGGCGCTGGTTCAATCGATTGAAGCAGGCAAGGCGGATCGCAACGTGATACGACGAGACCGTCCTCTCCTTTGTCAGCTTCCTACACTTGGCAACCGCGAAAAATTGGACACAAACCGTTGTCAGCAGAGCCTAGATAATTTCCATGCTGGATGTCCCTGAAAGAAGCGCTTGGAAGGTTCTGACGCCCCAAAAAACGGAAGCCCTTCGTGCTTCAGTTGATCGAAGAGAAATGCACTCGCAGCGGCGACTTTCCCGCCGTCTCGACCACCTCGAAAAAGAATATCACCAAAGGGCATTTTTTCTGGCGCGGCGAAAAAGTCCTTGCGAGCGTGGACGCTCGGCGACCGTGAGCAACGCTGCCTCAGTCGAATTGATGAACAACCCGACTTTCGCACATTCCATCGTGTCGGTCTCACGTCTCCAGTCAAAGCCTATTCAGCTGAGAGCCTCGGGCGGCATGACTTCGGGACCTGAGCAGTGCCGGACATCTGCCGCCAGTCAGGATTGGTGTCCGCGGGCGGTGTGATTACCTGCCGAGGGCAAACGACGACCCTCCATCACGTTGTTCTCCATCACATCCTGCACGTAGAGCATTTGCACCGAGACCAGCGCCGCGGCCGCGAGCGGTGTGCCGAGCACCACGCCGAGCACGCCGAACAGCGTGCCGGCGATCGTCATCGACAAAATCGTGAGCGCCGGCGGCAGCCGAACGAGCCGGCGCTGCACCAGCGGCGAGACGATATAGCCCTCGACGGTGTGGCAGATCACGAACACCAGAATGGTGAAGAGCGCGGCCGACAGGCTTACCGAGAGCGCCACCAGCACGGCCGGAATGCTGCCCGCGAACGAGCCGAGATAGGGCACGAAGGTCAGCAGCCCGGCGAGCAGGCCGAGCGCGAAAGGCGCCGGCACGCCGAGCGCGAACAGGCCCGCGGTCGCGAGCACGCCGACCACCACCATGTCGACCAGCTGGCCGACCACCCAGAGCTGCAGCACATGCTCGACGCGCAGCATCACGGCGTCGGTGCGCGGCCGGCGCTCGGGCGGGAGCAGATGCAGCACACCGCGCCGGTACAGCGCAGGGTCGGCCGCGAGATACAGCCCGACCACGAGCGCCACCACGAGCCCCAGCACCATGTGGAACGAGAGGCCGAGCATGGTTTCGACCGGACTCGCGAACTCGCCCGCCAGGTTCTTGAGCACTGCCGGCGCGGTGCCGGCGTTGGCGCCGCTCAGGTCGAAATGGTGGCGCAGCACGTTCCATTCCGTGGTGACCCGGGAAACCAGGTCGCGCAACTGCGCGAACAGCCGGGGCGCGATCCAGTAGCCGGCGCCGGCCAGCGCCAGGACCAGCAGCACGGCGACCAGCGCGGTGGCGGCGCCCTCGGAGAGGCGCACGCGCGGCGCCAGCCAGTCCCCGGCGCCGCGCAGGACGCAGGCCAGGAGGGCCGCACCGAAAATCAGCATCACCACGTTGCCGAGCGCCCAGACGACACCGACCGCGGCCGCGACGATGGCGATGATTTTGAGGGTGCGGGCGGTGTCGGAGGCGGGGGGCGTGTAATCCATGCGCCGGCAACGGCGTGCTCGTCCGCACGGTTGCCTGGGCGGGGGCAGGGGGCTTTGCCCCTGCATCCGCAGTTGGGCCGGTTGGCCCCAGCCCCGCCCTTGGGTCGGCGTGTAAAAATGTCCTGGGGTCTGGGGCCTTTCGGCCCCAGCCTGGGGCAAGGGCAGAGTCCCTGCCCGTCGAGGGCTACGGCTGCGGCGGCTGCGGCTGCGGCGGCTGCTGCGCCGCGCGTGCGGCGCGGCGGGCCCGCATCCAGTCCTTGATGTCCTGGAGGGTCACGTAGCCTTTCTGATCCCGGTCGATCGCGGCGAAATTGCGGGCCACGGGACGCCAGCTGGCGGCCTGGGCTTGTTGCAGCGTGAGTCGTCCGTCATGGGTGGTGTTGGCCTGCTCGAAACGGTCCCGCATCTTCATGCGCCGTCCGGGCGGGGGAGGCGGGACCGGCGCGGTCATCTCCGGCGGCGGCGGGGTTGCGCCGGGCGGCGGGCCGGGGGGCATCTGTTCGGGCGCGGGCTGGGCCAGCGCGGTTCCGGACAGGATCAGCAGCGACGCGGCCAGCGTGACAATGCGCATGCGGAGGTCTCCCTTGGCTTGGTGAAGGCTCAGGCTCGGGCTCCGGCGGCGCCGACCGGCGCCGGGACGGGCTCGCTTTGCAGCTCGCGGGCGCGCTTGAGGAACGCGGCGACCATGCGTTTGACCGCCTCGTTGAACATGGTGCCCATGGCGCGTTGCAGGATTTTGTTGCGGAATTCGAAATCCACCCAGAAATCGACCTGCGTGCCGGCAGGGCCGCCGGTGAAGACCCATTGATTGTTAAGATAACGGAATGGACCGTTTTCGTAGGTGGCGCGGATCAGGCGCGGCCGTTCGAGCGTGACGCGGGACGTGAAGCTCTCGCGCAGCGGGCCGAAGCCGATCGCGAGATCGGCGACCAGCTCGCGCTCGCCGCGGGTGAGCACGCGCGCGCCGACGCACCAGGGCAGGAATTCCGGATAGCGCCCGACATCGGCGACGAGATCGAATAATTGTTCCGGCGCGAACGGCACGGTCATCTGGTCGCGATGGGTGGTCATGCCACGTTCACGCCGCTTGCGCGCGCCGCGCGGCCTGCAGTGCCGCGAAATCCGCGTCCGCGTGGTAGGAGCTGCGCGTCAGCGGGCTGGCCGAGACGAGCAGGAAGCCTTTGGCGCGCGCGAGCGACGCGAGTTCCTCGAATTCGTCGGGCGGCACGAAACGGTCCACGGCGGCGTGTTTCACGGTGGGCTGGAGATACTGGCCGATGGTGAGAAAATCCACGCCCGCGATGCGCAAATCGTCCATGACCTGACCGATTTCGCCGCGGGTCTCGCCGAGCCCCACCATCAGCCCGGACTTGGTGAAGATCTGCGGGTCGCGCCGTTTCACGGCATCCAGGAGCCGGAGGGATTGGTAGTAGCGCGCCCCGGGACGGATCGAGGGGTAGAGGCGCGGGACGGTTTCCAAATTGTGGTTGAATACATCCGGCCTCGCATCCGCAACGGTTGCATCCGCGCCGGGCTTACGCAGGAAATCAGGGGTCAGCACTTCGATCGTGGTGGCGGGGGCGGCGGCACGAATCGCGGCGATGACAGCAGCGAAATGGGCGGCGCCGCCATCCTCGAGATCGTCGCGATCGACCGAGGTGATCACCACGTGGCGCAGCCCGAGCTTGGCCACCGCCTGAGCGACGCGGGCCGGTTCGTCCGCTTCGGGCGGCGCGGGCAGGCCGGTCGCCACATTGCAGAAGGCGCAGGCGCGGGTACAGACGCTCCCCAGGATCATCATGGTTGCATGGCGCTCGGACCAGCATTCCCCGATATTGGGGCAGGCGGCTTCCTCGCAGACGGTGGTCAGCCCCGCCTCGCGCATGAGGTCGCGGGTCTCGCGCCAGACCGGATGGTTGGGCGCGCGGACGCGAATCCAGGCGGGCTTCCGGACGGGCGGGTTGTCGGGCCGGTGCGCCTTCTCCGGATGGCGCGGCCGGCTGCCCTGCCGGTGGTCGATCTCGAGGCGGATGGGCATGCGGGCCTTTCTGGGCGAAACGGTCTATGAAGTGAGAGAGGCAGCGCCGAGCGTCAAGCGCGGCGGAGGGAGCGGCGATGGCGGACAGGTTGGAGGAGGGCGGCTTCGCGGAGGCCACGCGGATCGTGGCCGGCGACGACCGGACCCAATATGATTGGGTGGCGCGGAACCTGCACTGGCTGACGGTCGGGCTGGTGCTGCTCCAGTTCGCGCTCTCGCAGATCTGGGGTTTCTTCGGCAAACCGGTCCGGCACGGCATGGTCGTCACGCATATGTCGTTCGGGATCGTGCTGGGCGCGGTGGTTCTGCTCCGGATCCTGTGGCGGCTGATTCCTGGCCACCGGGTGCCGCCGCTGGTCACCGGATGGGTCGAGCGCGCGTCGCGGTCGGTACATTGGCTGCTTTATGGGCTGCTGCTGCTGCAGGCCGCGCTCGGCTTCGCGCTGCGCTGGTCGGGGAACGAGAGCATGAGCTTTTTCGGGCTGGCGATCGCGCCGCCTTTCCCGCCGACCTCGAAGCCGGTGCATGAGGCGCTCGGCGAGCTGCACGAGAATGTCGGCTGGGCCATCATCGGGCTCGCGAGCGCGCATGCGCTGGCCGCGCTCTACCACCATTTCGTGCTGCGCGACCGGGTGCTGCTGCGCATGCTGCCGGGCGGCGCGGTATCTACCAGACGGCCCTGAGGGTTTTCGGGCCGCGCAGCGTGATCGTGGGTTTCCATTCGACGCGGTCGGGTTCGGCCAGGCGCAGCGCCGGCAGGCGCTCGAGCAGGCGGCGGAACGCGATCGCGCCCTCGATCCGGGCGAGCTGGGCGCCGAGGCAATGGTGGATTCCGCCACCGAAACTGATGGCGCGCACGCCGGGGCGGGCGACATCGAGCGTGTCGGGATCGCCGGCATAGGCGGCCGGGTCGTGATTGGCGCCGCCGAGCAGCAGGATCACCTCCTCGCCTTGCCGGATGGTCTGGCCGAGGATGTCGACATCCTCGAGCGCGCGCCGGCCGGTGAGCTGCACCGGGCTGTCGTAGCGCAGCAATTCCTCGACCGCGTTCGGCACGAGGGAAAGATCGGCGCGCAGCCGCGCGAGTTCGGCCGGGTGGCGGTGCAGCGCGAGCATACCGTTGCCGATCAGGTTCGAGGTCGTTTCATGCCCGGCGGCGAACAGCAGGCCGATATTGGAGAGCACTTCCTCGTCGCTGAGCCGGTCGTCCGCCTCGCGGGCGGCGAGCAGCGCCGTGGTCAGGTCGTCGCCGGGATGCTCGCGGCGGTAGGTGAAGAGCTTGGCGAAATAGGCGTCGAGCTCGGCGACCGAGGCATTCGCCTCGTCGAATTCCTGGCGGGTGAGCGGGACCGGATCGAGCACGCGGCCGCGGACGATGGTTTCGTGCAGGAAATAGTGGCGGTCGGCTTCCGGCACGCCGAGCATGTCGCAGATGACGATGACCGGCAGCTTGTGGGCGAAATCGGCGACCAGATCCATCTCGCCGCGATCGATCACCGTGTCGATCAGCGCGTCGACGATCGCGGCGATGCGGTCGCGCAGCGCTTCGACACGCCGCGCGGTGAAGGCGCGCACCACGAGTCCGCGCAGCCGCGTGTGCGCCGGCGGATCGAGGAACAGCATGGTGCGGGTGAGCCATTGATAGACCGGTTCGGCGAGGGCATCGGCATCGAGCTGGCCAATATTGTCGTGTCCGAAACGAGAGTCGCGCAGCACCGCGCCGACCTCGGCATGGGGCGAAAGCAGCCAGGGCGGTCCGGCCTCGCTCTCGCCGGTGGGCAGCAACAGCGGGCCGACCGGCGGCGCGCGCCAGAGCGGCGCCCATTCGCGGAGCATGCGATAGGCAGGGTAGGGGTTCTCGCGCAGGCCCGGATCGTCGAAATGAAGCATGCTGGTCCCTCGGCCGCCCGGGCCCGAAGCGGTCGATCCTACGGGGCCCACAACTGATGGTTGGTTAACCTCACCTCTTATGCGCATCGTTACCTGGAACATCAACTCGCTGCGGCTGCGGCTCGCGCTGCTTGAGCGGCTCGTGGCGGTCTTGCGGCCCGATGTGATCTGCCTGCAGGAGACCAAGGTCCCGGACGAACTCTTCCCGGATGCGGCGCCGGCGGCGCTCGGTTTTCCGCATGTAGTACGCCGCGGGATGAAATCCTATAATGGCGTGGCGGTGCTCTCGCGCTGGGCGCTGCGTGCGGTCGATGCACCGGATTGGTGCGCGCGCGGCGATTGCCGGCATCTGCAGGTGGAGATCGCCGCCCCCGGCGGCCCGGTCGAGCTGCACGATTTCTATGTGCCGGCGGGCGGCGACATTCCCGATCGCGCGGAAAATCCGAAATTCGCCCACAAGCTCGATTTCGTTTCCGAGGCGGGGCGATGGTTCGCGCAGCGGGGGGTGGCGCCGCGATCGGTACTGGTAGGCGATCTCAATATCGCGCCGCTGGAGAACGATGTCTGGAGCCATAAGCAACTTCTGAAGGTGGTCTCGCACACGCCGGTCGAGGTCGAGGGGCTGCTGGCCTGGCAGCGGACCGGGTGGCACGATGCGCTGCGGCATTTCGTGCCGGCGAGCGAAAAGCTCTATACTTGGTGGAGCTATCGCAACCGCGACTGGCGCCGCTCCGATCGCGGGCGAAGGCTCGACCATGTGTGGGTGAGCGGCGATCTGGTGCCGCGGCTGCGGCGCCATGAAATCCTGAAGGATGCGCGGGATTGGGAACTCGCCTCCGACCATGTCCCGGTGATGGTGGAAATCGAATGAGCTACGATCTGTGCCTCGAAGGCGGGGTCTGCGTCTTTCCGTGGGGGGTGACGGAGGCCGATATCGCGGTGCGCGACGGGCGGATCGCGGCGATCGGGCGCGGTCTCGGGCCGGCGGCTGAGCGGTTCGATGCGCGCGGGCTGCATGTGCTGCCCGGGCTGATCGATCCGCATGTGCATCTGCGCGATCCGGGCGATGCCAGCGTGGAGAGCATCCCGACCGGCACGCGCGCGGCGTTGCTCGGCGGGTTCGCGACCGTGTTCGACATGCCGAACACCAACCCGTCGGTGGTCGATCCGGCGACCCTGGCCTGGAAGCAGGGTTACGTCGATACGCACAGTTATTGCGATTTCGGCATCTATATCGGCGCCACCAAGACCAATATCGGCGCGCTCGGGGCGATGGAGCAGGCGAGCGGCGTCTGCGCGATCAAGGTATTCGCCGGCAGCAGCACCGGCGATCTGCTGGTCGAGGACGATGCCTCGATCGAGGCGGTGATGCGCGGCGGACGTCGGCGGATCGCGTTTCATTCCGAGGATGAATACCGGCTGCGGGACCGGCGAGGGCTGTTTTCGAGCGGCATGCCTTATGCTTGCCACGCGGAATGGCGCGATCCGGAATGCGCGTTTCTGGGCACGCGGCGGATCATTGGGCTCGCGCACAAGACGGGGCGGCCGGCGCATATCGTCCATGTTTCGACGGAGGAAGAGTTTGGCTGGCTCGCCGATCATCGCGACATCGCGACGCTGGAGGTGCTGGTCAACCATCTGACCCAGATCGCGCCCGAATGTTATGAGACGCTCGGCGGCTATGCGGTGATGAATCCGCCGTTGCGCGACCGCCGGCATTACGACGCGGCCTGGCGCGCGGTGCGCGAGGGGCTGGTCGATACGATCGGTTCGGATCACGCGCCGCATCCGCGCGCGGCCAAGGAACGGCCCTGGCCGGAGACCGCGGCGGGTTTGACCGGCGTGCAGACCGCGGTGCCGATCATGCTCGATCACGTGAATGCCGGCCGGCTGTCGCTCGCGCGCATGGTGGAGCTGATGGCGGACGGGCCGGCGCGGGTTTACGGCGCGCTGCGCAAGGGGCGGATCGCGGTCGGCTACGACGCGGATTTTTCGATCGTCGATCTGGGGCGGCGGAAGCGCATCACGAACGACTGGATCGTGACGCCGGCGGGATGGACGCCGTTCGACGGCATGGAAGTGACGGGGTGGCCCGAGGCGGTGGTGTTGCGGGGGCAGGTCGTGATGCGCGGGGGGGAGGTGGGTAGCGAACCCTCGGGGAAGCGGGTGACGTTTCGGAGTTGAAGCGCGCCTCCGGCGGCCAGGGGCCTTGCCCCTGGACCCCACTGGGGCCGGCGGCCCCAGACCCCTTTCCGTGCTGGGGTCTGGGGCCATTCGGCCTCAGCGGAGTGCAGAGGCGGAGCCTCTGCCCGCCGGAGGCACGCCTCAAATCCCCGGTTTTTTCTTTTTCTGCTCCTCGTCATACGTGCCACCGATGCTCACCACCTCGGCATCCACGACCGACGGCAATTCTCCCGCATTGCTCTCGTTGTTTTTCATGGCCCCCTGTGCGGCATTGGCCGCAGCGCCGGCGGCGCCGGCCGCGGCCTGAACCGCGCCGAGGCTGACGGTCGGCACCGTCGGCACGCCGGTGACGCTGCCCTTGGCAGTGAGGTTGGCGGCGTTGAGAATCGCTTGGGCCGCGAGATTGATGTTGCCCGAAGAACGGATCCCCGCCTCGCCCGCGTCGATCACGCCGAGCGGCGCGATCAGGCTGACATTGCCGGCTGGCACGCTGGCCAGGGATTGCAGGGTGGCGATGCCCGCGCCCGAGGAGGACGCGGGCGGCGTGATGGTGATGCCGCCGATATTGTCGTATTGTGTCAGAGGCGGATTGAAAGTGATCGAGGTCTTGGCGCCGATGCCGGCATTGATGTCGCCGTCCGACGACCAGATCAGGATGTTGCCGCCGCCCGTCGTGAAGATGCGGCTCTGGCCGAGCGCCACGCTGCCGAGCGACCAGATATTGATGTCGCCCGACCCGTAAGTGACGATGCCGGAATTGCCCCCCGCGAACGTGGCCGCGGCGCCGAGGACGACCGATCCGCCAGGGTCGAGTACCTGAACGCCGCCGCCGAACAGGGTCGCAACGCCGGCATCGAAATTGGTGGTGACCCGAGATCCGCCATTCGGGATGCTGAGGTTTCCGCTGAGCATCGTGATCGTGCCGTTGTAACCGGAGGGCACGCCCGGGGTAGGCTCGGGGCCGTGCGACGGGAACAGCGTGTCGATCGCCTGACGCCCGCGCGTGTAGCTGTGGAAGAAGCGGCTGTTCGGGTCGTTGTATTGCTGCCCGCTCGCCTGCAGCTCGTCATAGAAGAAGGCCCGCACGATGACGGCCTGGTCGGCTGCCGGCAGTGTCTGAAAGAAGGCGAGCGCGCCCGCCGCGTCGCCCGTGTAGCCGTAATCGGAAGCGAGCAGGGCGGCGAGCGCGGCTTCGTAGGTTTGTTGCACTTTGCCCTGGTTTGCCGGCGCTGTGATGGGCAGCGCGAGATCGGCCTGATTCGCGGGATTGAAATAGAGATCGGCGAAGGCCGCGTAATCGGGGCCGGCGCCGATGCCGGCAAGAACGGCGATGCTGGCGCCGTTCGTCAGACTGATCGGCGCGCCCTGGATCAGGGAACCGAGACTTTTGATGTCGCCGAACTGGAGCGTCGTTGCCGTGCCGGTCGTGGTGCTGGCCTGATAGAGGTTGCGGCCCGCATCCACTTCGAGAAGGCCAGGCCCGCCCACGTAGAAATAGCCGCTCAGGATGTCCCGACCGGCCGAGACCACGGAAATCTGGTTCGCCGCGGCATTCAGGAACAGGTTCCCGGAGCTGCTGGCGTTCCCATAAGCGTTGTCGATGACGATGTTCTGTTCGGGTGCGCCGGTCGGCGCCAGCGACGGCCGCACGCCGCTGCTGACGATGTCCTGGCCCGCTTCGATCCAGACCGGCTTGCCCGCGATATACCATTGCGGAATAGGATCGAGCGTGCCGAAATTCAGGATCTCGCCGGTCTGGAAATTCACGATGTCGCCGGCGGCGGCGTAGAAGCGGGCGGGCTGCGGGTCGGTGGCGTGCAGATCGGTGGTGGGCGTGTCGGGTCCGAACGCGAACAGCGCGAGCGGGCTCTGCGCGGTGCCTTCGCCGGCCCGAATGTTCGTGGTGATGGTGCCACTTTGCGCGATCAGCGCGACGGCCGGATCGAAGGGCGAGGTGAGCAATTGCGGGTTGGCCCCTGAAATATCGACCGCGTAACCGTTCGCGTTGATCGATGCGCCGGCCAGGAATGCGACCTGTCCGTTGGCCGAGGGCGCGGTTTCCAGTGAGAAGGGTGTCGGGTCGGCCGCCGGATTCGTGCTCGTGAAGGCGGGCAGCCCCGGCTGGCCGTAATCGATGTTCCCGCTCGCGGCCGTCACCTCCAGCGTCGGAGGGTAGAGGCTGCGATTGTCGGTGGGGATCGCGTTCCAGATGACGGCCCCGTTGCCGCTGGCATTGATTTGCGCGTTGGGCACGGTCGTCGGGGTCACGTTGCCGCCGGCGGAGAAAAGCTCGATCGCGCTGGCGGAGGTCCAGAGGGAGAAGCCCGGATCGATCCCGAGCGCGGCGGTGCCCGCTCCGGACTGCGTGAGCCCCTCGACCGGAATGCGGCCGGGGTCGCCCGCGCCGGCGACGACGAGGTCGCGCAGCGTGGTGATGGTGATGGTGCCATCCCCGGGCACGAGATCGAGCCCGCCATTGGCGATGCCGTTCTGGACCGAGAATGGATCGAGCGGACGCGGATCGTTCGGGTTCAGCGTGTAGAGGGGTGTCACCTGTCCGATCTGGCCGGCGCTGACGGCGGCATTCCCGCGCAGATCGATCACGTCGCCGGTTTGACCGACGATGCCTTGCGACGGCGCGGTCGGTCCGTTGCCGATCTGTGTGAACGCGCCGGTCAGCAGCGGATTGATGGCGCCGCCGACCTCGAGCGTGAGCGTGCCGCCGCCGGTGAGGACAGGCATGGTCGCTCCCGGCAGGACGCGGCCCGTGCTGCCGACCGCGAGATCGAGCCCCTCGCCGCGCGAGACGCCGAGCGCGCCGTTGTCGCGCAGCGTCGTCTGACCGACATTGCCGCCGGCCACCACGGTGACGTTGCCGCCGCCGAGGCTGCCGATTCCCTCGAACCCGACAAGCTGGATGGGAAAGCCGAACGTCGATCCCTGGTTGGTGCCGCTATAATCGAGCGGTGCGACGAACGTGCCGAAATTGACCCACCAGGCACTCGGCTGGCTGCCAGCCAGGTTCCCCAGCGTTCCGGAACCTTGCCGCCACAGCCAGTTGCCGACGAGATCCGAGGTCGCATTGCCGTTGTAATAGTTGCCGTTGCCGTTCTGCCCGATCTGGTCGCTGGTGATGTTGCCCTGCGCTGACAGGCTCACATCGCCACCGCCATTCGGATAATAGGCCTGATAGGTCGCCGAGATCAGCGCATTGAGAGGGGCCGCCGATTTGCCGCCCGGAAGCAGGTCGCAGACACCGTTGTTGCAATTCCCGAGATCTTGACGAGGCTGATTGAATTGCGGGTTGGGATCTCCGGCGGCCGTCACCGGCAGCGGATCCTGGGTTCCCGCCGTGTAGATGCCAAAGAGCGAGCTCTGATCGAGGCTTCCGCCGGCTTCGAACGAGAGGTCGCCGCTGCCGGTGCGGATGACGCTAAAGGCGGCCGAGGGGTAGGAGGAAAAGGGATTGCCCCTCAGCGAGGTATAATGCGGATCCTCGATCAGCAGGCTGCCCGGCGCCTGGTTGATCGTATTGGCCACGCCGATCCCGTCGCTGTTGACGATGCTGGCCGGCAGCACCGCGTGCGGGTCGCTTGCCGCGAGATTGGCCCCGGCGCCGAAATCGAGGCTCCAGGACAGCGATCCCTGGCTCATCAGTTGCGCCAGCGGATAGAGATACCCCTGGATCGTGGCCGAGTGGCTCACCGCCTCGGGCGCGCGGTAATCGATGCTGCGGAGCGGGGCGACGGTCGTGCCGAAGACGCCTTCGACATTGACCGTGCTGCCGCTCGGGATGAGCGCGTTCACCGGCAGGATACCGGTGTTGGCGGCAAGCGTGATGGTCCGGCCGGTGAAGATATCGAGCGGCGTGCCAGCGGGTATCACCGTGTTCGCAAAAGGCAGCGCCACAGGCAGCACGGTTCCGGCCGCCAGCACGTCGCCCGGCTGGAACACGAAACCGCTCGGGATCAGCGTGCCCTTCGCGAACAGCACGTTGCCATTGCGCAGCACCGGCGCAGTCGCGATCCAGCCGCCGGCCGGGATCGGCGCCGCATGCGGGAAGGAGCCGACCGTCACCGTGAACGGAATTGCGACATTCGGCTGAATTGCGGTCGAGTTCTGCGCGATGGTGATCGCGTAATTGAGCGAGATCGGACGGACCGTGCTGAAACTGCTGCCGGCGCCGAGCTCGAACTGCTGCGTGGTGCCGAGCGTGCTGCTCGAACCGGACGCGGTCGAGGGCAGCAGGATATCGGCGCTCAGCGGATCCGCGTTGCCCTGGAACACCCAGCCGTTGTTGGCGCTGAGCGTCGCACCGCCGGAGGCAATGCTCGTCTGATCCGGCGGCGCCAGGAAGCCGTCGGTCACGCTTCCGTTCACGGTGAGATCGCCGCTCGCGCGGAACTGGATCGAGCCGGCCTCGCCCGAACCATCCGCCGCTCCCGGCGCGCTGACCTGCCGCCCGTAAGCGGCGGGATCGGAAATGCGCAAGGCCGAGAAATTGAGATCGCCGGCGATGGTGAGATTGCCGCCAGAGGCGCTGCTGCTCTCGATCAGCACCCCGGGCGCCAGATTGAAATTGTTGCCGTAGGCGACCAGACCGGCGAGCTGGCCGCCGAGCGTGCCGAGGCTGGAGGCAAACTGATTGTCGTCCGCCGCTATCTGCTGGAGCGTGATCGCGCCGGCGGGCGCGGTCTGGCTGCCGAGAAGGGAGAGCACGGTGCCGTTCGGATCGGTCGGCGTGTAGGTGCGGAAGGCGTAAAGATCGATGCTGGCCGCGCCGAGCACGGAGATGCTGCCGGGGATGCTCGCTTGCACGCCATCATTGCCGCCGCCCACGCGGGGCGCGTTCAGCACGAGCACGCCCTGCGGCGTGGTGACGAGTGCCGGCTTGGCAGTGCTGTAGCGAAGATCGATGGTGGCACCGGGATCGATTGTGAGGGTGCCGCCCGGCGTGCCGGCCGGCCCGATCGCGGTCGCGCTCAGCGTGACGTGCGCCCGGTTTTCGGCATCGATATTGAGGCCGTAACTGTCGCGCGCATCGCCGGTCGCGTGCGCATCGAGCAGAGCGGTGCCGTCGATGGTGAGATTGCCGCCGGCACTGAGCGCGATGCTGCCGGGCGTGCTCCCGGAGGCGTTGATGGTCCCGGAGACCTCCAGCGATCCGCCATCGGCCGCGATCTGCACGACGTTCGCGGTCACCGTCTGGTCGACCAGGATGTTGCCGGTGGCGAGTTCGAAGCGGCGCGCGCCGGTGATGCCGCCCGCGTCGAGCAGCGCGTTCAGCCCGTCGAAACTCGTATTGGGACCGAAACCGCCCGCGATCACCGAGAAGCTCCCGCCGCGCGCGCCGGCGGCCGCACTTCCCTCGAGCGCGCCCGCGACATCGACGGTTCCACCGAGCGCCGAGAGCGAAATGGCGCCGGCCGCGGCTCCCGGCGCGCTGACATCGAGCCTAGCCCCCGGCGCGATCGCGATATCGTTGCCGGCCCCCGGCGCGCCCGGCGTGGTCGAGACGTTCGCGAGGTTCGAGCCCAGCGTGACGGTGGCGCTCCCGGCCATCGTCGTGGTCGTGACGGTGCTGCTGACGATCGTGCCAGAGGCGCTCTCGAGCAGGATGGTGCCGCCCGGCGACTGCACTTTCTGATCGAAGATCGGCGTCGTGCGTCCGGCGAGGTCGAGCACGCCGTCGCTGCCGATGGTGATCGCGGCGCTGCTGACGGTTTGCGCGCTGGTGAGCGTGGTCAGCGTGGTGGTGAGCGTTTCGCCGTTCGTGACGGTGCTGGTGACGGTCACGCTCGGCGTGCCGATCGTGCTCGTGGCGCCGAGCGTTCCGGTGGCGGTCACCGCGAGCCGTCCGGCGGGCAGCGCGATGGCGCTGTCGAGCAGGATGGAGGCTGCCGTGAGATCGATCTCACCGCCGAGCGTGGTGACGCTCGCGGTATTGGCGGCCGCGAAGCTGCCGCGTTCGAGCGCGAAGCTGCCGCCCGCGATGATCGCGAGTCTGGCGCCCGACGCGGTGGTGAGCAGGGGTGTCTCGAGCACGAGATCGCCGCCGACACCTTGTTGTCCTGCCACAGGAACGGTCGCGAAAACCGAGAGATTGGCTTGGTTGTTGGCGCTGATGCTTTGCGACCCGGTCAGCGTCACGGTACCGAAGCCGGCCAGCAGATGGCCGAGCGGCACCTGATTTTCGGGTTGCGAGAAGGGGCCGTAGCCAAGCACGATCTGCTGCGCGGCAATGTCGAGCGCGCCGATCGTATGGGTCTCGCTGCCGGCGATCTGCCCGCCCGGCAGACCGGCGACGGTCAGGGTCGAGACGCCGCTCAGCGTCTGGCTGCTCGCAATCCCGCTCCAGGTGAAGCTTTTGGCCCGGATCGAAACGGCGTCGGAGGAAGCGCCAAATCCGTAGATCGCGGGCGTGTTCAGCACGAGCGCGGTCGAGCCGGTATCGAGTGCCAGCGTTCCGCCATCGCCGAGAATGTTGACGTCGTTGACGGCGGTCAGGATCAGTTGTTGTGCAGCCGGAACGCCGGTGGCCGGATCGCCGGCCAGCAGCGTTTGCAGCGCCTCGGTCGTCAGCGCCAGCCCGCCTGGCAGCGCTCCGGACTCGGCCGCGAGCGCCGCCGCGCTGCCGATATTGATGGTGGCAACCTGAAGATCGACATACCGGGCACCGAGCGTGGCCTGGCCGATCGAGACCGAGGCGCTCGGCCCGGTGACGAAATCGAGGCTGCCGCCGGCAAGCAGCGTCGCCCCGGTATCCACCTGAATAAGGCCCGGACTGCCGATCGAGCCGACATTGGTTTCGAATACGTCTTGTGTGTTCGAGACGTCGAGCACCGGCGCGATGCCGAACTGGAACGAATTGAACAGGAAGCCGTTCGCGTAGCCCGGCGCGGTGGCCGGCTCGCCGATCGTGCTGATGGTGGCCCCGTTCGCCACGTCGATCAGGCCCGGGGTCGCGGAACCCGGCAGCACGCCCGTGGTCAGCAGCACGTCGCCAGCCTTCAGCACCGCGCCGTCGAGCAAGAGCAGTTCAGGCGCGGAAGCGACGATCGCGATGTCCTGCGGCACGCCGGGGTTGCTCGCGAGCGTGCCGCCGAGCACGAGACGGGCGGCGCCGAGCGCATCGAGCTGCGGTGCCGCGAGCGTCGCATAGGGGACCGGCGCAAGCGTGCCCGATCCGGCGAGCACCGGGATGCCGGGATCACCGGTATGGGCGACCACTTCGATCGGCATGAGGCTCGTGATCTCGACGGTTCCGCCCAAGCCTCCGGGTTGCGGCAGCTGATCGACCGTGCCGGAGGCGATATCGAGGCTTGCGGTCTGCGGCGCGCCGAGCGGATCCTGCGCGCCGTAGATCTGGTCGATGTTGATCGCGAGCGTCTTCGCGTCGCTGGGCAGCGGGGCGCGCGGCGAGTCGAAGGTTTTCGCCCGCGCCTGTTCGAAGGCGCTGTAGGTTTCGGTGTCGTATTGCGCGAGTTGCTGCACGCCGGCGGCGCTCGTGAACAGCGCATTGGTCGGGACCGCCGAGAGGATCGTGGTGTTCGCCGTGCCGATCCGTACGGCGGCGAGCGTGGTGAAATTGCCGAACGCGTTGGCGAAGCCGGGCGGCACCGCGCCGGTCGCGAGCTCGACACGGTAGCTGCCGGGAAGCTGATCGTAATAGGAAGGCAGCAACGTGTAGGTGCCGGCGGCGAGCCCGGGCACGTCGCCGGCGCCGACCGTGATCTGCTCGCCGATCTGCGGCGTGGTATAGCCGCTATCCTGTGGCGAGACCGGCGCGTAGGCGCTGGCGTAGCCGGGCAGGATCGCGAAAACGCTGTTTTGCGAAACGGTCGTGACGGTGCCGCTGGCGCTGGTGATGAGCGGCGAGGTGTTGACATCCACCGAGCCGCCTCGGCCGAAAACGAAGCCGCTGCCGGCGATCGTGCCACCGCCCGACAGATCCAGCGTGGCGCCGGAGGCGATCTTGATATTCTGAGACTGTAACAGAACGGAGGGCGAAAAGGTGGCGTTGCTGCCGAAGCCCGGCGTGCTGTAGGTGACGCCGTCAGCCGTGCCGCCGTAGGGGATGGTGGCGCCATCGAGGCTGACCGAAATGATGCTGCCCGGATCGAGGGTGATGTTTTCGGTGATGAAGACGCTGCTCTTGGCGCCGGCGCCGCTCGAGGCGGGGGCGAGATCGCCGTCGCCGAGCACGATCGCGCCTTCCGGGGCGCGCAGCACGCCGCTCTGGGTGATCGTGCGGCCGGCGAAACTCAAGGTACCGCCAAGCGAGAACGGCACCGGCGGCGTCGCGCCCTGACGCAGGATCGAGATGGTGCCGAGGAATTTTGGCGTGCCGTCCGGGGCGTTCAGGTAGTCGCCCGCCACCACCGCATAACGCGAGGCGGTCGTCGGATAAAGCTGGGCGGCATCGAAGGTGAGATTGCCGCTGCTGTCGAGCGTGCTCGACGTGCCGGTGCTGCTGGTGAAGCGGATATCGCCCGTGCTCAGGAATGTCGCGTTGGCAAAACTGTAGGCGCCGGCAACGAAGGTCTGGGTGCCCGGCATGGCGGCGGAGCCGGGCGTGACGGTACGGAGCGCGCCGATATCGAAGTTGCCGGCGATGTCGATCAGGTCGGCGGAGACCGTGAGGCTGCCTGCGGAGATGGCGTCGGTGATCGTGAAGGCGTTCGGCGTGACCGCCGGGCCGAGCAGGCTCACATAGGGCGCGGACAGCGAGACGCTGGTCGAGACATCGCCGTTCGTATCGCCGATCGCGGGTGCGGCGAGCACGATGGCGCGGCTGGCGGCGAGATCGACGGAGCCGTCGAAGGTGACCGCGACGGGAGCGGCCAGCACGACGCTGCCGAAGGACGCGGCGTCGATCTGATCCTGGGAGATGTGGGCGACGCCGATCGATGCCTCCGGCAGCGCCATGCCGGGCTGCAGCGTCGCATCGCCCAGCACGGGCTCCGGATGCTGCGACACGATGACCTGATCCTGCGACAAAACGCCCGCGGGCAGGCCGAGCAGCCCGCCCAGATTGGGGATCGCGTCGAGCTGCAGCGACAATTCGCCGTTGGCGGCACCCGGGCCCTGGCCGCCGGCTTGCAGGCCGCCATCGAGCGCGATGCCGGTATAGGAGCGCGCGAGCAGCGTGCCGCCATTCCCCGGCAGGATCTGCGGTTGCACCGGATTGGCGAGTCCGCCCGTTTCTGCGCCCGCGACGACATCGACCGATACCGCGCTGCCCTGCAGATCGAGCACGGCGCCCGGCCGCTCGACGATCTGTGCGTAGGTGGAAAGGCCGCTCGCGGCATCGACGGTGGGGTTCGCGCCGAGCGCGATCGTTCCGCCCTGGCCCGGCGCGCCGTATCGCAGGCCACGCGGATCGGTGAAGCTGACGGCGATCCCTGAGACATCGAGCCGGCTGGTGCCGTCGAGCCAGATCGACAATCCGCTCAGATCGTTGGCGAACGCGCCGCTGATGCCGGCGCCGGCCGCCTGTTCCCCTCTCGTATTGAAAATGGAGATCGTGCCGGAGTGCGCCGTCAGCGTGCCGAACACGCTGATTTGGCCGTAGGCGGAAAGCGCGATCGACTGCCCGGGATCGACCGCGAGCGAGGCGCCGGCGCCGATCGAAAGATCGCCGCCCCCGCCATTATAGAGAGCTGGATCGATGACGGATTCGAGCGCCAGCGACGCGCCCGGACGCTGCGTGAAACTGTCGCGGCCGCCATTCGGCAGATAAACCGGCAGCAGACCGATCGTGTAGGCGGAGCCGGGATCGCCGCCGGTGGGCAGGTCGGCGGCGCCGGCGGCCGCGAGATAGACCGGCTCCGTCACCGTTACGGTCTCGCCGGGCGCCACGGAGGTCTTGAGGAACCCGTCGAACACGTAGCCGGCGAAGCCGGATTGCAGGACCGAAGGCGCGGCCAGCCAGTAATCGCTGGAGACCCCGCCGGCGCTGCCGCCGATCCGGATTTCCGGGACCGTGACCGAGAGCGTTCCCGATCCGGAATACCCGTATCCGGAGAAGCGCGAGGCGATGGAAACATTATCGAAATGGACGATCGGGGCGACGTTGGTGGGCTCGAGATCGGCCGTGATCGCGATGCTGCCGCCGCTGGCCGCGAGGCGTTTGCCGCCGGGCAGGAACGCGCCGCCGGCGCCGACATCGAGCGTGCTGCCGGCAGCCAGCGCGAGCGCGCCGGTGCTGTCGACCGTGATGCGGCCGCCATTGATGAACCCTTCGCCGGACCGGTGCAGCGGATCGAGCGCCGCATTGGTCCAGACACCGCGGGCGCTGAGGGTCACACCCGGCGCGACCGCGATCGTGCCGGGCCCCGGCGCCGTGACGGTCGGTTCGGTATTCGGGATGGGCAGCAGGTTGGTGAGCGTGATCGCCCCGGCATGCGCGGTGATCGGCGCCTCGTCCTCGATCACGTGCGCGCTCAGCGTGACCGCGCCGCCATCGCCGACCGCAAGCGGGGCATCGAGCGTGAGCGTGCCGGCGGAGGCGACCGTCAGGGTCGCGAAATCGGCGGCATTGACGCTTGGCGTGTCGATCAGGATCGTGTTGGCGGCCGCGGCCAGCGTGGCGTTGCCGCTCGCGGCGAGCGGGCCAAGCGTGACCGTGCTGTCGAAAGTGGTGTTGTTGATGGCGCCGCCGAGATAGTTGCCGACCAGCAGGCTGCCACCCTCGGCGACCACGCTCTGCGCCAGCAGATATGGATCCGTGACGAAAGTCGGGCGCGCGCCCGTCTGGAACGGGCCCTCCGACGCGCCGGCCGCGACATCGCCCTGCATGACGACGCTGGCGGCGTCGATCGTGAGCGTGCCGGCATCGCGCCCGACCACATATTGCGGCGACGGCAGGCTTGCCGGCGTCAGCAGCGGATTGACGAAAGTCTGGGTCAGGTGCCAGCGCGGATGGGCAAGCGTCTCGCCGGTATAGATCCCCGCATAGACGAGATTGCCGGGTGCCTGGTTGATGTTGAAGATCTGCCCGTTGGTGGCTTCGACGTAACTCTGCGGCATGCTGCCGGCCTGGTAGGTGACGAGCCCGCCGGTCAGATTGATCTCCGCCCCCGGAGCCACCACCACGCTGCCGCTCGGGCTCAGATGGCCGGGTTGCGTGTCGGGCGCCTGGCCCTGCAGGATCACCTGCCCGCCGATCGCGCTCCATTCGGCGATCCCGTGCGGCACGAGGCCGAGATAGCCGCCGACCTCGAGCAGGCCCCCCGGTGTATAGACATTGCCGGCATAGGCGCCGCTCGCGATCTCGATCAGCTGCCGGGCATCGACGAAAACGTTCGTGCTCTTGAGAGGACCGTTGCGATTGCCGGCGGAATCGCGCAGCTGGAACGGCTGGATGTTGACCGCGATCGCGTTGATGCTCGCGGGCAGCACGGCATTGCTCGTGCCCGACACGTCGACGACCGCGCCGGTCTGCAAGCTGACGCTCTTTGCCGCCGCGACCGCCACCTGCCCGCCCTGGGCGATGGCAAGCGCGCCGCTCGCGATCGTGACGCTGCCGCCGGTGGTGATCTGAATCCGGCTTTCCGCGAGCTGATCCGGCAGCGCGCTGTAATCGTTGAGCTGCGCGCCGAGCGGCGTGAGGCGCGCCGCGTTGTCCGCAGCACTCAGCGCGGCGAGCGCCGCGCGCTGGCTGTCGAGCGCGGTCTGGCCGTTATCCTCGGGCAGGATTTCGGTGAGGCTGCCCGGGGCGAGCGTGATCTGCGCGGTGCTGTCGGTATTGTCGGTCAGCAGATGCACGGTGCCGCGCTGATCGACCGTGGTGGTGGCGAGCAGCGCGCCGGCCTGCGTCACCTGGTGGCCAACCATCGTGATGTCGCCCTGATCGGCGACGATCACGCCGGTATTGCTCGCCGTTCCGCCGTTGGTCACGGCGATTTCGCTGCCGAGCGTGGTCGAGATGTTATTTCCGGTCGCGGAATAGCCGGGCCGGAGCGCGAAATCCGTGCCCGCCGCGAGGATGGTCTGGCCGAGCGGGGTGCCGATCACGCCCGCATTGCTCACCTGGCCGCCGAGCAGCATGACGTAGCCGCCACCATTCGTGCCGGTGGGCGCCGCCGTCTCGATCGAGGCGCCGGGCGCCACCGTCACGGCGGCGGAGGGCGCGCTGCCGGTGAAGGTGGGCAGATAGCTGGTTCCGGAGACGGAACCGTAGAGGTTGAAGGTGAGATTGCCCTGCGGGTCGGTGCCGAACTGGCTCTGCGCGATCGCCGCCGTGGTCGCGACCAGCGCGGCAACATTCACCACCGATCCGCTGCCGAACGCGATGCCGTTGCGGTTGATCACATAAACTTTGCCCGGCGCGGTGATCTCGCCCAGGATCGTGGTCGGGTTCGTGCTGGTGTCGGTCAGGGTGTTGATCACCACCCAGGCATGCTGCGGCACGCCGCCCGCGGACTGGTTGAAGCTCAGCTTCGTGTGCGCGCCGACGCTGAAATTCTGCCAGGTGAGTTTCGCGACCGGCTGGGTCTGCGTGACGGTCACGTCGATCTGGCCGGGCTTGGCCGTATCGGGCGCGCTCGCGATCGTGGTGCTCGCGCCGATCCAGAGCCCGGGATTGCTCGCATAGCCCGCCGCCGGCGCGAGCCCGTTCGGCGAAAGTCCGTCAGTTACGGAAGCGGAACCTCCGGAGGCGGCGCCGACCGCCTCGGCAAGGTTCTTGAAATGCGTCAGCGCCTGCGCCGCCCGCGCGAGATTGGCGGCCCCGAGCCCCGCGGTGCGCGCCGCCGTGAAACCGCCCGCATTCGCCGCCGCGTTCACCGCAGCATTGCGGTTCTGCACCGCGATCGCCTGCGCGAGCGAGCGGAACGGGCCGCCCGCCAGGGCCGGGTTCGCCGCCAGGAGCGCGGTGAGGCTCGCGCTGCCCAGGAGCGCGCGGCGGAAAATCGTGTTCGGGGCGTGGCGCAAGGCGGCTCGCTCGTCTGTGAGGACCGATCCGCCGCCTAGCAGAAATCCCCCCCGCCGTTTTACGCTTCATGAAATTGTCACGCAGGCCGGCGGCGCAACGAGCGCGGCCCTCGCCCACCGCGCGCCTCTGGCCTATGCTCGCCCCGTGCCCCCTTTCTGGAAAACGGTGCCGCTCGGCGAGATGACCCGGGCCCAGTGGGAATCGCTCTGCGACGGATGCGGCCGCTGCTGCCTCGCCAAGCTGCGTGAGGAAGACGGCTCCATCTCCTGGACCGACGTCGCCTGCCGGCTGCTCGACCGCCACAGTTGTCGCTGCCGCGACTACGCCCACCGCCGCCGCGTCGTCCCCGATTGCGTGCGCCTCACGCCCAAATCCCTGCCCAAAATCGACTGGCTCCCACCGAGCTGCGCCTACCGGCGGCTCGCCGAGGGGAGGGGCCTCGCCTGGTGGCACCCGCTCGTCTCCGGCGACCCCGAAACCGTGCACCAGGCCGGCGTCTCGGTGCGCGGCCGCTGCATCGACGAACGCCAGGCGGGGCCGCTCGAATATCACGGCGTGGAGTGGCCCGGCCGGAACCCGCGCACGCGGCGCGCCTGACCATGCGGCCGGCCCGCCAGGCGCTCGCCGGGCTTGCCCTCGTCATGCTCGCCGGCTGCCAGTCATTACAATCGGCGCTGATATGCCCGTCGCCGATCGCCTCGATCCCGCTCGAGCGCGGCGAGGGACATGTCTATGTGCAAACCCTGATCGCCGGCCGGCCCGCCCGCCTCGTGCTCGACACCGGCGCCGAGGTCAGCCTGCTCACGGAAGGCGCGACCCAGCGTCTCGGCCTCATCGCGGCGAAACTCCCGCCGCACCGGATCGGCGGCATCGGCGGGCACCGAACCGCGGCCACCCTCATCCCCGCCCCCGTCGAGGCCGGCGGCAGCCGCCTCGGCCCCTGGCCGTTCCTCGAGACCGATCTCGGCCATGGCCGCCCCTGGCTGCCAGCCGACGGCATCCTGGGCGCCGATTTCCTCGCGCCATACGATTACGCGCTCGATCTGTCCCGTAACCGGCTCGAACTCTCGCCCCCGGCACCCACCTGCTTCCCGGCCTCCGCGCCAGGAACCGTCACCCTCCTGGAACTGCGTCCGCGCACGACCGCCTCCGACCCGCCCGACCCGCTGCCAACCGTGCCCACCACCATCGGCAGCACCGCCATGACCGCCCTCATCGACACCGGCTCGCCCGACAATGTGTTGTTTCCGGGCGGCATCGAAAAACTGCGCGTGCCGCAGGCGGAAATCGCGGCGCACGAAAGCGAACCGATCTTCGGCGTGGGCCCCGGCAGCACACGCGTGGCCATCGCGGCACTGGATCGCGTGACCATCGGAGCCCTGCATTTCTCCGACGTGCCGGTCGCGGTGATGCGCCGGCCGCTGCTGCGCGCCGGAGAGCCGGATCTGCTGTTCGGCCTGGCCCTCCTGGAAGGGCTCGACGTGCAAGTGTCGCACGCCGCAGGAAAGGTGCGGTTCCGCGCCGCCGGCGGGCAGGACAGCTCAGCCTTCCTGGACCGTGGGTTGGGGCCTTAAGCCGCGCTTTTGGGTTGAGGCGTGCCTCCGGCGGCCCGGGCTCTGCCCGGGACCCGCTGGGGCCGAAAGGCCCCAGACCCCATTTTGTTGGAGTCTCGCCATGTTTGGGGCGGCTGGTGGGTTGGGAGAGGAATAAACGGGGGGCTTTGCGCATTTCCGGTTCTGGGGCGGCCCCGGCTGAACCGGACACTCGGTTCCTGACATGAGTGGCCGAAGGTTGTCTGTCCGCTTATGGCGGATTGGACCGTAGAAGTGGCCATTCGCACCAGACTTCTGCACCATCTAAACCATTGACTTGGCTAATCGTGCGGCGTGGTGCAATTCTTTATAATCGCATCGCTGGTGGATCGCTGGCTAGATTGGCACTTTCCGAAGGGGATTGGCGTGCACTCGTGCGTAAAGCCGGTTCGTTTCGTCTCGGTTGCAGCTCTCATCGGCACTGGAACCCTATCCGCGAGCCTTGCTGCTGGCCTGAGCACTCCTATTAGCGTCCGACCGGGCACTCCTTATGCGGCGGCGCGACGCCATTTAATTCAGATCGGAAATCAGCCCGTCGATTCCGGGAAAAATAGCTTTTGCGCTGAAGACCGTGGCTGCATGGATGTGCGTGAGCTCTATCCGGAGGTCGAGTCATGCGCCATTGATGGTCGCAGACCATGTAATTTCGTTTGGATGACCCCTGACCGCGGGCTGTTCGTGGTAACTACGGTTGGGGAAGACGTCAAAAGTCTTAGGTGGTGTACCCATAAAGGGGTAGCAGCACGGGTTTGCGTTGTGATTCAAGCTCCTGGGAGGAGCTTATTATGGGCCGCTACGATCTGACTGATTTCGAATGGAAGGTAATCGCACCCCTGCTGCCGCAAAAATCGCGTGGCGTGAAGCGGGTGGATG